>CAYTRH010000022.1:0-26392 GCA_964440155.1 uncultured Thiobacillus sp. | reverse complement strand
GCACCACCTTGACATGGTGGGGGTCGTTGGTTCGAGTCCAATCGCGCCTACCAACTCACGGGATTTTCGAGATGACGGTTTTTCGAACTCGCACGATCCATCGGATCGCCCCGGCGGCTTGAGCCCGTTCTCGTCTTGACCTGAAGAAAAGTGCGGCCCGCCCGCACTTTTTTTTTGCCTTCGACCCATTGCATCATCTTTCGCAGGATTACCGGAGCGCACCATGCCCCAGATCACCTTGCCCGACGGTTCGCAACGCGTTTTCGATCACCCGGTGACGGTCGCCGAGGTGGCGGCCAGCATCGGTCCCGGCCTGGCCAAGGCGGCGCTGGCCGGCAAGGTGGATGGCACGCTGGTGGACACCTCCTACCGCATCGACCGGGATGCACGCCTGGCCATCGTCACCGACAAGGATGCCGACGGTCTGGATCTGATCCGCCACTCCACCGCCCACCTGCTTGCCTATGCGGTGAAGGAACTGTTCCCGGACGCGCAGGTGACTATCGGCCCGGTGATCGACGATGGCTTCTACTACGATTTCGCCTACAAGCGCCCATTCACGCCGGAAGACCTGGCGGCAATCGAAAAGCGCATGATGGAACTGGCGAAGAAGGACATCCCGGTCAGCCGCGAGGAATGGGATCGCGACCAGGCGGTGAGCTTCTTCAAATCAATCGGCGAGCATTACAAGGCCGAGATCATTGCTTCCATTCCAGCCGGCCAGACCATCTCGCTGTATCGCGAGGGCGACTTCGTCGATCTGTGCCGCGGTCCGCACGTGCCGTCCACCGGCAAGCTCAAGGTGTTCAAGCTGATGAAGGTGGCGGGTGCCTACTGGCGCGGCGACTCCCGCAACGAGATGTTGCAGCGCATCTACGGCACTGCCTGGGCGCACAAGGACGATCTCGCCGCCTACCTGCACCGTCTGGAAGAAGCTGAGAAGCGCGACCACCGCAAGCTGGGCCAGCAGCTCGATCTGTTCCACTTCCAGGATAACGCGCCGGGCGCGGTGTTCTGGCATGCCAAGGGTTGGAGCCTGTTCCAGGATCTGATCAACTACATGCGCCGCCGCCAGGCCGAGGCCGGCTACGAGGAAGTGAACACCCCGGACGTGATGGACCGCGGTCTGTGGGAACTGTCCGGGCACTGGTTCAACTACCGCGAGCACATGTTCACCACGCAGACCGAGGACGAGCGTGTGTTCGCGTTGAAGCCGATGAACTGCCCCGGTGCGGTGTCGATGTACGCGCAAGGCATCAAGAGCTATCGTGACCTGCCCATCCGCATGGCCGAATTCGGCAAGGTGCATCGCTACGAACCCTCCGGCGCGTTGCACGGTCTGCTGCGCGTACGCCATTTCACCCAGGACGACGCGCACATCTTCTGCACCGAGGAACAGATGGAGCAGGAGTGCAAGGACGTGGTGGCACTGATCCTGGACATCTACAAGGACTTCGGTTTCGACGACGTGCGCATCAAGCTGTCCACCCGCCCGGACAACCGCATCGGTTCCGACGCGGTCTGGGACAAGTTGGAAGGTGCCCTGGCCAGCGCGCTCGAGCACATGGGCATGGCTTACACGCTGTTCCCGGGCGAAGGGGCGTTCTACGGGCCCAAGCTGGAATTCGTGCTGCGCGACGCCATCGGCCGCGACTGGCAGTGCGGCACGCTGCAGGTGGACATGAACCTGCCGGAACGTTTCGACATTCACTACGTGGATGCCGACAACAGCCACAAGCGCCCGGTGATGCTGCACCGTGCGCTGTTCGGCTCGCTGGAACGCTTCGTCGGCATCCTCATCGAGCATTACGCCGGCAATTTCCCGGTGTGGCTGGCGCCGGTGCAGGTGGTGGTGATGAACATCACCGACGCGCAGGCCGACTATGCGCGCGAGGTCACGCTGGCCCTGAAGAAACAGGGCGTTCGCGTCGTCTCCGACTTGAGAAACGAGAAGATCACCTATAAAATCCGTGAGCACTCGATGCAGCGCGTGCCCTTCCAATTGATCCTGGGTGAAAAGGAACGTCAGGAACGCAAGGTTGCGGTGCGCAAGCGCGGTGGCGAGGATCTCGGGCAGATGGACTTGGACGGGTTCCTGGCCTTGCTGCGGGGGAGCGAGTAGAGACAACCTGAGGAGCCGACGAAGCTGGTCGGCTCCTCGTTTTTTCAAGGGGCTTGAGATAGCACAGGACAAGGAACCCCGGATCAACGGCGAAATCGACGTTTCGCCGGTCCGACTGGTGGGTGTGGATGGCGAGCAGCTGGGCATCGTCAGTCTGCGTGAAGCGTTGGTCAAGGCGGAAGACGCCGACCTGGATCTGGTGGAGATTGCGCCGCAGGCGCAGCCGCCGGTTTGCCGCATCATGGATTACGGCAAATACAAGTACCAGGAGAGCAAGAAGCAGCATGAGGCCAAGCTCAAGCAGAAGCAGATCCAGATCAAGGAAGTGAAATTCCGACCCGGCACCGACGAAAACGACTATCAGGTCAAGCTGCGCAACCTGGTGCGTTTTCTCGGCGAAGGCGACAAGGCCAAGGTGACGCTGCGCTTTCGCGGGCGTGAGATGGCCCACCAGGAGTTCGGCCTGGACCTGCTCAAGCGTGTCGAGACGGATCTCGCCGAGCACGCGACGGTGGAGCAGTTTCCCAAGCTGGAAGGGCGTCAGATGATCATGGTGCTGGCGCCGAAGAAGCGGAAATGACCCGGCGAAGTTGAAGTCGGGGACGACGATCGAATCCGGAGGCGGGCACGGGCCTCCATGTAATACCCGGTGCCGACAAGTGCCGCCAGGCCGGTCAAGCGTTCCCGGTGGGAACCGCCCGGCGGCATCGAAAAACTGGAGCCATCATGCCCAAGATGAAGACCAAGAGCGGGGCCGCCAAGCGCTTCCGCGTGCGCGGCAGCGGCAGCATCAAGCGCTCGTCCGCCTACATGCGCCACATCCTCACCAAGAAGACGACCAAGCGCAAGCGCCAGCTGCGCGGCATGTCCGACGTCAACCCCTCCGACATCGGTCACGTGCGTGACATGATGCCCTACGCATAAAGGAGCTCGCACATGCCTCGCGTCAAACGTGGTGTAACCGCCCGCGCCAGCCACAAGAAAGTACTCGACGCGGCCAAGGGTTTCCGTGGCCGCCGCAAGAACGTATTCCGCGTCGCCAACGAAGCGGTGATGAAGGCGGCGCAGTATGCCTACCGTGACCGTCGTCAGCGCAAGCGCCAGTTCCGCCAGCTGTGGATCGCCCGCATCAATGCCGCCGTGCGTGAGATGGGTATCGACATGAACTACAGCCAGTTCATGAACGGCCTGAAGAAGGCCAGTATCGACATCGACCGCAAGGTGCTCGCGGACATGGCAGTGTTCGATCAGGCTGCGTTCGCCCGCATCGCCGAGCAGGCCAAGGCCAGCCTGGCTGCCTGAGCCTCCGCGTCACCGCGCCGGGGAGGCCTGTACAGGCCTCCCTTTTCTTTTTGTTACAGTGGGTTGCGCCATGAACCTCGAGGAAATTCTGACCGATGCCACGCGCGAGTTCGCCGCCGTGACCAGCCTGCCCGTGCTGGACCAGGTGAAGGCGCGCTATCTGGGTAAGAGCGGCGCCATCACCGCGCTGGTGAAGGGGCTGGCTGCGCTGCCGGTCGAGGCGCGCAAACAGCAGGGAGCGCGCATCAACGAGGTCAAGGAGCAGGTCGAGGCGTTGCTGAAGGCCCGTCGCGAGGCGTTGCAGCAGGAAGCGCTGGAACGTCAGCTCGCCGCCGAGTCGATCGACGTCACGTTGCCCGGGCGTGGTGACGCGCCGGGCGGCCTGCATCCGGTCACCCGTACGCTGGCGCGCATCGAACGGCTGTTCGCGTCGATCGGTTTCGCCGTCGCCGACGGCCCGGAAATCGAGACCGACTTCCACAATTTCACCGCGCTCAACATACCGGAGAACCACCCGGCCCGGGCGATGCACGACACCTTCTACCTCGCCGGCGACGGCGCGAGCGACGGCGGCAGGCTGCTGCGCACTCACACGTCGCCGGTGCAGGTGCGCTACATGCAGCAGACCCCGCCGCCGATCCGCATCATTGCACCCGGCCGCGTGTATCGGTGCGACTCCGATGTCACGCACACGCCGATGTTCCACCAGGTCGAGGGTCTGTGGGTGGACGAGACGGTGTCCTTCGCCGATCTCAAGGGCGTGCTGGCCGATTTCATGGCGCGCTTCTTCGAACGGGACAACCTCGCCGTGCGCTTCCGGCCGTCGTTCTTTCCGTTCACCGAGCCGTCGGCCGAGATGGACATCGCCTGTGTGATCTGCGGTGGCGACGGTTGCCGCGTGTGTTCGCACACCGGCTGGCTGGAAGTGCTCGGCTGCGGCATGGTGCATCCCAACGTGTTCGGCCACGTCGGCATCGATGCCGAGCGCTATCAGGGCTTCGCCTTCGGGCTGGGGGTGGAACGTCTGGCGATGTTGCGCTACGGCGTCGACGATCTGCGCCTGTTCTTCGAGAACGACATGCGCTTCCTGCGCCAGTTCGCCTGAGCGCCGTCAGCGGCAGCGCGACGACAACGAAAGGAAACCCGATGCAATTCTCCGAATCCTGGCTGCGTGAACGGGTCGATCCGCCGTTGGATACGCGCGCACTCGGCCATCTGCTGACCATGGCCGGTCTCGAAGTCGAGGCCATCGAGCCGGTTGCGCCGCCGTTCACTGGCGTCGTCGTCGGCCAGATCCTGAGCGCGGGCAAACACCCGGATGCCGACCGCCTGCAAGTTTGTCAGGTGGCGGTCGGCGCGGCGGCACCATTGACCATCGTGTGCGGCGCCGGTAACGCGCGTGCCGGCCTGAAGACCGCCTGTGCCCTGGTCGGTGCGCAACTGCCGGACATGGCCATCAGCCAAGCCAAGGTACGCGGCGTGGAATCATTCGGCATGCTGTGCTCGGCGCGCGAACTGGGGCTGGCCGCGTCGGCCGACGGCATCATGGAATTGCCGGCCGACGCGCCGGTCGGCGCCGATCTGCGCGCCTGGATGGCGCTGGACGATCGGCGCATCACGTTGAAGCTCACGCCCAACCGCGGCGATTGTTTGTCCATCGCCGGCATCGCGCGGGAGGTGGCGGCGCTCACCGGTGCGCCGTTGACGCCACTGGACTGCGCGCCGGTGGCACCGAGCGTGGCGGACGAGCGGGCGGTGGTGATCGAGGCCCCGGACGCCTGCCCGCGTTACTGCGGCCGCGTCATTCGTGGCATCGATGCGCGCGCGACCACGCCGCGCTGGCTGGTGCAGCGGCTGGAACGCAGCGGTCTGCGCGCGATCCATCCGGTGGTCGACGTCACCAATTACGTGTTGCTGGAGCTGGGCCAGCCCATGCACGCCTTCGATCTGACCCGCCTGACCGGCCCGGTGCGTGCGCGCATGGCCCGACCGGGCGAGCAGCTGCGTCTGCTCAACGATCAGGACATCACCCTGGATGCCGATGAACTGGTGATCGCCGACGACAGCGGGCCGCTCGCACTGGCCGGCATCATGGGTGGGGCCGCCAGCGCGGTGGGCGAGGCCACGCAGGATCTGTTCCTGGAGGCGGCGCATTTCACGCCCGATGCCATCGCCGGGCGGGCACGCCGCCATGCGCTGGCCACCGATTCCGCGCACCGATTCGAACGCGGTGTCGATCCGGATCTGCCGCGCCAGGCCATGGAGCGGGCCACCCGCCTGATCCTGGACATCTGCGGCGGCCGCTGCGGGCCGCTGCTGGAGGCGGGACTTGGCGTGCCGGCGCGCGCGCCGGTAGCGTTCCGACCGGCGCGCGCCCGCCGACTGCTCGGCTTCGATCTGAGCGACGAACGCATGTTCGACGTGCTGCGCCGGCTGGGCATGTCCGTCGACATCGGCGCCGATGGCGGCGCGCGGATCACCCCCCCCAGCCATCGCTTCGACATCGTGCTGGAGGTCGACCTGATCGAGGAGATCGCGCGCGTGCACGGCTACGACGCACTGCCGGCCACGTCCCTGCGTGGTGAACACGTCATGGCGCCGACCGGCGAGGGTGAACGCAATGTGCACGAGATCAAAAATTTGATGGTGGCGCGCGGTTACCAGGAAGTCATCACCTACAGTTTCGTTGCGGAGGCGCTCGATCGCGAATTCCGCCACCAAGGTGATCCGTTGCCGTTACTCAACCCCATCGCCAGCCATTTGGGCGTGATGCGTGGATCCTTGCTGCCCGGCCTGGTGCAGACGTTGCGCCACAATCTCAACCACGGCCAGGATCGCCTGCGCCTGTTCGAGGTCGGGCGTGCCTTCCTCGGCGCCGAGGCCGATCAGCAGCCGTTGCGCCTGGCGATGCTCGCCTATGGCGACGCCCACACCGAGCAGTGGGGCGAACGCGCGCGCGAGGTCGATTTCTTCGACTTGCGCAGTGACGTGGAAGCGCTGGTGCACCCGTTCAGCCCTGAGTTCCGGCGCGACAGCCATCCTGCACTGCACCCCGGTCGTTGCGCGCGCATCCGTTTGGCGGACGCGGACATCGGCTGGATCGGTGCGCTGCACCCGGCGCTGGCGCAGCGTCACGGTTTCACCCGTGTGCCCGTGCTGTGCGAACTCGACCTCGAAGCGTTGCGCCGGCGCGCCGCGCCCCGGTATCGAGGCATGCCGCGCTTCCCTGCGGTGCGTCGCGACATCGCCATCGTGGTCGATGCCGACGTTGCGCTGGCAGCGCTGCTGGCCAGCGTGGAAGCCGCCAGACCGCCCCTGCTGTCCCATATCTCATGCTTCGACGTGTATCAGGGCGCGGGCGTGGACCCAGGCAAAAAAAGCCTTGCTTTCAATATGTTGTTACAACATACTGAGAAAACGCTTATAGAAGCGGAAATCGATGCGGCGGTGGCGCAGGTGGTCGAGACCTTGGTCAAGGACCATGGCGCTGCGTTGCGCGGTTGACACGGTGCAGTACTAGGGAGCCGAACCCGCATGACCCTGACCAAGGCCGAACTGGCCAATCTGTTGTTCGAGAAGGTGGGCCTCAACAAGCGCGAGGCGAAGGATATGGTCGAGACCTTCTTCGAGGAGGTGCGTACCGCGCTGGCCAACGGTTCCAGCGTCAAACTCTCCGGCTTCGGCAACTTTCAGTTGCGGGACAAACCGCAGCGGCCGGGACGCAACCCCAAGACCGGCGAGGAAATGCCCATCACCGCGCGGCGCGTGGTGACCTTCCATGCCAGCCAGAAGCTGAAGGCGTTGGTGGAAGAAGCTCATGTCGGAACACCCGCCGAGCGCTGAACTGCCGCCGATTCCACCCAAGCGCTACTTCACCATCGGCGAGGTGGGTGAGCTGTGCGGGGTGAAGCCGCACGTGCTGCGCTATTGGGAACAGGAATTCACCCAGCTCAAGCCGGTCAAGCGGCGGGGTAACCGCCGCTACTATCAGCATCACGAAGTCATGCTGATCCGCCGGATACGCGAACTGCTGTACGAGCAGGGCTTCACCATCAGCGGGGCGCGCAACCGGCTGCTGGCGGAGAGCGGTGAGGCGGCGGAGCCATCGCCCGCGGAGGACGCACCGGCGGCGCAGACGGCGCCGGCGATGGCGCCGGGTGACCTGAAACGCGAGCTCGGCGAGATCATCGCGCTGCTCAGAACGGGCCGGCCGGCCTGACGGTGCGAGGCCCGGCCAGGCGCGTCCCAGCCAGGTGACCGCTCCATGGGCCAGGAGATTGGCAGCGTCAGGTTCACCGCGGCGGATTTCCAACGTTTCGCACGTTGCCTGAAGGCGGAAACTGCCGATCTGCTGGCGCAGGCGCGCTCCGGAGCGTTCGCCGACCAACGCGTGCGCATCGGCTTCGAGCTGGAGGCGTGGCTGGTCGATCATCACGCTGTGCCCCACGCGGTCAATGACGCCTTTCTGCGCCTGCTGGGTGACGCGCAGGTGGTGCCGGAACTGTCGCGCTTCAACGTCGAGCTGAACGCGCCGCCCCTGGATGCCGGGCCGGGCATGCTCGACGCGCTGGCGGCTGCGCTGGCACGCATCTGGCGCGCCTGCCAGCAGGTGGCGCATGCGATGGATACGTCGTTGGCGAGCATCGGCATCCTGCCGACCCTGCGCGCAGCCGATCTATGTACCGCCAACATGTCGGCGCTCAACCGTTATGCCGCACTGAACCGGCAGGTGCTGCGTCAGCGCGGCGGCGTGCCCGTGCAGGTCGATATCGCCGGCCAGGACCGGCTGATCCTGCAACGGCGGGATGTCATGCTGGAGGCGGCCACCACATCGTTCCAATTGCACTTGCAGATACCCTATGCGCAGGCTGCTCGCCACTACGATGCTGCCGTCATCGCCGCCGCGCCACTGTTGGCCGCGGCCGGGAATTCGCCGCTGCTGTTCGGCAAGCGCTTGTGGCGGGAGACTCGGGTGCCATTGTTCGAACAGGCCATCGAGCTCGGCGGCTACGCCGGTCTGGCCGACGCCGCGGTACGGCGGGTGGGGCTGGGACTGGGTTACGTCGGCGATGACGTGATGCAGTTGTTCGAGCAGAACCTGCGCCTGTTTCCGGTGCTGCTGCCGGTCACGCCCGATGCTGCCACGCAGGTTTTTCCCCATGTGCGCCTGCACAATGGCTGCATCTGGCGCTGGGTGCGGCCGCTGATCGGTTGTGACGATGAGGGCGTTTTGCACCTGCGCCTGGAACAGCGGGTGCTGCCCGCCGGGCCGACGCTGGTGGACATGGTGGCCGATGCGGCGTTCAACTTCGGCCTCACTCACGCGCTCGCCTGCCTGCCCATGGCGGCGAATCAGGGCCTGCCGTTCAGCGCGGCACGGGACAATTTCTATCGTGCCGCGCGCGACGGTCTCGACGCGCGCCTGCGCTGGTTGGACGGCGTCGAATACCCGGCTGGCGAACTGATAAGCTCGCGTTGCCTGCCCATGGCGCGCGACGGGTTGCGCGCGCTCGGACTGGACGAGGCTGAGATCGAACGCTATCTGATCATCATCGCATTGCGCGTGGCATCGGGTCAGACCGGCGCCGCCTGGCAACTGCGCGCCTGGCGGCGGCACGACGGTGATGCGCGCGCGCTGATGCTGGACTACCTGGAAAACCAGCGCGCCGGTGCGCCGGTGCATGAATGGGACCCGTGATGTTGACCATCGCCGATGCGCTGCCGGACGGTCTGTTGCGTGCATCGGCCGGTGAACTGGCAGACCTGCTGCCGGGTCCGACCCTGTTGCATCTTGCCGGACGCCGCCCGGCGCCGCTGTTCGTATCAGTGCTACTGCACGGTAACGAGGATACCGGCTGGCTGGCGGTGCAGGCGTTGTTGCGCAAGTATGCCGAGGCGGGCCTGCCGCGCGCATTGTCGCTGTTCATCGGCAACGTCGCCGCCGCGCGTGCCGGCGTCCGGCGCCTGGATGAGCAACCCGACTACAACCGCATCTGGCCGGGCGCGGCGGACGACGGCCGGCCCGAGCATGCCATGGCCCGGCAGGTCGTGGCGGAGATGCGCGCGCGCGGCGTTTTCGCCAGCATCGACGTGCACAACAACACCGGACTCAATCCGCACTACGCCTGCGTCAATCGCCTCGATCGTCCGTCCCTGCGCCTGGCGACCTTGTTCTCGCGTACGGTGGTCTTCTTCACCCGCCCGCTGGGCGTGCAGTCTGCGGCGTTTGCCGAGCTGTGTCCGGCGGTGACGCTGGAGTGCGGCAAGCCGGGGGTGGCCAGGGGGGTGGAGCATGCCGTCGATTTCATCGAGTCCTGCCTGCGTCTGTCGGAATTCCCCCAACATCCGATCGCGCCGCATGACCTCGACCTGTTTCATACTGTAGCCACGGTTCGGGTGCCGGAACAGTGCACGTTCGGCTTTGGCGCATGCGGCCGGGACATCGAGTTTCCGCCCGAGCTGGAACACTACAACTTCCGCGAGATCGACGCCGGCACCGTGTTGGCCCGCGTCCGCGCGGCGGCCATGCTGGAGGCCCAGGACGAGCACGGCGCCGAGGTGGCGCACCGGCTGTTCTCGCGGCGTGACGGCCTGATACGCCTCGCCAGGCCGTTGATGCCGGCGATGCTGACCCGCGACGAGCGCGTCATCCGTCAGGATTGCCTGTGCTACTTGATGGAGCGTTTGCCGTTGCCCACGCAGGCGTGATGGCCGGTCGTGTTTACGTGACCAGTGCGAGCCCATATAATGCGCGGCTCGTCGGGGCGTAGCGCAGCCTGGTAGCGCACCTGCATGGGGTGCAGGGGGTCGGAAGTTCGAATCTTCTCGCCCCGACCAAATCAATCCAACCTGCCAGCTTTCCAGGTCCGGCTGGCCTCTTCGCGGTTCTTCCTTCCGCCGGCGCCACGGGGTCATGAACGCTTTCGTGCTGTTGCTGTGGCTGGTACTGGCCGATGGCCGCCAGCAGATCCTGACCACGCGTTACTTCAGCGATCCGGTGGCCTGCGAACAGGCCGGCCGCGCTATCGTCGAGCAGCGTGCGCAGCGCGGTGAACGCGTGGTGTTCAAGTGCCACCTGACCATACCGGAATACACCGGCGACGATATCGACGTGAACGGCAATCCGATCACGCCGTGACGCGTGCTTGCCTGCACCGGCCGGTTGCGGCAAGGTGACGTTTCTTCGTCCGACTGGAGTGACCGATGACCGCATGGATTCCCCTGTTACTGGTGTTGCATCTGCTCGCCGCCATCGGCTGGGTGGGCGGCATGTTGTTCGCGCATGTGGTGTTGCGTCCCAGCGCGATGGAACTGGAGCCGCCGCTGCGGCTTGCGCTGTGGCAGCGGGTGTTTACGCGCTTCTTCAATCTGGTCTGGCTGTTCGTGCTGACCCTGCTGCTGAGCGGGCACGCCCTGATGGCCAGCGGGGTGGGTCAGGGCTCCCATGCGGTGCTGACCATGCTTGCGCTTGGCTGGATCATGGCCGTGCTGTATGCGTATCTGTATTTCCAGCCCTGGGGACGCATGCGCACCGCGCTCGCCGCCGGTGATCTGGCCGCGGCGGCGGCGGCGCAGAACGCGATCCGCCGCATCGTCGCCACCAATCTGACGCTGGGGCTGATCACCAGCGCGCTGGGCGTGATGGCGCGTTATCTGGGATGAGGGGCGCTGTGGGCGTGCGCGCGGCGCTGGCGTTGGTTGCCGCCGTGGTACTGCTACCCGGCAGTGTGGGCGCTGCCGGACCCGCCCCTATCATCGACGCCCATTCGCATTACAGCGCCGAGGATGCGGCGGTGTTCGCGCCGGCCGGCATCGTCGCCACGCTGGACGCGGCCGGTGTGCAGCGCATCGCGGTGGCCAGCGTGCCGCCGATGCTGGCGCTGACGCTGCATGAATACGCACCGGATCGGGTGCTGCCCCTGCTCGGCGTCTATGCGACGCCGCTGGCCAAGCTGACCTGGATGCATGATGAACGCCTGCCGGAGCAGGTGACACAATGGCTGCAGGCTGGACCTTGGGTCGGACTCGGTGAGTTGCACCTGTTTGCCCGCGATGCCGGCAGTCCGGTGTTCGCCCGGCTGGTTCGGCTCGCGGCCGAGCGCGGCCTGGTCCTGCTGATCCATGGCGATGCCGAGGTGATCGACCAAGCCTTCGCGCTCGCACCGGAGGTACGGGTGTTGTGGGCCCACCTGGGCACGTTTCCGGTGCCGGACCTGCTCGATGCGATGCTGGAGAAGCATGGCGAACGGTTGTGGATCGACACGTCGGTGCGCGATGAACGCATCGCTCCGGACGGCGTGCTGTTGCCGCAGTGGCGTGCGCTGTTCGAGCGCCATGCCGAGCGTTTCGTGGTCGGCGTCGACGCCTTCAGCGTCAATCGCTGGCGCCATTACGGCGAGGTCGTGGCGCGCATCCGCACCTGGACCGACGACCTTCCCGAACCGCTGCGCACCAACCTGTTGCATGACAACGCCGCGCGGCTGTTTGCCGGCCTTGCTGCGGGCGAACGCTGAGGTCGCGGGCGACTCAGGCGCGTGTCGAGGTGCCGGTGATGCCGGCGGTGAGCACCAGACGCATGGCATCCTCCATGCCGATGTTGAGCGGGCGCACCCGATGCCGCGGCACCAATACGGCGTAGCCGCCGATCATGTAGCTCATGGGCAGATACACCAGGATGCTGTCGCTGTCGTCCTGCAGGGCGTCCGGCATCTGGTCCGGCAGTGCCTGGGTGACGAAGCCGATCAGGCGCATGCCGGTCTCGCCCAGCGTGACCGTGACCACCTGCTCGAACTCGCGCTTGCGCGTGGGCGAGAAGTAATCCATGAAGTCGCGCATCGCCGAGTACACCGACTTCACCAGCGGCAGGCGGTAGAAGATGCGCTCTCCCTTCGTGAACAGGCGTTGCACCGTCAGGGTGTGCATCAGCACACCGACCGTGAATGCCGCCAGCAGGGCGGTGACCACGCCCATGCCGGGCACGTAGATGCCGCTCGGGATCAGCTCGCCGAGCAGGGTTTCCGCCGACACCGCCAGCCAGTACAGCAGATACAAGGTGAGGATCACCGGCAGCATGGTGATCAGGCCGGTGAGGACGTACTTGCCTATGGATTTGAGCAGCATGGGTGTGTGGACCGGAGGGGGTGCCGGCGATGCCGCCGGCAAGGCATGGATTGAACCACGAACGGCGGCGCTTGATGCCGCGCTTGCTTACTCCACCGCGTCGCCTCCGCCGGTCAGCGGCACGAACACCACATCCAGCACATCGCGCCGGTTGCAGCCGCCGTCGGCGCGTTTTTCCAGCAGCGTCAACGTCTGCGACCAGCCCGGCTGACCGAGCGGTGCCACCAGACGGCCGCCGGGTTTGAGCTGCGCCAGCAGCGCCGGCGGCACCCGCGGTGTCGCCGCCGCGATCAGGATGCCGTCATAAGGCGCGTGTTCGGCCAGGCCGTCATGGCCGTCCGCCGTGTGCACCTCGACGTTGGCATAGCCCAATGCGCGCAGTCGCGCTGCGGCCTCGCGCGCCAGCTCCGGCACGATCTCCAGGCCGTACACGCGCTCGACCAGATGCGCCAGGATGGCGGCCTGATAGCCGGAGCCGGTGCCGACCTCCAGCACCCGATGCTGCGGGCGGGTCGCCAGCAGGTCGGTCATCAGCGCGACGATGAACGGTTGCGAGATGGTCTGGCCGTGGCCGATCGGCAACGGCCCGTTCTCATGGGCGCGGTGGCGCAACTGCGCGGGCACGAAGCGCTCCCGCGGCACCTGCGCCATCGCCTCCAGCACGCGCGCGTCGATATGGCCGCGACCGGTGTATGGCGCGGTGATCTCCGCTTCCAGGCGGATGTCCTGCAACATCTGTTCGAGCGAGTCCATGGGCGCAGCGGTATCGGCGGATGCATTGCATTATCCGGCGCCACCGGCCGCCACGGCCAGCGCGCGGATCAAACGGCCGACTGTTTCAACAGTGCCCACCGTTGCGCGGCACACTGGGCTTTCTGCGTGTCTTCGGCCATGACAGGGGAGGGTGGGCAGGCAGGTGATGCTTGGGGCTGCATGATCGGATCCTCGGGGTTGGGTTAACGATGGCGTTAGCTTAGGGGTTGGCGTTTCATCACTCCAATGAATCATGTCGATGATGTCCATTCGAATTTTGGATTGTCACTGCGGCCCGCTTGACCTGGGTCAAAATATCAACGGACACTTATATCTGGTTTAAATCTGGACCGAGAAAAACTATCCGCCGGATTTGAGCCGCTTTCCATCTGACAAGGAGCCTGGACCATGAAGTTGCGTACTCTCGTCGTCGCATTGTTCGCCGTCACCGTGCCCGCCGCCGCCACCCTGGCGTATGTCAACGAACCCGTGCAACCCATACAGCCGCACAAGCCGAAGAGCCTGGCCATGGTGGAACTGGGCAAGAAGTTGTATTTCGACCCGCGCCTGTCGCGCTCCGGTTTCATCTCCTGCAACTCCTGTCACAACCTGTCCATGGGCGGTTCCGACAACCTGCCGACCTCCATCGGACACAACTGGCAGCAAGGCCCGATCAACGCGCCCACCGTGCTCAACTCCAGCCTCAACGTGGCGCAGTTCTGGGACGGACGTGCGCGTGACCTGAAGGAACAGGCCGGCGGTCCGATCGCCAATCCAGGCGAAATGGCGTTCACGCACGAGTTGGCGGTGGACGTGCTGCGTTCCATTCCCGCCTACCGGGCCGAGTTCAAACGCGTGTTCGGCGACGACGACATCAACATCGACATGGTCACCGATGCCATCGCCGCATTCGAGGAGACGCTGGTGACGCCGGATTCGCGCTTCGACAAGTGGCTCAAGGGCGACAAGAAGGCGATCACCAAGCAGGAACAGGAGGGCTACCAGTTGTTCAAGGACAGCGGCTGTACCGCCTGTCACTACGGCCCGGCGCTGGGCGGCACATCGTTCCAGAAGATGGGTCTGGTAGCCGCCTATGACACCACCAACAAGGCCCAGGGCGTGGCCGGCCTGACCGGCAAGGACGCCGACCGCATGAAGTTCAAGGTGCCGACGCTGCGCAATGTCGAGCTGACCTACCCGTACTTCCACGATGGCGCGGTGTGGACCCTGGAAGAGGCGGTGGACATCATGGGTCGTCTGCAACTGGGCCGCGAATACAGCAAGGACGAGATCGCCAAGATCGTGGCCTTCCTGAAGACGCTGACCGGCAAGCAGCCCGACTTCAAGCTGCCCATCCTGCCGCCGTCGACCAACGATACGCCGCGGCCGAGGCCGTTCGAGTAAGCGCTGCCGGCGGGCACCGGCCGCGCCGGGGACCCGCCGATCGTCCATCCCGGCGCGCGCCGGGGCCGATGGCACGGCCCGGCGGCATCAATCGACGCTGACCGGGCCGGTCTTCCAGATGTCGCGGCAGTATTCGCGGATGGCGCGATCGGACGAGAAGCGGCCGATGCGCGCGACGTTGAGGATGGACATGCGTTGCCAGCCCTCGGCATCGCGGAACTGGGTATCGACCATGGCATCGGCGGTCAGATAGGCACGGAAATCGGCGCATACCAGATATGGATCCTGCCAGCGCAGGTTGTCCAGCAGCGGCCGGAACAGCTCGCCGTCGCCGTGCGAGAACAGGCCGGATGCGATTAGATCGAGCGCACCGCGCAGTTCCTCGTCGCGTTCGATGTACTCCGCCGGGCGATAGCCGCGCGCCATCAGATCGGCGACTTCATCCACGCGCAGTCCGAACAGGAAGAAGTTTTCGGCCCCCACCGCCTCGCGGATCTCCACGTTGGCGCCGTCCAGCGTGCCCAGGGTCAGCGCGCCGTTCATGGAGAACTTCATGTTGCCGGTGCCGGACGCTTCCTTGCCGGCGAGCGAGATCTGTTCCGACACGTCCGCGGCCGGGTATAGCCATTGCCCGGTACGCACGTTCATGTCCGGCACGAACACCACGCGCAGTCGTGTATTGGTGAGCGGGTCGCGGTTGACCACCTCGGCCACCGCATGGATCAGCTTGATGATCAGTTTGGCCATGTGGTAGCCCGGCGCTGCCTTGCCGGCGAACACGAACACGCGCGGGGCGAGATCCAGGTGCGGCTGTTGTTTCAAACGCTGGTACAGGCTGATGATGCGCAGCACGTTGAGGTGCTGGCGCTTGTACTCGTGGATGCGTTTGGCCTGGATGTCGAACAGTGCATCGGGATCGACAGCGATGCCGCAGTCGCGCCGGATGCGCTCGGCCAGACGCGTCTTGGCGGCGCGCTTGACCGCGCGCCAGCGGGCACGAAAACCGGCATCGTCGGCATACGGCTCCAGCCGACGCAGCGCCTCCAGGTCGCGCAGCCAGTGGTGATCGATGGTTTCCTCCAGCAGCGTCGCCAGCGGCGGGTTGGCCAGCGCGATGAAGCGGCGCGGCGTGACGCCGTTGGTCTTGTTGCTGAACTTGTCCGGCCACAGTGCGTGGAAGTCGCTCAGCACGGTGGATTTCAGCAGTTCGGTGTGCAACTCGGCGACGCCGTTGATCGCCATGCTGCCGACACAGGCCAGATGCGCCATGCGCACGTGGCGTTCGCCGCGTTCGTCGATCAGCGACATGCGGATGATGCGCGCCTGGTCGCCGAGGAAGCGGATGCGTACTTCGTCGAGGAAATCGCTGTTGATCGCGTAGATGATCTCCAGATGGCGAGGCAGGATCGAGCGGAACAGTTCCAGCGGCCAGGTCTCCAGCGCCTCCGGCAGTAGGGTATGGTTGGTGTAGGCGAAGCTCGCGCGCGTCAATTCCCAGGCGCGCGCCCATGGCTGGTCGTGCTCGTCCACCAGCAGGCGCATGAACTCGGGGATGGCGAGCGCCGGATGGGTGTCGTTCAGCTGCACCACGAACTTTTCCGGGAAACGCGTGACGTCGCCGGTATCGCGCAGCACGATGCGCAGCATGTCCTGTAGCGAGCAGGAGGCGAAGAAGTACTGCTGCTTGAGGCGCAGCGCCTTGCCGGCCACCTGCTCGTCGTTGGGATACAGCACCTTGGTCAGGTTTTCCGCCGCCACCATCTGGTTGACCGCGCCGTAGTAGTCGCCCTGGTTGAATGCGCGCAGGTCGAACGCCTCGCGCGCCTCGGCCTTCCACAGGCGCAGCAGGTTCACGTTGTTGACGCCGTAACCCAGGATCGGCGTGTCATAGGCCAGGCCGTAGATGGTGGTGTCCGGCAGCCAACGCACGCGTTCGTGTCCGTGCTCGTCGACATGGCGCTCGGTGTGTCCGCCCAGGTGCACCGGAAAGCGGCGTTGCAGGTTGGGCAGTTCCCATGGGTTGCCGTTGCGCAGCCAGGCGTCGGCGACTTCGACCTGCCAGCCGTCGCGGATCAACTGATCGAAGATGCCGTACTCATAGCGGATGCCGTAGCCGATCGCGGGGATCTCCAGGGTGGCCAGTGAATCCATGTAGCAGGCGGCCAGGCGGCCCAGGCCGCCGTTGCCCAGACCGGGTTCCGGTTCGGTCTCCAGGATGGCATCCAGGTCGAGGCCGAGCTGGCGCAGCGCATCGCGTACGTACTCGGTCAGGCCCAGATTCTGCAGGTTGTTGCCCAGGTGCGGACCGAGCAGGAACTCCGCGGACAGATAGGCAACGGTGCGCGCGCGCTGGCGCTTGAAGTTCTGGCCGCTGGTGATGAAGCGGTCGAGCAGGCGGTCGCGCACGGTGTAGGCTAGCGCGGTGTAGTGGTCGAGTGGCGTGGCCTTGTCGAAGTGGCGCCCGGCGACATAGAACAGATTGTCGGTGAACGCCTGGATCAGGGCCTCGCGCGAGCGCCCGGTGCGGGTGTGCAGCGCGCGTTCGGCGGCGTTGGCGGTGCGCATCGGCTTCTCCGCTGGTCAGTACGGCCACACCCAGGCGTCCGCTTCCGGCAGATCGACGCCATGGGTGTAGGCATGGTGCCGGCAGGCGATCTGCATGTCGCGCAGCTTTTCCTTCACGTGCGCGCCGGCCACGCGCAGGCGCGGGATGCGATCGATCACGTCGATGGCCAGCGAGTAGCGGTCGATCTCGTTCTGGATGGCCAGCTCCAGCGGTGTGTTGATGCTGCCCTTCTCTTTGTAACCGCGCACGTGCAGGTTGCCATGATTGGTGCGGCGGTAGGTGAGGCGGTGGATCAGCCACGGGTAGCCGTGAAAGTTGAAGATGATCGGCCGGTCCAGCGTGAACAGGCTGTCGAAGTCGCGGTCGGACAAGCCGTGCGGGTGCTCGCTCGGCGGCGTCAGTTTGTACAGATCGACGACGTTGATGAACCGGATCTTCAGGTCGGAAAAATGCTCGCGCAGCAGCACGCTGGCCGCCAGCGCCTCCTTGGTCGGGATGTCGCCGCAGCCGGCCAGCACGACGTCCGGTTCCGCACCGGCGTCGTTGCTCGCCCAGTCCCAGATGCCGATGCCTTTGGCGCAGTGCTTGATGGCCTGATCCATGCTCAGGTATTGCAGGTGCTTCTGCTTGTCGCAGACGATGACGTTGATGTAATCGGTGCTTCTCAAGCAGTGGTCGGCGACGCACAGCAGCGTGTTGACGTCGGGTGGCAGATAGATGCGCGTCACGCTCGGGCTCTTGTTCACCACCACGTCGAGGAAGCCCGGATCCTGATGGGTGAAGCCGTTGTGGTCCTGCCGCCATACCGTGGACGTGATCAGCAGGTTGAGCGACGACACCGGCGCGCGCCATGGGATGTCGCGTGCCATCGCCAGCCATTTGGCGTGCTGGTTGAACATGGAGTCGATCACGTGCACGAAGGCTTCATAGGTCGAGAAGAAGCCGTGCCGGCCGGTCAACAGATAGCCCTCCAGCCAGCCTTCCAGCGTGTGTTCCGACAGCATCTCCATGACCCGGCCGTCCGCCGCCAGTTCGCCACCGTCCTCGTCCTCCGGCAGCCGCCCGGCCAGCCAGGTCTTCTTGCTCACCTGGTAGATGTCGTCGAGCTTGTTGGAGGTGTTCTCGTCCGGCCCGAACACGCGGAAATTGTCCGGGTTGCGTGCCATGATGTCGCGCAGCAGCCGGCCCAGCGGCCGCGTGTTCTCCGCGGCAAGCTTGCCGGGTCCGGGCAGGTCCACGGCATGCGTGCGGAAATCCGGCAGGCGCAGCGCGCGCCGCAGCGTGCCGCCATTGGCGTGCGGATTGGCGCTCATGCGTCGGCCGTGGCGCGGCGCCAGCGCACGCAGTTCGGGCAGCGGCCGGCCGTGCTGGTCGAACAGTTCCTGCGGCCGGTAGGAGCGCAGCCAATCCTCCAGCGCGCGCAGGGCGTCGGGATTGTTGCGCGCGTCGCCCAGCGGCACCTGGTGCGCACGCCAATGGCCTTCGATACGCCGTCCGGCCACGGTCTTGGGGCCGGTCCAGCCCTTGGGCGAGCGCAGCACGATCATCGGCCAGCGCGGTCGTGTCGGTTCGCCGCTGGCGCGCGCCGCTGCCTGGATGCCACGGATGTCGAGCACGCAGGCTTCCAGCGCCTCGGCCATGGCCGCGTGCATGGCCATGGGCTGGTCGCCGGCGACGAAACGCGGCGACCAGCCGTAGCCGCGCAGCAGCGCGTCCAGTTCGTCATGGTCGATGCGCGCGAGCACGGTCGGATTGTTGATCTTGTAGCCGTTGAGATGCAGGATGGGCAGTACCGCGCCGTCACGGATCGGATTCAGGAACTTGTTGGAGTGCCAGGACGTGGCCAGCGGACCGGTCTCCGCTTCGCCGTCGCCGACCATCACCGTCACCAGCAGGTCCGGGTTGTCGAACGCGGCGCCGAACGCGTGCGAGATGGAATAGCCCAGTTCGCCGCCCTCATGGATGGAGCCGGGCGTCTCCGGCGTGCAGTGGCTGCCGATGCCGCCGGGAAACGAGAACTCCTTGAAGAACTGGCGCATGCCGTCCTCGTCCATGCCCTTGTTGGGATAGATCTCGCCGTAGGTGCCTTCCATCCATACCGGTGCCAGCACGCCGGGCGCGCCGTGGCCGGGACCGGCCAGAAAGATGACGTCGAGGTCGTACTTGTTGATCAGCCGGTTCATGTGCACCCAGGCGAACGCCAGACCCGGACTGGAACCCCAGTGGCCGAGCAGGCGCTGCTTGATGTGCTCGGCGCGCAGCGGTTCGCGCAGCAGCGGGTTGTCGCGCAGAAAGATCATGCCGGCAGCCAGGTAGTTGCAAGCGCGCCAGTAGGCGTCGATGGCGTGCAGTTCTTCCGGGGTAACGGGCTGGGGGGTACCGCTGGCTGCATACATGACGCTGCTCCTCGTCGAGGGTGGAAGAGAGTGATGCCGGCGTGGTGTCGGCCGCCGGCGGGCCGACGTTGGGCGCTGCCGATGCCGCGGATTGATAGGCCGGTTGCGTTACCGTTTGATGATGGCCGCGATGCCGGCTCATGCCAGCGCATGCAGCGTCTGCACGGCGATCTCCAGTTCCTCGTCGGTGCGGATGCGCAGCAGGCGGATGGCATCCGGCGCCGCGCCGGCCTGGAACTCCAGCGGTTCGCCGCCATCGACGGCGTTGCGCGCGGGGTCCAGGCGGATGCCCAGGTGATCCAGGTCGCTGCAGATGCGCGCACGTACCGCTGCCGCGTTCTCGCCCACGCCGCCGGTGAACACCAACGCATGCGGCCGGCCGAGGATGGCGATGTACCCGCCCAGGTACTTGCGCACGCGGTGGCAGTACACCGCCAGGGCCAGCTCGGCGCGCGCGTCGCCGGCGTCGGCGCGTGCCAGCACGCTGCGCATGTCGGCGTCGCCGCAAAGGCCGGCCAGGCCGCTGTCGTGGTTCAGCGCGTGTTCGATCTGCCCGGCATCCAGGCCGGCGACTTGCTGCATATGCAGCAGCACGCCGGCATCGAGGTCGCCGCAGCGCGTGCCCATCACCAGACCCTCCAGCGGCGTCATGCCCATGGACGTCTCCACGCAGCGGCCGTCGCGGATCGCCGCCATGCTGGCGCCATGGCCCAGGTGCAGGGTGATCAGCCGGCAGTCGTGGTAAGGCCGTTGCAGATGCTGCGCCGCGCGGCGGGCGACATGGGCGTGAGAGATGCCGTGAAAGCCGTAGCGGCGCACGCCGTATTGCTCCGCCCAAGCCCGCGGTACCGCGTAGTGGCACGCCGCCGCCGGCAGATCGTGATGAAAAGCGGTGTCGAACACCGCCACCTGCGGCACCCCGGGGAAGGCGTCGAGACATGCGCGGATGCCGGCCAGGCCGGCGGGGTTGTGCAGCGGTGCCAGCGCGGCGGCGGCGTGCAGCGCATCGACTACGGCATCGTCGATGCGCGCCGCGGTGCTGAAATGCGCGCCGCCGTGCACGATGCGATGGCCGACCGCGCGCGGTGCCTCCGGCAGCAGACCGGTGATACGCAACTCGGCAAGGATCGCGCGCAAGCCGGCGGCATGGTCGGACACCCGGCCCAGCGGTTTCTCCGCCGGGGCTGTGCCGACCGCGCCCATGCGCAGTGTGGCTTCGCCACCGAGTCGCTCGAGCAGGCCGGCGCCGCGCGCGCGCGGCCCACCGTCATCGAGCGCATAGGTCTTGAACTTGATCGACGAACTGCCGCAATTGATGACCAGGACATCCATGCCGCGCATGGTAGCGGCTGATGCCGCTGCCGTGCTCAGACCTCCACCAGGCGGCGGTTGCCGGCACCCGGCAATACTGCGAGCGAACGTTCCAGCGTCGCGCTGTACTGCGGCGTTTTCACGCTGTCGACGAAATACCAGTCGGCACGCGCGCGTTCGGGCGTGAAAGTGGCCAGCAGGTAGCCGCGCAGCGCGGTGTTGGCGTACTTGAGCGTCGGGATCAGTTGCATCACGCCGGCGCGCAGCTCGTCCGGCGGCATGCCCGGCAGGTACTCCTCCAGCCCGGGCGAGGATACGCTGCTGCCGGCGAATTCCACGCCGACGGCATTGCCATGCACATCGCGCAGATCGTTGGCCCAGGCATTGTGCGTGTCGCCGGAAAGCACCACCAGGTTCTTGTCCAGCGTGCGCGCGGTGGCGTATACGGTCTCGCGCGCCACCGGGTAGCCGTCCCAGGCATCCAGGTTGTAGGGAATGCTGGGCGCGGTGATGATCGCCTGTTTGGCGGGGTCGTTGACGATCTGCAGCTGCGCCAGGGTCATGCCGGCCGCCAGCAGGTTGGCGGCGTTCACCGGCTGGCCGGCGGCGGTGAGCTGGGCGGCGATGGCCTGGTAGGTCAGGAAGGCGGTGGCGATTTCGCTGTACTGCGCGAAGGTGACGCTCGGGTTGGTCGGTTCCGGTGTCAGCAGCGGTGCCGGCAGATACATGCGGCCCATCAGCACCTGCTGGCCCAGCACCTGCCAGGTGGCGTTCGACTGCGCCAGTTGGGTTTGCAGCCACTGCATTTGCGCGGCGCCGAGCAATTGGCGATCGGGCGCGCCCACCGCCGCGGCGAAACCGGCGGCGTCGAATGCGCCGGTGGCCGCATCGATGAAATCGGCGTAATCGAGCTGCCGGTCGCGACCGATGTGACGGGTGTCGAGCATGTGCAACGCGACCAGCCCGCCGAAGTCGAACGAGCGATAGGTGCGCAGCGGATTGCCGGCTTCCTGTTCGCGCACCGGCAGCCACTCGTACCAAGCGGTGACTGCGGCGGCGCGGCGCAGCGCGTACTCGCCCTCGCTGACGCCGTCGTGATTCTCGGCGCCGTCCTTGTAGGCGTCGTTGGCGATCTCGTGATCGTCCCACACGCAGATGAACGGGTGGCGCGCATGGACGGCGCGCAGATCCCGGTCGCTGCGGTATTGCGCATAGCGGCGGCGATACTGGTCCAGCGTGATGGTCTCGCCGGTCGGATCCGGCACACGGCCCAGCGCCACGGCGTCGGCGGTGGCGTATTCGCCCATGCCGTACTCATACAGGTAGTCGCCGACATGGATCACTGCGTCCAGGTCGTCGTGACGCGCTGCTTCGGCATAGACGTGGAAATAGCCGGCGGGGTGGTTGGCACAGGAAAACAGCGCAAAGCGGACCTGCGCCGTGCCCGCGGCCGGCAACGTGCGGGTGCGCCCGGTTTCCGAATGAACGTTGCCGTGGCGGAAGCGGTAGTAGTACACCGTACCCGGCTGCAAGCCGGTGGCGTCGACCTTGACGGTGTAGTCGCGGGTGGCGCTGGTGGCCACGCGGCCGCTGGCGACGATGACCTGGAACGCGTCTTCACGCGCCACCTCCCAGTGGACCTCCACGGTCGTGTTGTAGGAGGGCGTCACCCGCGTCCACAGGATCACCCGGTCGGCGAGCGGATCGCCGCTGGCTACGCCGTGGTTGAACGCGATGTTGACGGCGCAACCGGTGAGGCTGGTGGCGATGACGCTGCCGGTACCGAGCGCGACGTGGCTGAGGAACTGGCGGCGGTCGGGATTGGTGGGCTGCATGCGGGTTCTCCGGGGTGAGCTGTGAACCCGTGCAGGGTATGCACGCAATGCGACAGGCATGTGAACCCGTCGGCGCCGACAGCCCACCGTGCGGCGGGGTCGTCAGGTTCTCGGATCGACCGGAAGCGGTCAGTCGCCGGACGTCGCAGTCGCGGCCAGCCACGCCGCGCGGATGCGCTCGACGCGCTCGCGGTTGACGCCGAAATCCTCGCGTCCCAGCCGGCTGGCGCTGCGCACGTGGATCACTTGCTGCGCGGGATCGAACCACAATTCGAGGTCGTCGACGAAGCGCAGCCAGCGGGTGCGGGCCTCGACGCGCAGATAGTCGCGGCGTTGTTCGACGAAGTGCAGTTCCGGCTGGTTGCGCAACAGCTCGCCCAATTTCAGCAGGGCCGTCCGGCCGTCGCCGCCGCGCAGCGGCAGCGGTGCGATGTCGGCATAGGCGCGCTGCGGGTGGTCGGGGTACAGGCCAGCCTGGCTGCTGACGCTGTTGCGCGTGGGCGAGGGTGGTTTCAGCCGGCCGTCGCGCACGCCGAGATCCTGCGGCGGCTGGCCGCCGAACAGGCCGAAGCGGGCGGCGACGAGCAGCGCGCCGAACAGCAGCAGGGATGTCAGCAAGGCGGTCTTCATGCCCTGGTTGGCCGGTGTCCCGCCGTGGTTTGTTCAGCGCTCGGGCGGCGGCTCGTCGCCGGCAGCATCGCGCGCGGCGATCCACGCCTTGATCCGTGCGACCTCAGCCTCCAGCGCGCCAAGCCGTTGCATCAGCAGGTCGATATCGGCGCCGTCGGTGGGGACGCCATCCGGCTCGGCTTGCGCAGCCGTCGCCGGCTCGCCGCCGAACAGGTGCGCGTAGCGCACCTCGCGCTTGCCCGGCTCGCGTGGCAGCCGCACGACGAAGGGGCCGTCGGCGCGCTGTTCCAGTTGGCGCAGGACCATTTCCACCTCGGTGACGTCGCGCAGCGCGCACAGCCGGCTGGCATGCGCGCGCAGTTCGCCCGGCGTCTGAGCGCCACGCAGCAGCAGCTCGCACACCACCGCCAGCTCTGCCGGCGAGAAGGCGAGCGTGCCGTATTCAGTGTTGCAGAACCGGTGACGGTAACGGGTGACGCGGCCGCCGTAGCCGGTCTGGTCGCTGACCAGGTACTTCTTCATGAGCTGGTCCAGTGTGGCCTGCACGGTGGCTTCGTCCAGTGTCATCACCGGGGCGCGGTTGCTTTTCTGGTTGCAGGCCAGGGTGAGTGCGTTCAGCGACAGCGGATACTGATCCGGCGTGGTGATCTCCTTCTCGATCAGGCAGCCGATGACGCGCTGTTCGTGGGCGGTGAGTTGCATGACCATGGCTGGGTATGGCGGCCGTCGCCGCAAGCTTGTATCGTGCGCGAGCATAGACCCGATCGACCGATATGCGCGACCCCGACCCGATGGCCCGGACATCCGTGCCGCAATACGATCGTGCCGAGCCGGACACGGCCAACGCGTTCCAGGCCGGGCATGCGGCGCTGATCCTGGCCAGCCATCGGCGCCTGACCGGGCGCGAGCTGCAGCCGGCTGACGGCACCCCGGCCGAACGCGCGTACCGCTTGTACCACGCGCCGTTCGCGCTGCTGGCGCATGATCGCGCCGAGGATCCGGTGTTTTTCTATGCCAATCTGAGCGCGCAAAGGCTGTTCGAGTTGCCCTGGCAGGCCATCGTGCGTCTGCCGTCGCGGCTGTCGGCGGAGCCGCTGGCGCGCGCCGAACGCGAGCACCTGCTGCGCCGGGTCGCCGAGCAGGGTTACATCGACGACTACGGCGGCGTACGGGTTGCCGCCAGCGGCCGACGTTTCCGCATCGCCGGCGCCACGGTGTGGAACCTCATCGATGCGGCTGGAGACGTGGTCGGCCAGGCGGCGGCCTTCGCCGATTGGCGCACCATTGGTGAAAACCCGCGCACGGCGCCGTGAGCGACGCTGCGCGACCGGATCAGGAGTGCGTTCATGGCCCGATTGCAGGACAAGGTTGCGCTGGTGACCGGCGCGGCGCGGGGCATCGGTGCGGCGATCGCGGCGGCCTTCGTCGCCGAGGGTGCGCGCGTGCTGGTCACCGATATCGACGATGCACGCGGCTTGAAGGTGGCCGAGATGCTGGGTGGCCACGCCGCGTATCGACATCTGGACGTGCGCGAGGACGATGATTGGCGGGCGGCGATGGATGACCTGCTGGCGCGTTGGGGCTGCCTGGACGTGCTGGTGAACAATGCGGGCATCGTCGGTTTCGAACCGGGCATGGGGCCGCAGGATCCCGAACACGTGTCGCTAGACGATTGGCACGCGGTGCATCGCACCA
Organism: uncultured Thiobacillus sp.; assembly: GCA_964440155.1. Classification (GTDB taxonomy): domain Bacteria; phylum Pseudomonadota; class Gammaproteobacteria; order Burkholderiales; family Thiobacillaceae; genus PFJX01. The sequence continues at coordinate 1,258 of CAYTRH010000022.1, read as the reverse complement.
ACCTCGACGGCGTTTTCCTGGGCTGTCAGCACGCCATCCGGGTCATGCGCCCGCGTGGCCACGGCGCCATCGTCAACATGTCGTCCCGCTCCGGCCAGGTGGGCATCGCCGGCGCCGCGGCCTATGCATCGAGCAAGGCGGCGGTGCGCAACCACAGCAAGACGGTGGCGTTGTACTGCGCCGAACAGGGTTTGGCCATCCGCTGCAATTCCGTGCATCCGGGCGCCATTTTGACGCCGATGTGGGAGCCGTTTCTCGGCACCGGTGCGGAACGCGAGGCGCGCCTGCGCGATTTCGTCTGGGATACGCCGATGCGTCGCTTCGGCACACCGGAGGAAGTGGCGGCGGTGGTGGTGATGCTGGCCTCCGACGAGTCGAGCTACATGACCGGCAGCGAGGTGACCATCGATGGCGGCATCCTCGCGGGCTCCTCGGCGTCGCCGCGTTCGACCTGAGGTGGTCGGCGACCCCCGGGCGTACTTGCCGCCGCCGCATCAAGGCGCCAGCAACCGCGCGGTCAGATCATGGAACGCCCGGCGATAACGGCGGCTCTGCACGGCGGCATGGCGGCGCAAACCAGCGGTATCGGCGGCGAGCGCCGCGAACACCTCCACGGCGAGTGCGTCGATGTCAACCACGCCCCGCATCGCCGGTGGTTCCCAGGTTGCGACATAAGCGTCGTGCTTGATCGCGTCGCCGCAACCGGCCGGCGGACGCACGGTGACACGCGGCAGCGCGAAGGCGCCGGCGACGATGCGGCCATGCAGGCTGCTGCCGCAGTAGCCACGGCTGGCGGCGATCAGCGCGCAGATGTCCCAGATGTCCAGCGACGTGAACAGCCGGGCCGGGCGGGAACGCATGCGGCCGGCCAGGCGTTGCAGGTGGTCCAGGCGGTCGTGCCAGGGGGCAGCGCCGGCGCGGAACAGCACGATGTCGTGACCCGCGCCGACCAACTGGTCGAGCTGGCGCGCGAGCCGCGCCAGCGTGGCGTCATCGGCGAATTCGCCACTGAACTGCGCGGCGATGTAGCCGTCCGGCACGTCTGCGCGCAGCCGCGCCACCGGGCCGGCGCGCATACGGGCGCGGATGCGATCGCCGAACGCCTCGGCGATCACGCTCACTGGATCGGGCGCCAGGCGCGCGACGATGCCGGCGGCATGCAGATGGGCGAGTGTGCGCGCGTCACGCACCACGATCGCCTCGGCCTGACCCAGCGTGGCCAGCACACGCCGGCGCCGCGCCGGCGTCAGCGTGTCCA
>CAYTRH010000021.1:21036-27613 GCA_964440155.1 uncultured Thiobacillus sp. | reverse complement strand
CCGGCGCGGCTGATCGCCGCCATCACTTCGGTGATGCGGCCGTAGGGTACGCCGGCATCGGCCCGCAGCTGCACGGCGAGCTCGGCTTCGCGCGCCACCTCGGCCTTGAGACGCGCCTCCAGCGCCTCCAGCGTGATGGCCTCGCGCCCCAGACTGGTGGCGCCGTCGGCCTGCACGCTCACCACCAGCGTCTGGCCGGGGGTGAGCGGCGCCACCGGCCCGGTCTCGGGCAGCCTGACCTTGACCGATTGCAACATGAACGGCGCGGTCACCATGAAGATGATCAGCAACACCAGCATCACGTCCACCAGCGGCGTGACGTTGATCTCGCTCATGCTCTGGAATTCGCCGTCGCCGCCGCTCAGGCCGGAACCGTCGCGCAGCGCCATGTCAGCGTCCCTGCACGTCGGCGTGGCAGGCCAGGGCCATGAAATCGTGCGCGAAGCGCTCCATCTCCGCCACCGACAGCCGGGTCACGCGCACGCCGTAGTTGTAGGCCAGCACCGCCGGAATGGCGGCGGCGATGCCCAGCGCGGTGGCCAGCAGCGCTTCGCCCACCGGTCCGGCCACCACTTCCAACCCGGCGGCGCCAGTGTGGGCGATGCCCTCCATGGCGTTCATGATGCCCCAGACGGTGCCGAACAGGCCGACGAACGGCGCCGTGCTGCCGATGCTGGCCAGCAGCATCAGGCCGGATTCCAGCTTGTGCTGGGACTTGCGCACCTGTTGCGACAGGCCGCGTTCCATGACCATCTGGCGGTCGCCGGCGGCAGCCAGGTTGGCGCGCTGGTCGAGCTGGCGCAGCGTGGCGAAGCCGTGACGCGCCAGTTCCGCCAGTGTGCCGCGCGCGTTCTGCGCCGACCGCTCGGCGGCGGCCAGATCGCTGGCCTGCCAGAACGCCTGGGTGAACGCGCCGTTCTGTTGGCGCAACTGCCATTGCAGCCAGCCCTTGGCGAAGATCAGCGCCCAGGTGATCAGCGAGAACAGCAACAACAGGTTGAGCGCCAGATTGACGGCGGTGGAGGCGGAATAACTGAACATGGCGGTGCGCAGGGCTGCGGGGTGGAGATACGGGGGCGCATTATAAGCGGCGTCTTATCGACTGCCTTGATTGCCGACAACCGCTGCCGTGGGGGCGACACCGTGGCGTGGTGGTCGCGCATACCGACCGGTGCCGGCGATGCGCGCATGTGGGAACATCGCATCTTTACCTGCTGCCGCACGCTCATCGTCGCGGCATTCCGCCGACGCCATCGCCCATGCCCGCTTCGCTCGCCTCCGCGCACCGCATCGCCGCCGTGCTGTTCCTGGGTTTCGCCTCCGGCCTGCCGCTGGCGCTGACCGGCCAGGCCATGCAGGCCTGGCTGACGGTGGACGGCGTGGACATCGCCACCATCGGCTTCCTCGGCCTGGTCGGCATTCCGTACACCTTCAAGTTCCTGTGGGCGCCGCTGATGGACCGCTTCGAGCCGCCCTTGCTCGGCCGCCGGCGCGGTTGGCTGGTGCTCACCCAGTTGTCGCTGGCGGCCATGCTCTACCTGATGTCCGGCCTGTCGCCGGCCAGCGCGCCGTTGCCGTTCGCGGCGGCGGCGGTGCTGGTGGCCTTCCTGTCGGCGTCGCAGGACGTGGTGGTGGACGCCTACCGCACCGACGTGCTGGAAGCGCGCGAACGCGGCCTGGGTGCCTCCATGTCGGTGTTCGGTTACCGTGTGGCCATGATCCTGTCCGGCGGCATCAGCCTGATCTGGGCCGAGCAATGGGGTAGTTGGAGCCAGGTCTACCAGGTCATGGCGGCCATCTTCCTGGTCGCTGCGGGTGTGTCGCTGCTGACGCTGCCGCGCGTCAGCAGCGCGTTGAAGCCGCTCGCCTCCGATCCGGGGCGGGAACTGCTGGGCTTTTTCGCCATGCTCGCCGGCGTGCTGGCCGGCGCCTTCGCGGCGCGCTGGCTGCTGGTCGGTCTGGGGCTGGATCCAAACGACGCCAACAAGTGGATCCAGTTGCTGTTCATCATGGCCAGCATCGCCGCCGCGCTGCCGCTGGGCTATTGGGCGGCGCGCCGCGCCGGCTTCGAGACGCTCAACCGTTCGCTCGACAGTTTCCTGGCGCAGCCCGGCGCCATTGCCTTCCTGCTGCTGATCGTGCTGTACAAGCTGGGCGACGCCTTTGCCGGCGTGCTGACCACGCCCTTCCTGATCAAGGGTCTGGCGTTCACGCAGGCGGAAGTGGGCATCGTCAACAAGATCATCGGCATCTGGCTGACCATCTTCGGCGCGCTCGCCGCCGGCGCCATCATGCTACGCATCAGCCTGTACCAGGCGCTGCTGGTGTTCGGCGTGCTGCAACTGCTGTCCAACTTCGGCTTCTACGTGCTGGCCGTGTTGGGCAAGGGCGCCTGGGGCGGCTTCACGCTGCCGCCGTTCGATCTGGGCTTCGTCGCGCTCGATGCGCCGCAGCACATCGATACGCTGTTGATGAGTGTGATCGCATTCGAGAACATCACCGGCGGCATGGGCACGGCGGCTTTCGTGGCGCTGCTGATGAGCCTGTGCAACCATCGCTTCACCGCCACCCACTACGCGTTGCTGTCGGCGCTGGCGGCGGTCGGGCGCATCTACGTCAGCCCGCTGTCCGGCGTGCTGTCCGAAGCCATCGGCTGGCCGGCGTTCTTCCTGTTCTCGGTGGCGGCGGCGGTGCCCGGTATCTGGATGGTGTGGCGCATGCGCGCGGCGATCACCGGACTGAACGGTGCCAAGGAGGCCGGGTCATGAGCTATCGCGCGCTGGTGTTGCGCAACCAGCCGGAGTTTTCCGCCGGCGTCGAGACTCTCGACGATGCCGATCTGCCCGCGGGCGATGTGGTCATCGACATCGGGTATTCCACGCTCAACTACAAGGATGCGTTGGCCTTGGGCAATACCAGTCCCATCGTGCGCGCCTGGCCGATGGTCGCCGGCATCGATGCCGCCGGCAGGGTGGCCGCCTCGACGCACGCCGGTTTCGCCGTCGGCGACGCGGTGGTGCTGAACGGCTGGGGTCTGGGCGAGACGCGCTGGGGTGGGCTGGCCGAGAGAACCCGCGTGCCCGGCGACTGGTTGGTCAGGCTGCCGCCACCGCTGACGCCGGGCGATGCCGCTGCCATCGGTACTGCCGGCTACACCGCGGCGCTGTGCGTGCAGGCGTTGCAACGCCACGGCCTGGCACCGGCCGACGGCCCGCTGCTGGTCACCGGCGCCACCGGCGGCGTCGGCTCCATCGCCGTGATGCTGCTGGCGCGTGCCGGTTTCGAGGTCATCGCGGTCAGCGGCAAGGCGGAGGCCGCCGACTACCTGCACCGTCTGGGCGCGGCCACCGTGGTGCCGCGCGCCGAGTTCGCCGCAGCCGGCAAGCCGTTGCAAAGGGAGACCTATGCGGGCGTGGTGGATACTCTCGGCGGCCATGCGCTGGCCAACGCCTGCGCCCGGGTGCGGCGCAACGGCGCGGTGGCCGCCTGCGGCCTGGCCATGGGCATGGATTTTCCCGCCACGGTGGCGCCGTTCATCCTGCGCGGTGTGACGCTATACGGCATCGATTCGGTGTATGCCGACCTCGGCCGGCGACGCGCGGCGTGGGAATTGCTGGCATGCAGCCTCACCGCCGCGGATCTGGCCGGCATCACGCACGACATCGGCCTCGGGGACTGCCCCGCGGCCGCCGCGCAACTGCGCGCCGGCAGCGTGACCGGGCGCTATCGGGTGGACGTGCGGCGCTGACTGCCACGGCAGCGCGCTTCCGCTTCGGGCGGGCAGCAAGTGGCTGCGCCCGGCGGGCGCCGATCGGTTCGGCGCGACCGGAGCCCGGGGCTGCCATGGCGATGGCAGTCAGGTGCCGCAAAAGGTGCGGAATTCCGCCATGAACGCCGCCGGTGCCGGTTCGGCCAGGTCGGCGTGGGCCGGGTCTGCTTCGAACGGCCGGGCGAGCGCGTGCAACAGCCGCCGGAACGGCGCCAGATCACCCTGGTCCTGGGCTGCGGCCAGCGCTTCTTCGACCCGGTGGTTGCGTGGGATCAACCATGGATTGACCCGACGCATGGCCGCGGCGCGATCGGCCGGGTTGACCGGTTCGGCGGCGGCGCGCGCATGCCAGTGCGTGAGCCAGCCGTCCAAGCCGGGCTGGCCGGGGAACAGCCCGCGCAGCGGCGCTTCGTCGCCCTCAGCGGCATCGGCCAGTCGGCGCCAGGCCAGCGTGAAATCCACCTGCTGGGCATGCAGCAGATCCAGCCAGCGCTCGCCCAGCGCGGTATCCGCGGCGTCGTCGCTGGCGGCGGTCAAACCCAGTTTGGCGCGCAGCCCGGCCAGCCAGTGCTGCCGGTAACGCTCGGGAAAGGCGTCGATCACCTCGGTGGCCAGTTCGATGGCGCGGCCTTCGTCGTCGGCGATCAGCGGCAGCAGGGTTTCCGCCAGACGGGCCAGATTCCAGCGTGCGATGCGCGGCTGCGCCTGGTAGGCGTAACGACCCATCTCGTCGATGGAGCTGAATACCGCGCCGGGGTCGTAGGCTTCCATGAAGGCGCACGGGCCGAAGTCGATGGTTTCGCCGGAGATGGCCATGTTGTCGGTGTTCATCACGCCGTGGATGAAGCCCACGTGCATCCACTGCGCGATCAGTGCCGCCTGACGATCGGCCACGGCGGCAAGGAAGGCCAGGTGACGGGCCGGCGCCGCCATCAGCTCAGGGTAATGGCGGGCGATGGCATAGTCGGCCAGCCGCCGCACCTGCTCGACCGTACCGTGCGCGGCGAAATACTGGAAGGTGCCGACGCGCACATGACTCGCGGCGATGCGGGTCAGGATGGCGCCGGGCAGCGTGCGCTCACGGTACACCGCCTCCCCGGTGGCGACCACCGCCAGCGCGCGGGTGGTCGGTATGCCCAGCGCGTGCATCGCTTCGCCCACCAGCACTTCGCGCAGCATCGGCCCCACCGCCGCCTTGCCGTCGCCGCGCCGGGAAAACGGCGTGCGTCCCGAGCCTTTCAGCGCGATGTCGCGGCGTCGGCCGTGAACGTCGATCACCTCGCCGATCAGCAGCGCCCGGCCATCGCCCAATTGCGGATTGAACTGGCCGAACTGGTGGCCGGCATAGGCCTGGGCGATCGGCCGGGCCCCCTCGGGCAGAGTGTTGCCGGAAAACATCGCCGCCAGGGCTGCGTCGTCCAGGCCGTCCAGGTCCAGCCCCAGCTCCTCCGCCAGGCCCCGGTTGAGGAACAGCAGTACCGGCGCGGGCACCGGTTCGGGCCGGCAGTCCGCGTAGAAACCGGACAGGTCGCGGGCGTAGGTGTTGTCGAAGGCAATGGCGGACATGGACGGGGCCTGGCTCGAAGCCTGGTTCGGGAGAGCTATGGGAAATTAGGGCTGGCGACGGGTAAATTCCACCCCGCAGGCGCAACGGGCTCTGCTTGGCCCGTTGTCGGGGCCAGCTCCGGATTGGCGTGCGCGCGCCTCGATCAGCGCTCGGCGACGCTTTTTTCGAGCGCATCCAGCCAACGTTCCAGGACACCGACATGCCCCGCCAGTCGGCCGTGGATGGCGCGGGCGAGTTCTTCGTTGTAGGTGTGGCTGGTGAGATTGCGGTCGTCGATCATGGCCATGGCGGCGTGGCCGTCGGTTTCGTTCAGCAGGTTGTTTTGGACGCAGGCTCGCACGGCCGTCTTGGGACTGGCCACGGTAATCCCGAAAGCGGCATCGAGTACGGCCTGGGCGGCCTTCCAACAGGCTTCGACGGTGTATTCGAAACGCTGGATGGCGGCATCGCGCTCGATCGGGCCGGGTGCGGCCAGCCCGGTGAGTTCCTGCAACGTCAGCAAGGCGTGGCGCGCCACGGCAAGACGTCGCTTCAATCGTTCCATGGGATGCCCTCCCGTTCGATAGTCTGGCGCAAGGCGGGGCTCGCATCCCTCAGATCGATTAGATCCACATGGAGCAGGAGGTTGCTTTCTTCCAGGGCGGCGCGGGTTTCGGCCAGTAAACCCACAGGCAACGGCGCGTTCGGACGAACCGCTACGTCGATGTCCGACCAGCGCCGGGCATCACCCCGCGCCCGGGAGCCGAACAGTATTAAGTCAGCCACCGTAACTGGAATGTGTGTGCGGATGAGACGGCGGGCGAGATCGAGATCGGCATCTGATTGCATGGTGCGGACCGGTCGGGTTGGCGGTTTGGCCTCAAACCTTGAGGTACACCTCGGCCCCCGTCTTCACGAACTCCACGGCCTTCGCCTCCATGCCCTTTTCCAGGGCCTCGTCTTCCTTGATCCCATGGCTGGCGGCGTAGTCGCGCACGTCCTGGGTGATCTTCATGGAGCAGAAGTGGGGGCCGCACATGGAGCAGAAGTGGGCCACCTTGGCGGATTCCTTGGGCAGGGTCTCGTCGTGGAATTCCCGTGCCTTGTCCGGGTCGAGCCCCAGATTGAACTGGTCTTCCCACCTGAATTCGAAACGCGCCTTGGACAGGGCATTGTCACGGATCTGCGCACCGGGGTGGCCCTTGGCCAGATCCGCCGCATGCGCGGCCAGCTTGTAGGTGATGATGCCTTCCTTGACGTCG
>CAYTRH010000021.1:20733-21021 GCA_964440155.1 uncultured Thiobacillus sp. | reverse complement strand
GAGGTGCTCTTTCGGGGTGACGTAGCAGAGCATGGCACAACCGTACCAGCCGATCATCGCCGCGCCGATGCCGCTGGTGATGTGGTCGTAGCCGGGGGCGATGTCGGTGGTGAGCGGGCCCAGGGTGTAGAACGGCGCCTCGTCGCACCAGTCCAGCTCCTTGTCCATGTTCTCCTTGATGAGCTGCATGGGCACGTGGCCGGGGCCTTCGATCATCACCTGCACGTCGTGCTTCCAGGCGATCCGGGTGAGCTCGCCGAGCGTCTTGAGTTCGGCGAGCTGGGCCTC
>CAYTRH010000021.1:20454-20666 GCA_964440155.1 uncultured Thiobacillus sp. | reverse complement strand
GTAGGCCTTCATGATCTCGCAGATGTCCTCGAAATGGGTGTACAGGAAGGATTCCTTGTGGTGGGCCAGGCACCACTTGGCCATGATCGAGCCGCCGCGGGAAACGATGCCGGTCATGCGGCCGGCGGTCATCGGGATGTAGCGCAGCAAGACGCCTGCGTGGATGGTGAAATAGTCCACGCCCTGTTCCGCCTGTTCGATCAGCGTGTCGC
>CAYTRH010000021.1:0-20444 GCA_964440155.1 uncultured Thiobacillus sp. | reverse complement strand
AACATCTCCCAGGTGAGCTCCTCGGCGCGGCCGTTCACCTTCTCCAGGGCCTGGTAGATCGGCACCGTGCCGATGGGCACCGGCGAGTTGCGGATGATCCATTCCCGCGTCTCGTGGATGTTCTTGCCGGTGGACAGATCCATGACCGTGTCGCCGCCCCAGCGGATCGCCCAGGTCATCTTGTCCACTTCCTCGCTGATCGATGAGCCGAGCGCGGAATTACCGATGTTGGCGTTGATCTTCACCAGGAAGTTGCGGCCGATGATCATCGGCTCGGTTTCCGGGTGATTGATGTTGGCGGGAATGATGGCGCGGCCGCGCGCCACTTCGCTGCGCACGAACTCCGGTGTGATCTCCTCGGGGATCTCGGCGCCGAAGCCCTGGCCGGGATGCTGCCGGCCCAGCCGTTGTGCCAGCTTTTCGCCCTGCGGGCCGGAACGGCGCAGGCTTTCCAGATATTCGCGGCGGCGCAGGTTCTCGCGGATGGCGATGAATTCCATCTCAGGCGTGATGATGCCTTTGCGGGCATAGTGCATCTGGGTGACGTTCATGCCCGCGCGGGCGCGGCGCGGCTGGCGCGCGAGGCCGGGAAAGCGCAGGCGCGCCAGTTCGGCGATGTTGGCGCGCGCCCGCCCGTATTCGGACGACAGTCCCGGCAGCACCTCGCTGTCGCCGCGTTCCTCGATCCAGCCTTGGCGCAGCGCCGGCAGGCCCTGGCGGATGTCGATCTTCACGTTCGGGTCGGTGTAGGGGCCGGAGCAGTCGTAGACGTAGATCGGCGGATTCGGTTCGCCGCCAAACTGGGTGGGCGTGTCGGCCTGGCTGATCTCGCGCATCGGCACGCGGATGTCGGGCCGCGAGCCTTGCACGTAGACCTTGCGCGAATTGGGCAGCGGCTGGATCGCAGCCTCGTCGACGTGAGCGGTGGCGGCGAGGAATTGCGGGTTGGCGTTCATGGTGCGCTCCAGTAGGGTGATACGCGGGGAGCGCGGAGGGGGCCGCCACGCTTCCCTGCGCCGGCATGACCCGGATCAGGTTCCAAGGGTGTGATCTCAGCCGCGCTGGCGCGGCACCCCTAACGTGGGGTGGAAACTAGCGGAAACCGGAATGCAATACAAGCTTGGCGCGGGTGGGGGCATCGCGCCGCCGGCGCCATGCCGTGCAGGCGCCGGTGCAGGCGGTAAAGACCGCCGTTTGCCCGTCTTCCCGCGCGTACTTCCGGCGGCCATACTTGCAGCCCTGCGGCGTGCGGCTGCCGCGTACAGGAGAAGCGCATGATTCGTCAGCAGGATGTCATCGACAGCGTCGCCGATGCGCTGCAATTCATTTCCTACTATCACCCACTGGACTTCGTGCAGGCGGTCAAGGCGGCCTACGACCGCGAGGCGTCGCCGGCCGCGAAGGACGCCTTGGCGCAGATATTGGTCAACTCGCGCATGAGCGCGGAAGGCCACCGGCCGATCTGCCAGGACACCGGCATGGTGGTGGCGTTCGTCCGGGTCGGCATGGATATCCGCTTCGATGGCGACCTGTCGTTGCAGGCGATGATCGACGCCGGCGTGCGCCGCGCCTACACCGATGCCGACAATCCGCTGCGCGCGTCGGTGCTGGCGGACCCGGCCGGCGCGCGGCGCAATACCCGCGACAACACGCCGGCGGTGGTGTACGTGGAGCTGGTGCCGGGCGCGACGCTGGACGTGCGTATCGCCGCCAAGGGTGGCGGCTCGGAGAACAAGGCGCGCTTCGCCGTGCTCAATCCGTCCGACTCGGTCATCGACTGGGTGCTGCGCCAGGTGCCGGACATGGGTGCGGGCTGGTGTCCGCCGGGCATCCTCGGCATCGGCATCGGCGGCTCGCCGGAAAAAGCGCTGCTGCTGGCCAAGGAAGCGCTGTTCGAACCCATCGACATCCACGAACTGCGTGCGCGCGGCCCGGCCAACCGCATCGAGGAACTGCGTCTGGAACTGATGGACAAGGTCAATGCGTTGGGCATCGGCGCACAGGGGCTGGGCGGCCTGACCACGGTGCTGGACGTGAAGATCCGCGACTATCCGACCCACGCCGCATCCTTGCCGGTGGGGCTGATCCCCAACTGCGCCGCCACCCGCCACATCCACTTCACGCTCGACGGGTCCGGGCCGGCGCGTTTCCAGCCGCCGCCATTGAGCGCCTGGCCGGAGGTGGCCTGGGATGGCCCGGTGGGTGCGCGTCGCGTCGATCTGGATCACCTGACGCGCGCCGACATCGCGTCCTGGCGCGCCGGTGAACGGCTGCTGCTCAACGGCCGCCTGCTCACCGGACGCGATGCCGCGCACAAGCGCATCGCCGAACTGGTGACGCGCGGCGAGCCGCTGCCGGTGGATTTCCACGGCCGCTTCATCTACTACGTCGGTCCGGTCGATGCGGTGCGCGACGAGGCGGTCGGCCCGGCTGGACCGACCACGGCATCGCGCATGGACAAGTTCACCGACCTGATGCTGGACGAGCCGGTCGGCCTCCTGGGCATGATCGGCAAGTCGGAGCGCGGGCCGCAGGCCATCGCTTCGCTCAAGGCGCATGGCGGGGTCTACTGCATCGCCGTCGGCGGCGCGGCCTATCTGGTGTCCAAGGCGATCCGGGCGGCGCGCGTGCTGGCGTTCCCGGAACTGGGTATGGAGGCGGTGTACGAGTTCATCGTGCAGGACATGCCGGTCACCGTGGCGGTGGACAGCCGTGGCGAGTCGGTGCACGACAGCGGACCGCGCGAGTGGCGGGTACGCATCGCGCAGACAGGTTTGGTCAAGCCCTAGCGCGGCGCGCACGCCCGCTGGCGTCTTGGAGTGGTCAGTCGCCGCGCAGCCGGGACATGTAGTCGCTGACCGCCTCGACATCGGCGTTGCTGTACGACTTCAGCACGCGCACCATGTCGGCGTCGGCGTTGCGCCGGCCCTCGTCCCGGCTCTCCAGCGTCTCCCGCACCAGATAGGCGTAGTGCTGGCCGGCCACCCGGGGGTAGAAGCGTGCGGCCAGACCTTCGCCGTTGCGTCCATGGCAGGACGCGCAGTCGCGTTCGTACAGCGCCTTGCCGTGGGCGAGCTGCTTGCCGTCACCCACCTGGTTGTTGGGCGTGGGCGGCAGCAGGCTGAGGTAGGCGGCGATGTCGGCGATGTCCTCCGTGCTCACCAGCAATTCATCGGTGAACGGATGCATCTTCGGGTTGTGACGTCGCCCGGCCTTGACGTCCAGCACCTGCTTGATCAGCACTGTGTCGTGTTGCGCCGCCAGCAGCGGGGTCAGCGACTTGGCCCGCTGTTGGCCGTCTTCCAGATGGCAGCCGCGGCATACGCGGAATGCCGCCTGGCCGCGACGCGCGTCCGCGTTGTGTTTGATCGCGGTGATGATGTCGGGATACAGCTTGGCCTTGATCGGCGTGTTGTCGGCGGATGCGGCGAACGGCAGCGCCAGCAGCGCCGCCAGGGCGAGAACGTACTTGTCGATCATGTCGGGGCTCCTCAGGGCAGACTGGCCATGTATTCGGCCACGGCGCGCGTTTCCTGCGGCGTCAGGCGCTGCGCGATGGTACGCATGATGCGTTTGCCGTTGGTGCGCCCGCCGGTGGCGTACAGGCGGAACTGCTCCAGCGTGTATTCCACGTGCTGGCCGGCGACGCGGGCGAATTCGTCGATGCCGGCGCCGTTGTCCTCGTGGCAGCTGGCGCAGGCCGGCACGCCGTTGTCGGGGTTGCCTTGGTGATAGATCTTCTTGCCCAACGGCAACAGGCCGGGGTTGGTAACCACGCCCGGCGCCGGCTTCTGACGCGCATAAAAGGCCGCCAGCGCCTTGAGGTCGTCCGGCGACAGGTCGGCCACCATCGGCTGCATCAGCTCACTGCTGCGCTTGCCGCTCTTGTAGTCCTGCAATTCGCGCAGCAAGTAGACCTGCTGCTGGCCGGCGAGGTTGGGGAAAGTCGGCACGACGCTGTTGCCGTCGGCGCCATGGCAGCCGGCACATACGCCGCCGGCCAGCTCCGCGCCGCGGTCGGCCGAGGCCGGTGCAGCCAGCAGCGCGGTGGCGCAGCACAGGGCGAGTCGGGCGAAGTGGGTGCGGAATCGATCGGGTGAATCGGACATGATGTCATTGCCTCCTTGGCGGGTGCGACGGCGCGAAGCATACCTAGGGCGCTTCCCGCGTGGCGTGATTCGCAAGGATTCTTGACTTTGGTCAAGTGTGGCGTGGTTGCACCGAAATTTTCACGGTCGGGCACAATAGCGCCCGACCGAAGCGGCGAGGAATGCATGGCGATGGAATGGTGGCATTGGGTGGCATTGGGATTGGCGCTGATCGCGGCCGAAATGTTTTCCGCCGGCTTCTACCTGTTGTGGTTCGGACTCGGCGCGTTGCTCACCGGTTTGTTGGTGGCGTTGTTGCCGCTCGGTTTCGGCGTACAGGTTTTGCTGTGGACGCTGGCGTCCATTGCCATGGTGGCGGCCTGGCTCAAGTATTTCCGCAATCCGGACCGCACCCGCGCCGGCCAGGCCAAGGAAGGGGCGCTGGGCATGGTCGGTCTGGTGACGCGCGCGGTGGACGATGTCGGCCGTGGTGAAATCCTGTTCCAGCGCCCGGTGCTGGGCGCGGACCGCTGGCCGGTGGTCGCCGACGCGCCCATTGCCGCCGGCGCCCGTGCCCGTGTCGTCGACGTGTTGGGGCAGACCTTGAAGGTCGAACAGGTGGGCTGACGCGCCCGCTGCCAGCCTCGTGGCCCTGCTTCTGCGCTTTGCTTCATCCGACCAACCTGACAACTGGAGAACTTCATGGGCGGTGAAATCGTATCGGTGATTCTGATCCTGTTCGTGTTCATCACGCTGTGGAAAGGCGTGCGCATCGTGCCGCAGGGCGAGGAATGGGTGGTGGAACGCCTGGGCAAGTATCTGAAGACGCTGATGCCCGGCCTGCACGTGCTGGTGCCCTACATCGACAACGTGTCCTACAAGGTCACCACCAAGGACCTGATCATGGACATCCCGCAGCAGGAGGTGATCACGCGCGACAACGCAGTGCTGATCACCAATGCCATCGCCTTCGTCAAGGTCACCGACACGCAGAGCGCGGTGTACGGCGTCACCAATTTCCAGATGGCGGTGATGAATCTGGTGCAGACCAGCCTGCGCGCGATCATCGGCGACATGGACCTGGACCAGGCCCTGTCCAGCCGCGATCAGATCAAGGCGCGCCTGAAGGCGTCCATCGCCGACGACGTGGCCGATTGGGGGCTGACGCTCAAGTCGGTGGAGATCCAGGACATCAAGCCTTCGCCCACCATGCAGAAATCCATGGAAATGCAGGCGGCGGCCGAACGCGAACGCAAGGCCACGGTGACCCGCGCGGAAGGCGACAAGCAGGCCGCCATTCTGGAGGCGGAGGCGCGGCTGGAGGCGGCCAAGCGCGATGCCGAGGTGCAGGTGCGCCTGGCCACCGCCAGCGCCGAGGCGATCAAGCTGGTGACGCTGGCATTGCCGGACAAGGAACTGCCGGCGCTCTATCTGCTGGGCGAAAAGTACATCGTCGCGCTGAAGGAACTGGCCGGCGCCGACGGCAGCCGCACGGTGCTGTTGCCCGGCGACCTGTTGAAGACGCTGGAAGGCGTGCTGGGCGGACGCCGCTGACCCGGCACGGCAATAACTTCATGTGCTTTCTAAAGTTCTCTTCATAAGCGACGATATTTGCTACATTGGTAGGACCTTCGACCTGGGGAGCCCGTAGATGAAACGACCGCTGGTGCTGCTGACGCTGCTGGGCGTGCTGGTCACGCCGCTGGCACCCGCCACGTCGGTGTTGGCGGCGCAGGAACGCTCGCCCAAACCGGTCGCCGGCAGTAAGAAGAATCTCGCCGTGAAGGCCAACGGCCAACGTGGGGTCGTACGCAAGACTGCCGACAAGGCCAAGGTCGCGGTCCGGCCTGCCGCGGGTGCGGCCAAGGTCACGCGTGTGAGCCATGCGGCCGAGCCGGTCATGACGCCGCTGCGGGCGATCGCCACCGCCGAAAACGAAGCGGGGGCGGACGACGTCCTGCTGCGCTCGGGCGCCGTGCTGGTACTGGATCAGGCCACCGGCGAGCCACTGGTGGCGAAGAACATGGACGTGCCGACCTCGATCGCCTCGATCACCAAGTTGATGACCGCCATGGTCACGCTGGACGCGCGTCTGCCCATGAGCGAGGAGATCACCATCTCGGAAGCGGATGTGGACCGGGTCAAGGGCACCGGTTCGCGTCTGGCGTTGGGCACCCGTCTGACGCGCGAGGAATTGCTGCACCTGGCCCTGATCGCATCCGAGAATCGCGCCGCTTCGGCGCTCAGTCGTGCCTATCCGGGCGGGCGGGACGCCTTCGTCGCCGCGATGAACCGCAAGGCGCGCGCGCTAGGCATGACGCAAACCCGCTTCGTCGACGGCACCGGCCTCAACAGCGGCAATCAGTCCACTGCCGCCGACCTGGCCAAGCTGGTCGACGCGGCCTATCGCTATCCGCTGATCCGTGAGATTTCGACCACCGCCAGCTACGACGTGGTGGTGCCGGGCACCCAGGTGGTCAAGGTCAAGGAAAACGGCAAGGTGCGCACCGTGCAGCGGCCGGTGCAACGCCACGTCGCCTTCGTCAACACCAACAGCCTGGTGCGTGGGGGCGAGTGGGACATCGGTCTGTCCAAGACCGGCTACATCCGTGAAGCCGGGCATTGCCTGGTCATGCAGGCGCGTATCGCCGAACAGCGGGTGATCATCGTGCTGCTCGATGCGGTGGGCAAGTGGAGCCGGCTGGACGATGCCACGCGCATCCGCCGCTGGCTGGAGAGTGACGACATGCGTCGGGTGGTGAGCCGCGACCACCGCAACTCGGTTTAGCGCTCGCACGCTTCCGAGCGTTTCCTGACCTCGCAATGGCGGCTTCGGCCGCCATTGTCGTTATTGCTGTGCATCCGCCGAACCATCGCCCGCCGTTCCCTGGCGCTTGACCGGCATCAAGGATGACCGACGAAAGCTCGCGAATACCCCGGATTTGCGCAAGGACTTGGCGAAAACTTGATGCCCATCAAGGAACGCAGGGGTGGGCCATTCTTACCATCGGCCCGGCAAGCACCCTGATCGTCAGTATTTTCGACGGTCCCCGTCTGCATGGTTGTTTTTCCCCGCATGGAGGAGTCAATGAATAAACGTGTGATCCTGGCCCTGGCAACCGCCGGCCTGTTATCCGCCCCGGCATTCGCGTCTGGGGACAAGACGGCGGCGCTGGCCGCGACCTGCAACAACTGCCACGGTGTCAACGGTGTCTCGGTCGGCCCGTCGATGCCGTCGATCGGCGGCCTGCCGGAAGCCT
Organism: uncultured Thiobacillus sp.; assembly: GCA_964440155.1. Lineage (GTDB taxonomy): Bacteria > Pseudomonadota > Gammaproteobacteria > Burkholderiales > Thiobacillaceae > PFJX01. The sequence continues at coordinate 13,096 of CAYTRH010000021.1, read as the reverse complement.
ACCTGAGGACGGTGATGATGCAGTGGAAGAGCGGCGAGCGCTATTCCGCCACCATGGGCCGGCTGATCAAGGGCTACAGCGATCAACAGATCGCCGATCTGGCCAAGTATTTCGCCGCCAAGCCGTGGGTACCTCAGCCGCAGCCGGTCGACGCCAAGATCCTGGCCCAGGGCAAGGCCGCCAGCGAACGCTGTACCACCTGCCACGGCGACACCGGCAGCCAGCCGGACGATCCGGCCGAGACGCCGCCAATCCATGGACAGTGGGCCAAGTACATGGAGCTGGAGATGCTGAAGTACCGCGACAACGCGGTGGCCATGCCGCATCGCCGCATGCGCGGCAACACGCAACGCCTCAGGGAAGAGGACGTCGCCGCCGTCGCCCAGTACTACGCCGCCCAGCAGAAATAAGGAGAACACGATGAGTCATTTCAATCGCCGCGACTTCCTCAAGGCCGGTGTCGGCGCATCCCTGCTCGTCCCCATGGCGGCTTGCGCCCAGACCGCGCCGCGTGCCGGTGCGGGCGGCAAGAAACGCGTCGTCGTCGTCGGTGGCGGCTTCGGTGGCGCCACCGCTGCCAAGTACCTGAAGATCGGCGCGCCGGACTACGACGTGACCCTGGTCGAGCGCGACAAGGTGTTCACCTCCTGTCCGCTGTCCAACGAAGTAATCTCTGGCGAATACCCGCTATCCAAGCTGCAGGTCGGCTACGACGGCCTGATCAAGCGCGGCATCAACGTGGTGTTCGACGACGCCACCGCGGTCGATCCGACGAAGAAGACCGTGCGTCTGAAGAGCGGCAAGACGCTCAACTACGACGCGCTGGTGCTGTCGCCGGGCATCGACTTCAACTTCGCCGCCATCGAAGGGTTGAGCGAAGACGCCGCCAACAACGAACTGCCGCACGCCTACAAGGCCGGGCCGCAGACGCTGCTGCTGCACAAGCAGCTCGCCGCCATGAAGGACGGCGGCACTTTCATCATCACGGTGCCGCCCGGCCCGTTCCGCTGTCCGCCCGGCCCCTACGAGCGCGCCTCGCAGGTGGCGTACTACTTCAAGCACAAGGGCATGAACAAGAGCAAGGTGCTGATCCTGGACTCGAACGACTCGTTCTCCAAGATCGGTCTGTTCCAGCAGGCGTGGAAGCTGCAATACCCGGGCATGATCGAATGGGTGCCGGGCGCGTCCGGCGGCAAGGTGGTCAAGGTGGACGCCAAGACGCGCACGGCCTACACCGACTTCGACAAGTTCCAGGGCGACGTGGTCAACGTCATTCCGCCGCACCATGCCGGGCACATCGCCAAGAACACCGGGCTGACCAACGAGCGTGGCTGGTGCACGGTGAACATGCTGACCATGGAGTCGACGGTGCACCCGGACATCTGGGTGGTGGGCGATTCCTGCGTGCATGGCGACCTGCCGGTGTACGGCGCGCCCAAGTCGGCGCACATGGCCAATACCCAGGCCAAGGTGGCGGTGGGCGCCATCATCGCCAAGCTCAGCGGCCTGCCGGCGCCGGAGCCGTACTTCGTCAACACCTGCTACAGCGTGACGCAGCCGGGCTATGGCTTCTCGGTGGTGCACATCTACCGCGTGGTCGACGGCAAGCTGGTCTATGCCACCGATGCCGGCGGCGTATCGCCGGTCGAGGCACCGGCCATCACCCGCAAGCTGGAGGCCGAGTATCAGGTGGGCTGGTTCAAGAACATCATGGCGGACGCGTTCTCCTGAGCGCGGGCGCCTGATTCGCTGAAGCTGACTTGTTTTTACAAAGGGGGCCTATGGACGACGCGCGATTGACTACCGACGTTTGACCGACCCGGTGGGCCCGCGCGTTCGGGCCGCCAATGAGGGACTTACCAAGGAGACTGACATGCATACAAGAAGTTTGTTGAGCCGATGGGCGATGGGGCTGGCGACGGCCCTGTTCGCCTTGGGCGTGCAGGCGCAGCAGGCACCCAGTGCCCCGCTGAAGCCGCAGCCCGCCGCGCCGAAGCCGCCGCCATTCGTGCCGGTGGATGCCAAGAAGTGTTATTCCTGCCACGAGGACATCGAGGACTTCCACACCAACGGACGTCACCAGACGGTGAACTGCGTGCACTGTCACGACAATGCCGCGGAGCACCAGAAGCTGGCCAAGTCCAAGGACTGGGGCGTGCGTCCCAACACCATCAAGGACCATCGCGCCTGCGCGACCTGCCATACGGAGCAGTACAACTCCTTCGTGCAGATCAACCTGGAGTCAAAGGCACGGCACGAGAAGGCTGACCCGAGGGGTGTATCGCCGCGGTTCGACAAGCTGGTCGATGGTTTCGGCTTCACCAAGGAGCACGCAGAGCCTCGCTCGCATGCTTTCATGCTGGTAGACCAGTGGGTGGTGGATCGCGCGTTTGGCGGCCGCATGCAGTGGAAGGACTGGACTTACCAGATGAAGGCCGAGATGGCCGCCAACGGCGCCTGGAACGTGGTGCGTGATCTCGATCCCAGCACTTCCGAGCAGAAGCGCTTCATGCGCCAGACCGTGACCGCGGTGAACCCGGTGTGCATGAACTGCAAGACGCAGGACCACATCCTGGACTGGAAGTACATGGGTGATCCGGATCCCAAGGCCAAGTGGGCCCGCACGTCGTCGACCGTGGAGTTCGCGCGTGCCATGAGCCATCCGATCAACTGCTACATGTGCCATGACCCGCACTCGGCCGGCCCGCGTGTGGTACGCGACGCGCTGATCAACGCCGTGGTCGACCGCAAGCTCGGCACCTATCCGTACGATCCGGTGAAGAGTGAGCAGACCAAGATGACCAAGGTCACCTTCCAGCGTGGCGGCGAGGACTTCCGCGCCATCGGTCTGCTGTCCAGGTCCGACTCCGTGGTGATGTGCGCCCAGTGCCACGTGGAATACACCTGCGGCACTGGCTGGGATTGCTCCGACCCGAACAACCACACCCCCGTGGGCATGGCTGACCGCCGTACCAACCTGTTCCAGTGGGCGAACGTGTTCGACTACAAGAGCGTGGCGGTGGATCAGTACAAGTTCAAGGACTACAAGCACGGGTGGACCGGTGCCTTCCTGCCCAAGATCCAGCATCCGGAAACGGAGGTGTTCTGGGGCTCCAAGCACGAGCGCGCGGGCGTGGAGTGCAAGGACTGCCACATGCCCAAGCAGAAGGGCTCCAACGGCAAGGTGTGGACCTCGCACGCGCAGAAGTCGCCGCGTTACCGGGTCAACGAGACCTGCCTGACCTGCCACAAGGACTGGAGCGAGAAGGAGGCGCTGTACCAGATCGATTCCATCCAGAACTACATCCGCGGCAAGATCATGAAGGCCGAGCACCATCTGTCCGACTTGATCGACTGGATCAACCGCGCACAGTGGAGTGGCAAGGTGTCGGACGAGATCCTGGCCAAGGCCTACGACCTGCAATACGATGCCACGCTGTATTGGGAATGGTGGACCGCCGAGAACTCGGTGGGCTTCCATAACCCCCAGGATGCACGTGAGTCGCTGACCAGGTCGGTTGATGCGTCTCTAGAAGGTATCAACATGATCAAGAAGGCGATGGGTGTGGATGTGATCGCGGCGCGCGTGGGCATGGAGAAGGCGGATCCACCGCCGAAGCCCTTCGGCCCGAACGTTCTGCCGCCCGGACCGGCAGGCAAGCCGAGCGCTGGTACGCGCGCCAAGGACGCGCTGGGTGAGATGGCTTGGAAGCCCTACGTGCCCAAGAAGTAACTGAACGAGCGAGCCGGGCGTCGACCGATGCCTGGCAGCTTGGGGGAGCGGAGCGATCCGCTCCCCTTTTTTATTGAGAGCCCGGTTTTTCGGCCGACGATAGTCCGTTATGCTCTCGCGATTCCGAGCTGAAGCCCTTTGATGCCCGACGACGTACTGTTATCCGCCCACGATCTCGCCTGTACGCGCGGCGATCGGCTGTTGTTCAAGGCGATGAATTTCGCTCTGGGCGCCGGCGAGTTGCTGCTGGTACAGGGTGGCAACGGCCAGGGCAAGACCAGTCTGCTGCGTCTGCTGACCGGGCTGAGCCGGCCGGAGGCGGGTGAGGTGCGCTGGCGTGGTCAGCCCATCGCCCGCTGCGGCGAAACCTATCACCGGGAAATGGCCTACCTCGGCCATGCCAACGGCATCAAGGACGAGTTGAACCCGCTGGAGAACCTGCGCTTCGCCGACGGCTTGCAGGGACGTGCGTTCGACGCCGGCCGTGCCGAGCGCACGCTGGGCGAATTGGGCCTGACGCGCTGTCTGGATCTGCCCTGCCGCGTGCTGTCGTTCGGCCAGCGCCGGCGCGTCGCGCTGGCGGCGCTGTCGCTGGCCGGCGCGACGCTGTGGATCCTCGATGAGCCGCTGACCGGTCTGGACGTTCATGCGGTGGCGCAGATGGAGAACCTGTTGCGCCACCACCTGGCTGCTGGCGGCATGGTGGTGGCGACCACACACCAGGCGTTGAACCTTGCCGGTGTGCGCGTGCAGCGCCTGCTGGTGGGCAACGTCGCCATTCCCGACATCGCCGCCGCGTCCGACCTGGTAGCAGCGGAGGGCGCGGCCTGACATGACGCGTTTCCTGCTTGCGGTATTGCGCCGCGATCTGACCCTGGCTGCGCGTAGGCGCGGCGACTGGCTGATCGCGCTGTTCTTCTTCGTCATGGTCGCCAGCCTGTTCCCGCTCGGGGTCGGTCCCGATCCCAACCTGCTGGCGCGCATCGGGCCGGGGGTGCTGTGGGTGGCGGCGACCCTGGCCTCGTTGCTGTCGCTGTCGCGCCTGTTCGCCGACGACCATCGCGATGGCAGCCTGGAACACATGGTTTTGTCACCCGAACCGACCGTGCTGCTGGTGCTGGGCAAGTCGCTGGCGCACTGGCTGATCTATGGCATACCGCTGTTGCTGATCGCGCCGGTGCTGGGCGTGCAGTTCCATCTGCCCGGCGACGCCATCGGCGTGTTGCTGCTGTCACTGCTGATCGGCACGCCCATCCTGTCGCTGCTCGGCGGCGTGGGCGCCGCGTTGACGCTGGGCTTGCGCGGTGGCGGTGTGTTGCTTACGCTGCTGATTCTGCCGTTGTACGTGCCGGCGCTGATCTTCGGCGCCGGTGCGGTGGACGGTGTGCTGGCGGGAACCGGTGCCGAAGCGCATCTGTCTCTGCTCGGTGCATTTCTGATCCTGACCCTGTTGATCGCGCCGTGGATCGCCGCCGCCGCGCTCAAAGTCTCCCTGGAATAGCCTGCGGAATCCGTCCGGATGAATCTCTATACCTACGCCTCGCCAGCCACCTTTTACCACCTCGCCGGACGTCTGATTCCGTGGTTCGCCTGGTCGGCCGGCATCCTGACCCTGGTGGGGCTGTACATCGGTTTCTTCGTGGCGCCCACCGATTTCCAGCAGGGCGAGGCGTATCGGGTGATCTTCATCCATGTGCCGGCGGCATGGATGGGCATGTTCATCTATCTGGTCATGGCGTTCTGGAGCGCGATCGGTCTGGCTTTCAATACCCGCCTGTCGTTCATGATGGTGCGTGCGTTGGCACCAACCGGCGCAATCTTCACGTTCATCGCGTTGTGGACCGGTGCGCTGTGGGGCAAGCCGATGTGGGGCGCCTGGTGGGTGTGGGATGCGCGTCTGACCTCGACCCTGATCCTGCTGTTTCTGTACATCGGCATCATGGCACTTTGGGCGGCCATCGACGATGTCAAGCGCGGCGACCGTGCCGGCGCGCTGCTGGCATTGATCGGCGCGATCAACGTGCCCATCATTTATTTTTCGGTGAAGTGGTGGAACACCCTGCATCAGGGCGCTTCCGTGAGCCTGACCAAGGCGCCGACCATGGCCACGATCATGCTCACCGGCATGCTGATCATGGCTTTCGCCGCCTGGTTCTACAGCATCGCCGTGGCGTTGGCGCGGGTGCGCGCCATCATCCTGGAGCGCGAGCGCCATACCGAATGGGTCAAGGACATCCTGGAGCGCTGAACTATGGAATGGGCGAGTTGGTCCGATTTCTGGGACATGGGTGGCTACGGCCTGTATGTGTGGGGTTCATACGCGGTCACCGCCGCCTGTATTTTGATTGAAGTCATTCTGCTCAAGCGCGGTGCCGGTGAAACTCGCCGTCGGCTGAAGCGCATGCGGCAATGGGAAGAGTCATGAAGTCACGTCATCGCAAGTTGTTGGTCATCTCGCTCGCCGTGGTCGGTCTGGGTATCGCCGTCACGCTGATCCTGAACGCCTTCCAGAGCAATCTGGTGTTCTTTTTCTCGCCCAGCGAGGTGTCGCAGGGCAAGGCACCGGTCGAGCGCGCATTCCGCATCGGTGGCTTGGTGGAAGAGGGCAGCGTGCGCCGCGAGGGCGACGGGCTGACCACCCGCTTCGCCGTCACCGACACCGCGATGTCCATCCCGGTGGTGTACACCGGCGTGCTGCCCGATCTGTTCAAGGAGGGCAAGGGCGTGGTGGCGGAAGGTCGGCTCGGCGCCGACGGCCTGTTCACGGCGACGCAGGTGCTGGCCAAGCACGACGAGAATTACATGCCGCCGGAGGCCGCCGACGCCATCGAGAAGGCGCAGAAGTCCCTGGTGCAATCGACCCAGCAGTAACCCGCGGTGGGGCGTGCCCCGCCGGCTTTTGATGATCGCCCGGCCGTTCGCGCGGACCCGGCGGAGGAGACCGCAACGTGATACCCGAACTCGGCAATTTCGCCCTGATCATCGCCCTGTTGTTGGCGGTGACGCAGGCTATCTTTCCCATCTACGGCGCACAGCGCGGACATGTCGCGCTGATGCGGTTGGCACGGCCGGCGGCACAGGGGCAGTTCCTGTTCATCTTCATCGCCTATCTGTGTCTGGTGTACGCCTTCCTGACCAATGATTTCACGGTGGTCAACGTCGCACGCAACTCGTTCTCGCAGTTGCCCGAGGTCTACCGCTTCACCGCCACCTGGGGCTCGCACGAGGGCTCGCTGCTGCTGTGGGTGCTGATCCTGGCGTTCTGGACCATGGCGGTTTCACTGTTCTCGCGCCGCCTGCCGGAGGACATGGTGGCGCGCGTGATCGGGGTGATGGGTCTGATCTCGGTCGGTTTCCTGCTGTTCCTGCTGACCACCTCCAACCCCTTCCTGCGCCAGTTCCCGCCGCCGATGGACGGCAGCGACATGAACCCGCTGTTGCAGGACTGGGGCATGATCATCCACCCGCCCATGCTGTACATGGGCTACGTCGGCTTCGCGGTGGCCTTCGCGTTCGCCATCGCCGCACTGATCTCCGGCAAGCTGGACGCCGCCTGGGCGCGCTGGTCGCGGCCGTGGACCACGGTGGCCTGGGCCTTCCTGACCCTGGGCATCGTGCTCGGCAGTTGGTGGGCCTACCGCGAGTTGGGTTGGGGTGGCTGGTGGTTCTGGGATCCGACCGAAAACGCCTCGTTCATGCCGTGGATCGCCGGCACCGCGCTGATCCACTCGCTGGCAGTCACCGAGAAGCGTGGCGCCTTCAAGGCCTGGACCGTGCTGCTGGCGCTGACTGCGTTCTCGCTGTCTCTGCTCGGCACCTTCCTGGTGCGTTCCGGCGTGCTGTCCTCGGTACATGCGTTCGCCACCGACCCGGCGCGCGGCGCCTTCATCCTCGGCTTCCTGGCGGTGGTGATCGGCGGTTCGCTGGTGCTGTATGCCTGGCGTGCGCCCAAGATGATCACCGGCGGCGGCTTCACCTGGTTCTCGCGCGAGGCCATGCTGCTGGCCAACAACGTGATCCTGCTCGCGGCGTTGGGTTCGGTGCTGCTCGGCACCCTCTATCCGTTGTTCATGGATGCCATGGGCATGGGCAAGATCTCGGTCGGCCCGCCCTACTTCAACGCGGTGTTCGTGCCGCTGATGGCGCCGGCGCTGTTCCTAATGGGCATCGGGCCGTTGACGCGCTGGAAGGGCGACAGCCTGCCGGACATGGCGACCCGTCTGAAATGGGCGCTGGCGGTGGCTGTGGCCACTGGCATGCTGTTGCCGTTCACCGTCGACGGCTTCAAGCCCTGGGCTGCGCTGGGCTTCTTCCTGGCCATCTGGATCGCACTGACGGTGCTGTTGACCTTCCGCGAACGCATGCGCCACGCCCAGGGCGGTGGCGCGCTCGGCCGGCTGTTTTCGCTGCCGCGCGCGTTCTGGGGCATGCAATTGGCGCACTTCGGCCTTGCCGTGGGTATTGCCGGCATCACCGTGGTGGCCAACTACGAGAGCGAAAAGACCGTGCGCATGGACATCGGCAGCTATACCGAGCTAGCCGGCTACACCTTCACGTTCCAGGGCCACAGCACCCACGACGGTCCGAACTACCGCGCTGCCAAAGGCGTGGTGGAGGTGAGTCGCGACGGCAAGAAGCTGTTCACCCTGTATCCGGAAAAGCGCATCTACAACGCCTCCGGCATGCCGATGACGGAAGCGGCGCTGCATCCCAATCTGTTCCGCGACGTCTACGTCGCGCTGGGTGAACCGCTCGACGACGAGGAGCGATCCTGGTCGGTCAGCGTCTACCACAAGCCGTTCATCAATTGGCTGTGGCTGGGCGCGACGCTGATGGTGCTGGGCGGCTTCCTGGCGGCGGCGGACCGGCGCTACCGCATCGCCGTCAAGCAGCGCCTGGGCATGCCGGCCGGTGCCGCGGCACGGGGAGCCGAGTGATGAAGCGCTGGTTGCCGCTGCTCATCTTCGCCGTCCTGGTCGGTTTCTTTGCCAAGGGCCTGTTCCTGAACCCGCGCGAGGTGCCGTCGCCGTTCATCGGCAAACCGGCGCCGGGCTTCACGCTGCCACTGGTGGGCAATGCCGAAGCCAGCTTCAGTCCGGAGCAGATGAAGGGGCAGGTGTGGCTGCTCAACGTCTGGGCGCCGTGGTGCGTGTCCTGTCGCCACGAGCATGGCTTTCTGATGCAGTTGCATCAGGCCGGGGTGATTCCCATCGTCGGCCTCAACTGGAAGGACAAGGACCGGGAAGCCGCTGCGTTGCTGGCAAAAACCGGCAACCCCTATGTCGCGGTGCCGGAGGATCTGGATGGCCGTGTGGGCATTAACTATGGCGTCACCGGCACGCCGGAGACTTATCTCATCGACCGTGACGGCGTGGTACGCATGAAGCACGTCGGACCCATCCACCCGGACGTGTGGAAGAGCAAGTTCGAACCGAAACTGAAGGAGTTGGGGGTATGAGGCCGCTACTGTTCGCCGCGCTGCTGGCGCTCGCGCCCATGGCTTGGAGCTCCGAGCCGACGTCGCGCGAGGCGCCGCTGCATGCCGACGATCCCGAGATCGAGCGGCGCCTGCATGCCATCGCCGACGAGCTACGCTGCCTGGTGTGCCAGAACGAATCGCTGGCGGCGTCGCGCGCCGATCTGGCCGAAGATTTGCGGCGCGAGATCCGCGCGCAGATGAAGGCCGGGCTCGATGATCGCCAGGTGATCGCTTATCTGACCGAACGTTATGGCGATTTCGTACTGTATCGCCCGCCGTTGAAGCCGGTGACCTACCTGCTTTGGTTCGGCCCGGTGCTGTTCCTCGGCGTCGGCGCCGGGGTCTGGTACCTGACCCTGCGTCGCCGCCGGTCGCTTGCCGAAGCGCCGCCGGTTGATCAGGACAAACTCGCCGCCGCTGCGAAACTACTGGATGAGAAGCAATGAACCCGTTCTGGACCGTGACCCTGTTCTGGATTGCCACCGTCGTGTGCGTGGCCGTCGCCCTGATCTTCGTGCTGCCGGCGCTGATGCGTGCGCGCAGTGGGGAAAGCAAGGCGCAACGGCGCGACATCAACATCGCCGTCTATCGCGATCAACTGAAGGAACTGGAGGCGGATCGCGACAGCGGCCTATTGTCCGCCGAACAGTTCGAAAGCGCCAAGATCGAGTTGGAAACCCGCCTGGCCGAAGATGCGTTGGCGCAGGAGAACGCGCCCGAACCAGTCGCCGCGAGCAGCCGCAAGCTGGGCTACGCGCTCGGCGTGACGCTGCCGGTGGCGGCCTTCGGCCTGTATTTCGCGCTGGGCAATCCGATGTCGCTGATCGCCATCGCCGAGGCGCAGGCCAACCCGGCCATGGCTGGCGTGCCGGGTCAGCACGACATCCTGAAGATGATCGCCCAGGTGGAAGCACGCACCCGGGAGAATCCGGACGATGCCGCCGCGTGGACCCTGCTGGCCAAGACTTATGCCGCCGTGCAGCACTGGCCGGAGGCGCTGCATGCCTACGAGAAGGCCTACAAACTGGCGCCCGAGGTGCCCTCGGTGATGACCGGGTATGCCGAAGCGCTGGCCATCAGCAACAACCGGGTATTGGCCGGCAAACCCATGGAACTGGTGAGGCAGGCCTTGGAGAAGGATCCGCTCGACATGAAGGGGCTGGAGTTGTCCGGCATTCACGCGTTCCAGGAACAGAACTACGCCAAGGCGGCGTTCTATTTCAAGCACCTGTACCAGCAACTGCCGCCCGAATCCCCCTACGCCCAGGACATTCTGGAAGCGCAGAAGGAGGCCAACCGCCTGGCGCACGCCGGCATCACCGGCATGGACAACCTGGCCGATCTGCCCGACGCGGGCGGTACCATCCACGGCACGGTCGACATCGCACCTGCATTGAAAGCCAAACTGGGCAAGGACGACATCGTGTTCCTGTTTGCCCGGGCCAAGGGCGGCGGTGCCCCGGTGGCCGCCATCCGCGCCACCGCCAATGCCTTTCCGCTGGAGTTCGAACTGGACGACAGCATGGCCATGAACCGCGAGGTGACCCTGTCCAAGGTGGGCGAGGTGACCCTGACCGCGCGTGTCTCCAAGAGTGGCGACGTAAAACCTCAGCCGGGTGACCTGGAAGGCGTGATCACCGGGGTCAAGGTGGGCGCCAGCGACGTGCGGCTGGTGATCGACAAGGTCGTGCAGTAAACGGCGCCCGCTGCGCCGTCACAGGCCACGCTGGCCGACGACCAAGTCACAGTCGAACAGGTCGCTCGGCAGCGGCAGCGGCGCGCGCAGTTGCGCGCGCGCGAACGGCGCCAGCAGTGCCCGCTTGGTCGCCTGGCACGACAACTCCGCCTGCCAAGCCGGCGCTTCCTGACCGAGCACGCGGTTGATCTGTGTCAGACGGCGCGTGGTGGCCTCGATATACGCATCGAAACGCGGCAGCAGCGCGCCATCCAGGCGCATGGCGCGGTAGCACAGCTCGGGCAGACGTGCTCGCCGCAACTGGCGGTCCGCCTTGGCCAGGAGACGCAACGCCGCACGCGCCTGCGATGCCCTGCAAGCGAAATGGCGTGCAGCGAAATCGGCGGCGTAACGTTCCTCCTCCGCCAGCAGTTCGCCCGGCCGCGCGAAGGCGTGCCGCGCCACATGCGCGTCCATGGCCCATTCCACCGAGACATGGGTGAGCCAAGGCACGTCCAGCCACAATTTTTCGTGTGCCGGCACGAAATGGTTGTGCGCGATGACGTCGACCAGCAGATGGCTGGCATAGCCCACCGCCAGCGCTTCCTCGGCCTGACATTCGGCATCGGCCAGCATGGCGTGCGCGGTTTCCCACCGGTGGCTGTCGGCGAACGCATGGCTGCCGACGCGCGGACCGGTGAGCGCCAGGTCCGGCAGGCAGGCGCCGGCCATGACCAGGCGCGGAAAGCGTGCCACTGCCGCGCGCAGACGCGGATCCAGCAACGGCACCGCCCACAGCAGCAGTTGGGCGAAATAGACGTGCGTCTGCAAGCCCCAGGCGAGCGCGTCGCTGCTCCACGCCAGCCAGGGCGTGGCATGCAGGACTAGACGCAGACTGGCATTCATGGCCGCGCAGCTTGAAGAGGCTGCGTTACGGCTTCATGCCGCTGTCATGAATTTTTCGTGGCGACGCCGCCGTGTGCGCGGGAAAATCCGTTGGTCACAACCGGAGAACGCCCGATGCGCACACTGATTTGCGGTTCCATGGCCTACGACACCATCATGGTGTTTCACGACCACTTCAAGAACCACATCCTGCCCGACCAGATCCACATCCTCAACGTCGCCTTCCTGGTGCCGGACATGCGCCGCGAATACGGCGGCTGTGCCGGCAACATCGCTTACGGCATGAAGCAACTGGGCGGCGAGCCGGTGATCATGGCCACGGTGGGCGACGACTTCGCGCCCTACGCGCAGCGTCTGGACCAGTTGGGCATCGGACGCGAACATGTGCGCACGGTGGCCGGCACCTACACCGCCCAGGCCTTCATCACCACCGATCTGGCCGACAACCAGATCACCGCCTTTCACCCGGGTGCGATGAACCATGCGCACGACAACAAGGTCGGTGATGCGCAGGGCATCACCCTGGGCATCGTCGCGCCGGACGGTCGCCAGGGCATGCTCGACCATGCCGACCAGTTTCACCAGGCCGGCATTCCGTTCATCTTCGACCCGGGCCAAGGCCTGCCCATGTTCAGCGGTGTGGAGTTGCAGCGTTTCGTCGAACTCGCCGACTACGTCGCCGTGAACGACTACGAGGCCCGTCTGCTGCAGGAACGCACCGGGCGCGCGCTGGACAGGCTGGCGCGCGAGGTCAAGGCGCTCATCGTCACGCTCGGGGCAGAGGGTTCGCGCATCTATGCCGCCGGCGCCGTGCACGACATCCCCGCAGCCAAGCCGCAAGCCATCATGGACCCCACCGGCTGCGGCGATGCCTATCGCGCCGGCCTGATGACCGGCATGCAGCGCGGCATGGACTGGCCCACCTGCGGGCGTCTGGCCGGTCTGATGGGTGCGATCAAGATCGCCCACCGCGGCGGCCAAAACTATCGTGTCGACTGGGACGAGGTCGCGCAGCGCTTCAGGATGGCATACGGTTACAGTATCGAGTGACGTGACGGAGGTAGTGTCATGAAATGGTTATGGCTGCTCCTGGTTCCCGCCCTGCTGGGCGGCTGTGCCAGCCGCCTGGGTGGTGACGACTACGCGCGCAGCGACGCGCGTCGTGCCTATGAGGTACGTATGGGGGTCATCGAACACGTGCGCAGCGTGCGTCTGGAAGGCACCGACAGCGGTATCGGCGCGGCCGCCGGTGGCGTCGTGGGCGGCGTGGCCGGTAGCGAGGTCGGTGGTGGCAAGGGCCGCG
>CAYTRH010000020.1:0-28080 GCA_964440155.1 uncultured Thiobacillus sp. | reverse complement strand
ACGTTGGCGCGCGCGCGCAGACGCGCCAGCAGCGCATCCTGCACCGCGCGGCCGGTGGCGTCCGCGGCGTGCAGCACACGGCGGCGCGAGTGCCCGCCCTCGCGCGTCAGATGATAGGCGGCGCCCTGCTGATCGAACGGCGCGCCCTGCTCGATCAGCCAGCGCACCGCCTCCGGCGCGGCGCTGACCACGCGGCGCACCACATCCTCGCGACACAGGCCGGCGCCCGCCACCAGGGTATCGCGCACGTGTTCGTCGAAACTGTCATCCGCGCCCATCACTGCGGCGATGCCGCCCTGCGCCCAATAGCTGGAACTATCCTGCGGCGTCTTCTTGGTGACCATGACGACGCGCAGGCGCTCGGGCAGCGCCAGCGCCAGCGTGGCGGCGGCGAGGCCGGAACCGATGATGAGGACGTCGCAGCGGGGCATGCGCGGATTATCCGCCATCCGCGCACGGCGGCGGCAAGGCGTGGCCGTTATACTTCGCCGGCGCGCCGGTTGGTCGCGCACCATCCTCCCGCGCGGCACGCGCGGACCCCAACACGCAGGGAACGACATGAGTGACCGGGAAATCGACCTGCAACTGGTCGAACGGGTAAGAGCGGGCGACCAGCGGGCCTTCGGCTTGCTCGTGGAGAAATATCGCCGCAAGCTGACGCGGCTGCTGTCGCGCATGGTGCGCGACGCCGACGAGATCGAGGACATCGCCCAGGAGACCTTCATCAAAGCCTACCGCGCGCTGCCGCAGTTTCGCGGCGACGCGGCGTTCTATACCTGGCTTTACCGCATCGCGGTCAACACCGCCAAGAACTATCTGGCGGCGCGTGGACGCAGCATGCGCACCGTCTCGGACCAGGCGATCAACGACGACGACGAGCCGGACGAGCGGCTGATGGCGCAGGACATCAGCACACCGGAAACGGAACTCTTGTCGAAACAGGTGGCCATAGCAGTCAATCAGGCGGTCGATGCCCTGCCCGAGGAATTGCGCCAGGCCATCACGCTGCGAGAGATCGAAGGCATGAGTTACGAGGAAATCGCCGAATACATGGCCTGCCCGATCGGCACCGTGCGCTCCCGCATCTTCCGGGCGCGCGAGGCCATCGCCGCCAAGCTGCGCCCGTTGCTGGGCACTCCCGAGGACAAGAGGTGGTAACGATGACGCTTCCCGCATCTCAATTGCAGGGTGATGACAGCCTGTCCGCCCTGATCGACGGCGAACTGGACGACGACACCGCGCAGAGGCTGCTGCGGCGTCTTAGCACCGATGCACACCAGCGCGACCGCTTCGCACAGTATTGTGCGATCGGCGATGCGTTGCGCGGCCTGCCCGATGGCGACCCCGGCTTCACCGCCCGCGTCATGGCCGCACTGGAACAGGAACCGACCGTGCTGGCGCCGCTGCGCCGGCAGCGCGACCGTCGCCCGGCGCTGTGGCTGGCGGCGGCGACGGTGGCAGCGATCAGTTGGGGCCTATGGCACAGCGATCCGCGCCAGCCGTTGCCGTCCCCGCCGCTGGCCTCCGCGCCGATGCTGGTGCCGGCGGTCGATGCCACGGCCTACCTCGCCGCCCACCAGGACTTCGCCCAGGCGGTGATGGCCATGCCGGAGATGCAGTTCACGCGGGTGTCGTTGAGCGGGGACGGGCGATGATGCCGCGGCATTGCGTGCTGGTGGCGCGCGCCGCGCCACGCCGATTCACCTGCCTGGTCGTGCTCGCGCTGTTGCCGCTGTCGGCGCAAGCCGATTACCTGCCTCGTCACGAAGCCGCCGCGCTGTTGCAACGCATGGCCGACGCCTCGCGCCGGCTCGCCTACGAAGGCGTGTTCGTGGTGCAAAGCGGCGGCGAGATGCAGACGCTGGCCATCTCCAACCGCCCCATCGGCGGTGCCAAGGAGAGCCGCCTGGCGGCCATGGACGGCGTGCAGCGCGAGGTACGCTGTACTCAGACCGGTTCATTGAGCCTGGTCTCCGAAGGCGGTCAGTTGCGCATGGAGCGGCGCCTGAACAGCCGCCATTTCCCCGACCTGCTGCCGCAGGACGCGGCCCCCCTGGCCAACTGGTACGGCGTGCGCCTGGGTGAGTTCGCGCGCGTC
This sequence comes from uncultured Thiobacillus sp., assembly GCA_964440155.1. Lineage (GTDB taxonomy): Bacteria > Pseudomonadota > Gammaproteobacteria > Burkholderiales > Thiobacillaceae > PFJX01. The sequence continues at coordinate 25,982 of CAYTRH010000020.1, read as the reverse complement.
GCCGGCCTGGACTGCCGCCAGGTCGAACTGACGCCGCGCGACGGCTTCCGCTGGGGACACGTGCTGTGCGCCGAGAAGGACAGCGCACTGCCGCTCAAGGCGGTGATGGTCAACGAGCAGGGCAAGCCATTGATGCAGTATGCGTTCGCGGAAATCCGCCTGGGCAGCGCACCTCGCATGAATACCGCGCGCACCTTGCCCGAGGTGCCCGACAGCGCGCGCCCTGTGGTCGGCGACAGCGTGCAGGTCAAGCAACTGCCGCCCGGATTCAGCCGGGTCACCGCGGTGCGGCGCACGCTGCCCAACCGGCCGGGCGAAGTCGAGCACTGGGTGTTCAGCGACGGACTCACCCACGTCTCGCTGTTTCTGGAAAACAGTCCGCGCCCGGTGGAAACCGTGCGCGGCCAGAGCAAGCAGGGCATGATCCATCTGCTCACGCGTCAGGTCGGTCCGTTGCGCGCCACCGTCCTGGGCGACGCGCCCTGGGCGACGGTGGAGGCCATCGCGATGAATCTGGAAGCGCGCGGAGGCGAGCGGTGATCGAGACCCCGGCGCGCGTTCGCCGCGACGACGGCGATGTCGCCTGGGTGGTCAGTGAAGCCCCAACGTCGTGCGGCGCCTGTGGCGGCAAGGGTTGCGGTTCGTCGATCTTCGCGCGCTTCTGGCACGCCGACCAAGCCGAGTTCCCGGTGGCCAACCCCATCGGCGCGCGCCCCGGCGACGCCGTGGTGGTCGGCCTGCCGGAAGGCGCGCTGTTGCGCGCCGCCGCCGCCAGCTACGTGATACCGCTGCTGCTGTTGCTGCTCGGTGCCGGCGGCGCGCATGCGCTGTACGGGGAACCCGCCTCCATCCTCGGCGGTCTGTGCGGTCTCGTGCTGGCCGCTGCATGGTTGCGCCGCCGCGCCGCACCGACCCGTGGACCGGTGATCCTGCGCCTCGACACGGGCGGCGGCTGCCAGCGCGGTTGAACGTCGGAACCATCCCTTCCATCCCAAGTATTTCGCGAGGTGTGACATGAAGAAATGGCTCGCCCTGCTGGGCCTGTCGCTCGGTTTCATGGCCGGCGGTGCCGGCGCGCAACTGCCGGACTTCGTCGATCTGGCGGAGAAGCAGTCGCCCACGGTGGTCAACATCACCACGTTGCAGGAACCCCGACCGGGTGTGCGCCAGCGCCAGCGCATGCCGGAAGCGGACGAGATGTTCGACTTCTTCCGCCGCTTCCTGCCGCCGGAGGGGCGCGGCATGCTGCCGCGCGAGGAGCGGGGTATGCTGCCACCGCGGCGCGGCCAGGGCTCCGGCTTCATCATTTCCGCCGACGGTTACATCCTGACCAACTCGCACGTGGTCGACGAAGTCGACGAAGTGGTGGTGAAGCTCCATGACCGGCGCGAATTCCGCGCCAAGGTGGTGGGCAAGGACAGCCGCACCGACGTCGCGCTGATCAAGATCAACGCCAGCAACCTGCCCGTCGTGACCATCGGCGATCCCAACCGCCTGCGCGTCGGCGAATGGGTGTTGGCCATCGGCGCGCCGTTCGGCTTCGAAAACTCGGTCACCGCCGGCATCGTCTCGGCCAAGGGGCGCAGCCTGCCGCAGGAAAACTACGTGCCGTTCATCCAGACCGACGTCGCGGTCAACCCGGGCAACTCCGGCGGCCCGCTGTTCAACATGAAGGGCGAAGTGGTCGGCGTCAACTCGCAGATCATCTCCCGCTCCGGCGGCTACATGGGCCTGTCGTTCGCCATCCCCATCGACGTGGCGATGGACGTGGCCGAGCAGTTGAAGACGCGCGGCAAGGTCAGCCGCGGCCGCATCGGCATCGTCATCCAGGAAGTCACTGCCGACCTGGCCGAGTCGTTCGGCCTGAAGAAGGCGGAAGGCGCGCTGGTCGCCGACGTCGAGGCCGGCAGCCCGGCGGACAAGGCGGGCGTACAGGTGTCCGACATCGTGCTCAAGTTCGACGGCAAGCCGGTGAAGAACTCCATCGATCTGCCGCGCCTGGTTGGCGCCACCCGCCCCGGCACCCGTACCACACTGACCGTCTGGCGCAAGGGCGCGCAGCGCGATCTCACCGTCGTCGTCGGCGAGATGCCGGACGAAACGGTCCAGGCCAAGGCGGAGAGCGCGCCGCGCGTGGCCAACCGTGGCGGCCTGGTGGTCAGCGAACTGACGCGCGAACAGAAGGGCATCCTCAAGATCAACAACGGCGTGCTGGTGGAGGAGGTCAGCGGTCCGGCCGCACGCGCCGGCATCCAGTCCGGCGATGTCATCGTCGCAGTCAACAACCAGGAAGTGAACACCGCTGAAGAACTCGCCCGCCTGCTCGACGACCCGTCACGCCGCAGTGTCGCGCTGCTGGTCAAGCGGGGCGACAGCGCGCACTACGTATCGTTGCGGCTGGAGCGCTGAACGTCGCCGCAACGTGCGCGCCACCGCCCGGTGGACGCGGGCAGGGCGCGTTGCCGGCCGCCGGTGGCGGTCGGGCTCGGCGCGCGCCACATAAGCCCCTGTCGTTTCAGGTAAAATCCGCGCCCACACTCCGTCCCGAGAGGCACGTCTGCGTGCCTCGCTTTTTTTCATGCGCGACATCCGCAATTTTTCCATCATCGCCCACATCGACCACGGCAAGTCCACGCTGGCTGGCGGCCTGGCCGAGCGCGAGATGGAAGCGCAGGTGCTCGATTCCATGGACCTGGAGCGCGAGCGCGGCATCACCATCAAGGCGCAGACCGCGGCACTGTTGTACCGCGCGCGGGACGGACGCGAATACCAGCTCAACCTGATCGACACCCCCGGCCACGTCGATTTCTCCTATGAGGTATCCCGCTCACTGTCGGCCTGCGAGGGCGCGCTGCTGGTGGTGGATGCGTCGCAGGGTGTCGAGGCGCAAACCGTGGCCAACTGCTACACGGCGATCGAACTGGGCGTCGAGGTGTTCCCGGTGCTGAACAAGATCGACCTGCCGGCGGCCGATCCGGAACGCGTGATCCACGAGATCGAGGAGATCGTCGGCATCCCGGCCGACGACGCGGTACGCTGCTCGGCCAAGAACGGCATTGGCATCGACGACGTGCTGGAAGCGGTGGTGGCGCGCATCCCGCCGCCGCGCGGTGACGAGGACGCGCCGCTCAAGGCGTTGGTGATCGATTCCTGGTTCGACAACTACGTCGGCGTGGTCATGCTGGTGCGCGTGGTCGACGGCGTGCTGCGCCAGAAGGAGCGCATCCGCCTGATGGCGGCCGGGGCCGATTACCTGGTGGAGAACCTGGGCGTGTTCACGCCCAAATCGCTGGCGCGCACGGAGCTGCGCGCCGGCCAGGTCGGTTTCGTCGTCGCCGGCATCAAAGAACTGAAGCACGCCAAGGTGGGCGACACGCTGACACTGGCGGCGCGACCGGCCGACGCACCGCTGCCGGGATTCAAGGAAATCCAGCCGCAGGTGTTCGCCGGCCTGTACCCGGTGGAATCGCACGAATACGACAGCCTGCGCGATGCGCTGACCAAGCTGCAACTGAACGACGCGGCGCTGCGCTTCGAACCGGAGACCTCGCAGGCGCTGGGCTTCGGCTTCCGTTGCGGCTTCCTCGGTCTGCTGCACATGGATATCGTGCAGGAAAGGCTGGAACGCGAGTTCGGCCAGAACCTGATCACCACCGCGCCCAGCGTGGAATATCAGGTGCTGATGAAGGACGGCAGCATGGTGGAGGTGGAGAATCCCTCGCGCCTGCCCGACCTGTCCAAGATCGAGGAGATCCGCGAGCCCATCATCACTGCCGCCATCCTGGTGCCGGAGGCCTATCTGGGCAACGTGATGACGCTGTGCAACCAGAAGCGCGGCGCGCAGGTGGACATGAAATACATGGGGCGGCAGGTGTTGCTGAAATACGATCTGCCGCTCAACGAAGTGGTGCTGGACTTCTTCGACCGGCTGAAATCCACCTCGCGCGGCTATGCTTCGCTGGACTCCGAGTTCAAGGAATTCCGCGCCGCCGATCCGATCAAGCTGGACGTGCTGGTCAACGGCGAGCGCGTCGATGCGCTGTCGCTGATCGTGCACCGTTCCACCGCGCAGTTCCGCGGGCGCGAACTGGTATCCAAGATGCGCGAGCTGATTCCGCGCCAGATGTTCGACGTGGCGGTGCAGGCGGCCATCGGCTCGCACATCATCGCGCGCGAGACGGTCAAGGCCCTGCGCAAGAACGTGCTGGCCAAGTGTTACGGCGGCGACAGCACGCGCAAGAAGAAACTGCTGGAAAAACAGAAGGAAGGCAAGAAGCGCATGAAGCAGGTCGGCAACGTCGAAATTCCGCAGGAGGCATTTCTCGCCATCCTGCAGGTCAGCGAAAAATAACCCCCAGTCTCCGGCACCCCGTCATGAACTTCGCCCTCATCCTGTTCCTCGCCCTGGTCGTCACCGGCCTGATCTGGCTGCTCGACCACCTGCTGTTCGCCAAGCGGCGCGCAGCGGACGCCAAACTGCCCTTGCTGGTGGACTATTCCAAGAGCTTCTTCCCGGTCATCCTGATCGTGTTCGTGCTGCGCTCCTTCCTGGTCGAACCGTTCAAGATTCCGTCCGGCTCCATGCTGCCGACGCTGTTGATCGGCGATTTCATCCTGGTCAACAAATACGAGTACGGCATCCGCCTGCCGGTACTCAACAAGAAGGTCATCGAACTGGGCAGCCCGCAGCGCGGCGACGTCATGGTGTTCCGCTTTCCCAGCGATCCGTCGCTCGACTACATCAAGCGCGTGGTCGGCGTGCCCGGCGATGTCGTCGAGTACCGCGACAAGCGTCTGATCATCAACGGCGAGCCGGTGCCGCTGCGCGCCGAGGGCAGTTACGAATACACCGCCAGCGGCCTCAACTTCATCCGCGCCGACACCTGGCGCGAACGCCTGGGTGCACGCGAGCACCTGGCCATGACGCAGCGCGACATGCCGCCGGTGATCATCCATCAGGTGGAGCATGATTTCGCCTTCCGCGACCAGTGCGACTACGACGACAGCGGCTTCCGTTGCGTCGTGCCGCCGGCGCACTATTTCACGCTGGGCGACAACCGGGACGCCTCCAACGACTCGCGCTACTGGGGCTTCGTGCCGGACGAGAACATCGTCGGCCGCGCGTTCATGATCTGGTGGAATTTCGATGATTTCCTCAACATGTTGAAGCATTTCAGCAAACCGGCCCGCATCGGGCTGTCGATCGAGTGAGGTGAGCATGAGACGTCAGCGCGGCATGACCCTGGGTGGACTGATGTTCCTGTTGCTGCTGGTGGGCTTCGCCGCCTACGCGGCGTTTCGCGTGTTGCCGGCCTACATCGATTACTGGACGGTGCGTTCCATCCTGCGCGGCGTCGCCACGCAACCGGAAGTGGAGCGGATCAAGGATCGTGACCTGCGCGAACGCTTCGCGCGCGAACTGCGGCTTAACAACATCACCGTGGTCGACGCCAAGGATCTGGTGATCGAACGCGTGGCCAACGGCGTGCTGCTGTCCACCGAGTTTTCCGCGAAAAAGCCGTTCATCGGCGCGGTCCATCTGTGCATGGATTTCACCGTGCGGATCGATTCGACCCGGCCGTGACCCGTCTGCTCGAACAGCGCCTCGGCCACACCTGGCAGCGGCGCGATCTGCTGACCCAGGCGCTGACCCACCGCAGTCACGGCGCGCACAACTACGAGCGTCTGGAGTTTCTGGGCGACGGCGTGCTCAACTGCGTCATCGGCCTGATGTTGTATCAACGCTTTCCCGACCTGCCCGAAGGGCGGCTGTCGCGTCTGCGCGCCAACCTGGTGAATCAGGATTCACTGCATGCGGTGGCCGTGGAGCTGCAGCTCGGCCGCCACCTGTTGCTGGGCGAGGGCGAATTGCGCAGCGGCGGCGCGCAGCGGCCGTCCATCCTCGCCGATGCGCTGGAGGCGTTGCTCGGCGCCGCGCTGCTGGACGCCGGTTTCGACGCCGCCAGGGCCATGGTCGAGCGGTTGTTCGCCGACAAGCTGGCCGACATCGATCCCGCACAGCAGGGCAAGGATGCCAAGACGCGCCTGCAGGAATGGCTGCAACCGCGCCGTCTGGGGCTGCCCGATTACCAGCTGATCGAGACCGCCGGTCAGGCGCATGCACAGGTCTTTCACGTCGAGTGTCGCGTCGCTGCGCTCGACCTGACCACCCAGGGTCACGGCGGCAGCCGCAAGGCGGCGGAACAACAGGCCGCGCAAGCAGCGTTGCTGGAACTGGAAGCACGCGAAGCCGCGGTGCCCAAGCACGCAGCAGCCGGCCGGCGCAGGCAGGCGGCATGAGCCACCGGGTCGGGGTCATCGCCGTCATCGGCCGCCCCAACGTCGGCAAGTCCACACTGGTCAATGCGCTGGTCGGCGCCAAGGTCAGCATCGTCTCGTCCAAGCCGCAGACCACGCGCCACCGCATCCTGGGCGTGCGTACCGAAGCCGACGCGCAATTCATCTTCGCCGACACACCGGGCTTCCAGACCCGCCACCGCAACGCGCTCAACCAAGCCATGAACCGCACCGTCACCCAGGCGCTGGGCGAGGTCGACCTGGTGCTGTGGCTGGTGGAGGCGGGGCGCTTTAGCGCCGGCGACGCGCGCATCCTGGCGCTGCTGCCGCCCGGCAAGCCGGTGGTGCTGGTGGTCAACAAGACCGACAGGATCACCGACAAGGCCAGCCTGCTGCCCTTCCTGCGCGACATGGCGGCACGCCACGCCTTCGCCGAGATCGTGCCGCTGTGCGCACAGCACGCCAAGGACGTCGAGCGTCTGCCGGCCATCTTGAAGCCGTACCTGCCGGAAGGCGAGCCCTGGTTCGCCGAGGACGACATCACCGACCGCTCCGCCCGCTTTCTGGCCGGTGAGCTGGTGCGCGAGAAGGTGTTCCGGCTCACCGGCGACGAGATTCCCTATGCCGTCGCCGTCACTGTCGAGAGTTTCGAGGAGACCGACACGCTGATGCGTATCGACGCGGTGATCTGGGTCGACCGCGCGGCGCACAAACCCATCGTGCTGGGCGCCGGCGGGGAGCGCCTGAAGCGCATCGGCAGCGAGGCGCGCCAGGACATGGAACAACTGTTCGGGCGCAAGGTGTTCCTGTCGTTGTGGGTCAAGGTCCGGAGCGGCTGGGCCGACGATGCGCGCATGCTGCGCCAGCTCGGTCATGAGTGAGCGCATCGACCTCGAAGCCGCTTACGTCCTGCACAGCCGCCCCTGGCGCGAAACCAGCCTGATCGTCGATGTCCTGTCGCGCCATCACGGGCGTGTCGGTCTGGTGGCGCGTGGCGCGCGGCGGCCACACTCGGGTCTCAAGGCGCGCCTGATCCCGTTTCAGCCGCTGACGCTGTCCTGGTTCGGCAAAGGCGCGCTGCGCACCCTGCATGATGCCGAATGGCAGGGCGGCGGTCTGCTGCTGCGCGGCCATGCGCTGATGTGCGGCTTCTACCTGAACGAGCTGCTGTTGCGCCTGCTGGCGGAAGGCGACGCCCACGAGACGCTGTTCGACCGCTACGCCGGCGCGCTGTACCACCTGCAAGACGCCACCGACGTCGAACCGGTGCTACGTCGTTTCGAGCTCGACCTGCTGTCCGAACTGGGCTACGCCCAGCCGCTCGCCCACTGCGCCGATGGCGGCGACATCGAGCCGGATCGACGTTATGCCTTCCAGCCGGGCGTCGGCGTGCTGGCGCAAGCGAGCGTGGGCGCGCGCTATCTGGGCAAGACCCTGCTCGATCTCGCCGCCGGCAACCTCGACGACGCCACCACGCGGGCCGAGGGTAAACTGCTGATGCGCGCGTTGCTGTCGCACTACCTCGGCGACCAGCCCTTGGCCACCCGTCAACTGTTGCTCGATCTGCACAGACTATGATCAAACTCGGCGTCAACATCGATCACATCGCCACGCTGCGCCAGGCGCGCGGCACCCCCTACCCCAGCCCAGTACAGGCCGCCCTGCTGGCCGAGGAAGCCGGGGCGGACGCCATCACGCTGCACCTGCGCGAGGACCGGCGCCACATCCAGGACATGGACGTGCGCGTGCTGCGCGGCCTGTTGACCACACGCATGAACCTGGAGATGGCGATCACCGACGAGATGCTGGCGATCGCCTGTGAGCTGCGCCCGCAGGACGTGTGCCTGGTGCCGGAGCGCCGGCAGGAGCTGACCACCGAGGGCGGCCTGGACGTCGCCGGCCAACTCACCAAGGTGCGCGACGCCTGTCAGACGCTGGGCGAAGCCGGCATCCGGGTATCACTGTTCATCGACGCCGAACGGCACCAGCTGGATGCCGCGCGCGCCGCCGGCGCACCGGTGGTGGAGATTCATACCGGCCGCTACGCCGAGACCCAGGGCGCCGCTGCGGCGGCGGAACTGGCGCGCATCCGCGCCGGCGTCGAGCATGGACGCACGCTTGGCCTGGCGGTCAATGCCGGGCACGGCCTGCACTATCACAACGTGCAGGCCGTGGCGGCGATGGAGGGCGTCGAAGAACTCAACATCGGCCACGCCATCGTCGCGCGCGCTTTGTTCAGTGGCTGGCAGGAGGCCGTGCGCGAGATGAAGCGCCTGATGCTGGCGGCACGCGCGCTGCGCTGAACCTACTCCAGCACCTCCTGCCACAAGGTGAAACACACCTCGCCTTCCAGGTTGCGCGACAGCTCCAGGCCGTAGCCCAGCCCGCGCGCCTGCTTGGCGGCCTGGTACAGGCCGATGCCGAGTCCGTCGTGCGTCGATACCGGCGCGTGGAACAGTTTTTCCACCACCTCGTCCGCGGCCGCCGCACCACTGTCGCACACGATCAGGCTGGGCAGCGGCTGCGTGCGCAGTTCCACGCGGATGGCCACATCGGGTTGGCCCACCCGCTTGCGCAACGCGTTCTGGATCAGGTTGTCGGCAACACTGTCGAACAGTTCCTGCGGAATCCACAGCATGGTCTCCGCATCGTCGATGATGAACGCCAGGTTGTCGCGCGCATAGCGGTTCTTCAGGTTGCGCCACCACTCGCGCGCCAGGATCTCGCGGCGATCGACCGCTTTCTCCGGCGAGCGCAGCTTGTCCAGCGTGATCTCCAGGCGCTTGGCGATCTGCGGCAGTTGCCGCTGCATCAGGTTCTGCAACGATACCGCCTGGTCCGGCTGGCTGTGTTCGGCCGCCGAACACAGCGTCTTCAAGGATTGCAGCAGGTTCTTGACGTCATGGGTCAGGCGCGAACCGGTCTCGTAGATGGCCTGCGTGTACGCGTTGGCCTGCATCTCGCGCTCTCGCGTCTTGGCGGCGTGAAAATAGCCGATGATCTCGGTCAACAGACGCAGGTGCAGCGCGAACGCCGGGTTCACCGGCGCATCGGTGTAGAAGCGCACCTCCACCCCCTGATGCGCAAAGGCAATGGAGTGGGCGCTGTGTTCGCCCAGTTCGCCCAGGGCATGTGCGGTCGACCAGGTCACGCCGGTGGACCAGGGCAGGTGCGTGAAGCCGGCCATGGCCGCGCGCAGGAACAGTTCCGGATCCGGCTCGCGTTCGGCGGCTTCGGACAACTGCGTCAGCCATTCCTCCAGCGGCAGTCCCAGCGACAGCAGATAGCGCGAGAACAGGTTGCGCAACCCCGGCGTCTCGCCGCGTGGTTGCCACAACCAGGCGATCATCAACAGGGAAACCAGCAGCGTGCCGACGCTGATCAACACCGCCATGGCATAGGTCACCCGGGTCAGATGCATGGCGGCGTAGCTGCCCAGGGCCACTACACCGATGATCAGCACGAACAGCAGCGTGTACAACAGGTCGACCACGCCGGTGTGGCGTTCCATGCGCGGCGTCGGGAAGAACGGCAGCAGCAGGGGCAGCAGCAACAAGCCATCGCGCAGCCAGGGGACGTCGTCATCGTAGCGGATGGGCAGGCCGATGCCGGTGGGGATCAGCCAGACGAACATCAGCAGCAGCAGGTAGGCCACCGCCAGCCACAGACCCACGCGCTCCCGCAGCGGCTTCAGGCTGACGGTGACGCCGCCCAGCAAGGCCGCCAGCAACATGCACCACAGCACCGCGGCCCAGACGTTGTCGAGGATGGCCAGCGCCGCGCCCACCGCCAACACGCCGATCGCGCGCGGCCAGGGCAGGTGCTGCTGACCGCTGAAAAAAGGCTGCCAGAGCAGGAACAGGCCGTAGTGGGCGATGACCATGCCCTGGCCCCAGGCATCGCCCAGACCCCAGACGAACGCCGCGTGCAGCAGTACCAGCAGGCAGGCCAGGATCAGGTTGCCATGGCGTTGCAGGTCCAGCGTGCCCAGGCCACGCGTCGGCGCAGTCAGTGGCGGTGGGGCGATGTCGGGCATGGCGTGGGCGGACGGAAAATTGAGGCGGCGGACGAATCACCAGTACACTTGCCCAACCCTGGCGGCTTCGCCCCCTTCGATGGCGCTTTTATCGCTTTCCATGCCCCGCGCGCAACCCCGTCAAAGCGGCTTCACGCTGATCGAGCTGGCCATCGTACTGGTGGTGATCGGCCTGCTGCTGGGCGGCGTGCTCAAGGGCCAGGAACTGATCGAGAGCGCGCGCGCGCGCAACCTGATCTCGCAGATCGACAGCGTGCGTGCCGCGGTCTACACCTTTCAGGACAAGTACCGCGCGCTGCCCGGTGACTACCCGGGCGAACTGGCTCATGCCAATCTCGGCGGCATCGCCAGCCCGCAGGTGGGCGGCAATGGTGACGGACTGATACGTGACACGCCGGCTGCGCGCGAAAGCCTGCTGGTGTGGGTGCATCTGTCGCACGCCAGTCTGATCTCCGGGCACTATCAGGCCGCGAACGCCCTGCCGGACGTACGCGGCGAATGGCCGCGCAATCCGTACGGTGCCATGCTGCAACTCCAGCATGACGCCCGTTTCGCGGGCTCCCAGGGACAGACGCGGCTGAACCTAAAGACCGGCAATCAGATCCCGGCGCGTGTGCTCGCCGAAATCGACCGCAAGATCGACGACGGCCGCGCCAACTCGGGGCAATTCCGCTTCAGCGATTTCGACGGAGGCGGCGGCGCGCCAGTGGACAGCCGCTGCTACGACACCCAGACCGGCCTGTGGAAAGCGGCGCAGAACGAGACGAACTGCGGCGCCGCCGCCTTGTTCTGAGAACACCCTCACGGGCGCGGCGGCCGTGCCTCAACCCTGCGTCAGGGCCAGTTCCGCCGACGCCAGCGCCTCCGCCTCGCCGCGCAACAGCAGCACGTCGCCGGCACGCAGCGGTTCATCCGGGTCCGACACCGGCTGCGCCGCACCCGGACGGCGCAAGCCCACCACGGCGACACCGAGGCGGGCAAGCCCGAGCTCGGCCAGCGAGCGGCCGAGCGCATACATGCCGGGCCGGATCATCAGCGAGCTGAGACGCTCGCCGCGGGCATCGTCCGCCAGCTCGTCGGTCAGCCCGCGGAAATAACCGCGCATCGCGCCGTAGCGCGCCTCGCGCGTCTGCCGGATGCGGCGCAGCACGCGCGCCAATGGCACTCCGGCCATCAGCATGGTCTGCGTACCCAGCATCAACGCACCTTCCAACACTTCCGGCACCACTTCGGTGGCGCCGGCTTCGCGCAGGCGGTCGAGATCGCCATCGTCGAGGGTGCGCACGATCACCGGTGCATCGGGGCGCACGCGCTGCACCGCGGCCAGTATCTTCAGCGCCGACGCACTGTGCGCGAAGCTGATCACCACCGCGCGGGCGCGCTGCACACCGGCGGCCGTCAACACCTCGACCCGGGTGGCATCACCGAACACCACCGGATCGCCGGCCGACGCCGCGGCGCGCACCCGGCGCGGGTCGTGGTCGAGCGCGATGAACGGCACGCGCTCCGCCTCCAGCAAGCGCGCCAGACTCTGCCCGCTTCGGCCATAGCCGCAGACGATGACATGACCCTGCACGCCGAACGCGCGCGTGGCGATCTCGTGCACACCGCGTGCACGCGCCATCCAGGCGCCGCCCTCCAACCGGCGGGCGAGGCGGTCGCCGGCGAGCAGCAGCAACGGTGCCAGCAACATCGACAGGATCATCGCCGCCAGCACCACCTGATGCTGGTCGGCCACGAGCAGACCATGACCCAGGGCCAGCGCCAGCAGCACCAGGCCGAATTCGCCCGCCTGCGCCAGTCCCAGGCCGACCCGCGCCAGTACCGCCGGCGATTGCGTGAACAGCGTGGCGAGCAGCACGACGACCACCAGCTTGAGCACCAGCAGCGCAGTCAGCACCGCCAGGATTTCGCGCCAGAAGCGCATGACCGCGTCGAGGTCCAGCATCAGCCCGACGGTGACGAAGAACAGCCCCATCAGCACGTCACGGAACGGCCGGATATCGGCCTCCACCTGGTAACGGTACTCCGTCTCCGCGATCAGCACACCGGCGAGGAACGCCCCAAGGGCCATGGACAGACCGGCGCGGTCGGTGACATAGGCCAGACCGAGGGTGACCAGCAGCACGTTGAGCATGAACAACTCGCTCGACTTGCGCCGTGCCACCACGTGAAACCACGGGCGCATCAGCTTCTGGCCCAGGGTCAGGATCAGGATCAGCGCCAGCCCGGCCTTGAGCGTGGCCAGCGCCAGCGCCGGCCCCAAGCCATCGCTCTGCGCCAGCGCCGGCACGAAGATGATCAACGGCGCCACGGCCAGATCCTGGAACAGCAGCACGCCCAGGATCAGGCGACCGTGCTCGCTGTCGAGCTCGTCGCGCTCGGACAGCAGCTTGCTGACGATGGCCGTGGACGACATCGCCAGCACCCCGCCCAGGGCCAGGCCGGTCTCCCAGGGCAGGCCGATGGCCAGCGCCAGCGCCATGACCAAAAACATGGTCAATGCCACCTGCAGGCCGCCCAGCCCGAACACCGCCATGCGCATGGTCTTCAAACGCGTCAGCGAGAACTCCAGACCAATCGAGAACATCAGGAACACCACACCCAGTTCGGCCAGATGCGCGGTGGGCGAATGCGTGTCCACCGCCGGCAGGAAGGGCGACAGGCCGATACCGATCAGCACATAACCGAGCAGCGCCGGCAGGCCCGCGGCCTTGAGCAGGCCGACGGCGACGACACCGCCAGCCAGCAGGATCAGGGTCAGTTCGAGCGTGGACGGCATCGCTAGAGCGGGGGGGCGCGAATGGCTATACTTGGCGCCCATTATGACATTCACCCCGCCCACGCCCGACGCCATCACGCACAGTGCGCGCCGCACCCTCGAGATCGAGGCCGACGCGGTGCGCGCCTTGGTGGCACGCATCGACGCGGCGTTTCTGGCCGCCGTGCGCACGCTGCTGGCGTGCAAGGGGCGGGTGGTGGTCACCGGCATGGGCAAGTCCGGCCACATCGGCGGCAAGATCGCCGCAACCCTGGCCAGCACCGGCACGCCGGCCTTCTTCATGCATCCGGCCGAAGCCAGCCACGGCGACCTGGGCATGATCACCGCCGATGACGTGGTGCTGGCGCTGTCCAATTCCGGCGAGAGCGCCGAGATCGTCGCCATCGTGCCGGCGCTGAAACGGCGCGGCGCGCGCCTGATCAGCATGACCGGCAACGCCGCCTCGACGCTGGCGCGCGAGGCGGACATCCATCTCGACGCCAGCGTCGCGCAGGAAGCCTGCCCGCACAACCTGGCGCCGACCGCCAGCACCACCGCGGCACTCGCGCTGGGCGACGCGCTGGCGGTGGCCACCTTGCTGGCGCGCGGCTTCACCGCCGAGGATTTCGCGCGCACCCATCCGGGCGGCGCGCTCGGCCGGCGCCTGCTGGTGCACGTGCGCGACGTGATGCACAAGGATGACGCGCTGCCGGTGGTGCCGCGCGATGCCAGCCTGAAGCAGGCACTGCTGGAAATGACGCGCAAGGGCCTGGGCATGACCGCCATTCTCGAAACCGATGGCCGGCTCGCCGGCGTGTTCACCGATGGCGACCTGCGCCGACTGTTGGATCACGACGTCGACGTGCGCGGCGCGATGATCGCCGACGTGATGACGCGCGGCGCGCGCACCATCTCGCAGGATGCGCTGGCTGCCGAAGCGGCGCGGCTGATGCAGGAGCACAAGATCAACGGCCTGCTGGCGGTGGACGACGATGGCCGCGTGGTCGGTGCGTTCAACATGCATGACCTGCTGCGCGCGGGGGTGGTATGAGTGACATGGCCGACATCGAACGCCGCGCACGCGCGGTGCGCATGCTGGTGTTCGACGTCGATGGCGTGCTCACCGACGGCAGCCTGTTCTACGGCGACGACGGTCAGGAATACAAAGCCTTTCACTCGCGTGACGGTCACGGCATCAAGATGCTGCGTGCCGGCGGTGTCGAATCCGCCATCATCACCGGTCGCACCTCGCAGGTGGTGCTGCACCGCGCGCGCAATCTCGGCATCACCCACATCCATCAGGGCGCGGAGGACAAGCTGGAGGCCTTCGACGCGCTGCTGTCGGCATGCGGCCTCAGTGCCGACCAGATCGCCTACATGGGCGATGATGTGGTCGATCTGCCGGTACTGCGACGCTGCGGCCTGGCCGTCACCGTGCCCGAGGCGCCCAGCGAAGTGAAGGCACGTTGCCACCTGGTCACGCAGGCGGGCGCCGGACGTGGCGCAGCGCGTGAAGTGTGTGAACTGATCCTGCGCGCTCAGGGACAATGGCAGGCGCAACTCGCCCGCTACGACCGTTGAGCCACTGCCCATGACCAGCGCGCATCCCGTACATTGGCCGCCGCTGGCCATCGTCCTGATGCTGGCCGCGCTGACCTGGTGGCTGAACCAGCAGGGCGGCAGGCTACCGACCCTGGTCGACACCGCCGGCTTCACGCATGACCCGGATTACTATGTGGTCGATTTCGACGCGCTGGTGTTCGATCCGCACGGCCAGCCACGTCACCGGCTGCGCGCCGCGCATATGATCCACTACATGGACGACGACACCACCGTGCTCGAAGCCCCGGTCTACAGTGCCACGCTGCCGGACGGCAGCCTGGACGTGCAGTCACGACGCGCCCTGCTGTCGGCGGACAACCGCCATGTGTACTTTCTCGACGACGTGCGCGCACGTCGGACCTCTGCGGGCGCACAGGCACCGCTGCTGATGCAGACCGAATTCCTGCACGTCACCCCCGAGGCGCGCGTGCTGCGCACCGACCGGCCCATCAAGCTCACGCAGGGCGCATCGCACATCGACGCCCGCTCATTGCATCTCGACGGCAACGAACGAACGCTGACCCTCGGGGGCGGTGTCCGGGGGGTCTATGAAGCGGCGCGCTGAAGCACTGTTGTGCTGCCTGCTGGTGTGGCCGATGACCGTGCTGGCCGAGCGTGCGGACCGTGACCAGCCCGTGCACATCGAAGCCGACCGCGTGGTCATCGAGGATGCGCGCCGGCTGGCGACCTACGAAGGCAACGTCGTGCTGACCCAGGGCACGTTGCGCATCGCCGCGCAGCGCGTCGAGGTGCGCCAGGATGACGCCGGCTTCGCGCATGGCGACGCTCGCGGCAATCCGGTGCATTTCCGCCAGCGCATGGAAGGGCGCGCCGAATATGCCGAGGGCTGGGCGGAGCGGGTGGAGTACGACGGTCGGGCCAACGTCATACGCCTGACCGGCAAGGCCCGGCTGAAACGCGGCGAAGAGGAGTTGCGCGGACATCTGATCGTGTACGACCGTGCCACCGAGTTCTATCGCGCCGAGGGCGGCGCCGCCGGCGCGCCAGGCCGCGTGCGCGCGGTGATCCTGCCCAAGCGCGACGCCGCCGCACAACCGTGAGCGAACTCGTCGCCGAGCAGCTGGCCAAGCGCTACAAGTCCCGCCAGGTGGTCACGGACGCCTCCATCCGTGTCGCCTCCGGCGAGGTGGTGGGCCTGTTGGGCCCCAACGGCGCCGGCAAGACCACCTGTTTCTACATGATGGTCGGGCTGATCCGCGCCGATGCCGGCCGCATCCGCCTGGATGATGTCGACATCGCCCATCTGCCGGTGTTTCGCCGCGCGCGCCTGGGCCTGTCCTACCTGCCGCAGGAGGCATCGATCTTCCGACGCCTGAGCGTCGCCGACAACATCGCCGCCATGCTGGAACTGCGCGGCCTGGACGAGGCTGAGGTGGAGACCCGCCTGGAGGCTCTGCTGGAGGATCTGCACATCACCCATCTGCGCGATGCGGCGGCGGCATCGCTGTCCGGCGGCGAGCGCCGGCGCGTGGAGATCGCGCGCGCGCTGGCCACGTCACCGCGCTTCGTGCTGCTCGACGAGCCGTTCGCCGGCATCGATCCGATCTCGGTGCTGGACATCCAGAAGATCGTCGGTTTCCTCACCGAACGCGATATCGGCGTGTTGATCACCGACCACAACGTGCGCGAGACGCTGGGCATCTGCGACCGCGCCTACATCCTCAACGAAGGCCGGGTCATGGCGGCCGGGACGCCGGACGAAATCATTTATAATGAGACCGTCCGAAAGGTATATCTTGGAGAGCATTTCCGGCTCTGACCTTTCCATGCGTACCGCATTCCATCCCCCGCTGCCAGCATGAAGCAGAGCCTCCAGCTCAAGCTGCATCAGCAGCTCACCCTGACGCCGCAGCTACAGCAATCGATCCGCCTGTTGCAGCTCTCCACCTTGGAGCTGAGTCAGGAGATCTCGCAGATGCTGCAGGACAACCCGATGCTGGAGCGTCTCGACGGTGAAGACCGTTTCGATGGCCCGGCCGGTGAAGCGCCGGGGGAACATGCGCCGAGCGAAGGCGGGGTTGAGGAAACCCGCCACGACCACGACGAGATCTACGCGGAAATGGCCTGGGGCGACCGTTCGGTGGCGCCCTCGCATGGCGATGGCGATGATGACGAGCGCGAGTTCCAGCAGGCCGATGCCAGCCAGGGTAGCCTGCACAGCCACCTCGCCCAGCAACTGTCGTTGACGCCGGTGGGCGAGCGAGATCGCCAACTGGTGGCGCTGCTGATAGAAGCGCTCGACGACGACGGCTTTCTGTCGGCGCCACTGGAAGAACTGGCGCAGTTGTTGCCCGAAGACATGCAGGTGGAGCCGGAGGAACTGGGCACCGCGCTCAAGTTGCTGCAAAGTTTCGAACCCGCCGGTGTCGGCGCGCGCGACATCGCCGAATGCCTGTGGCTGCAATTGCAGGCGCTGCCCGAGACCACGCCCTGGCGCGAGGTGGCGAAAACCCTGGTGCGCCAGCATCTGAGCCTGCTGGCCGATCGCGAATACGGCAAGCTGAAGAAACTGCTGGACCTCGACGACCTCGGCTTTCAGCGCGTGCGCCAGCTCATCACCTCGCTGAATCCGCGTCCCGGTTCGGCCTATGCACCCTGCGACACGCGCTATGTCGCGCCGGACGTGTTCGTGCGCAAGGTCAAGGGCCTGTGGATCGCCAGCCTGAATCCGGACGCGGTGCCCAAACTGCGCATCAACGAAATGTACGCCGGCATCCTGCGCGGCAACAAGGATGGCGGCGGCTCGCTCGGCGCGCAGTTGCAGGAGGCGCGCTGGCTGATCAAGAACGTGCAGCAGCGCTTCGACACCATACTGCGCGTGGCCCAAGCCATCGTCGACCGCCAGCGCATGTTCTTCGAACATGGCGAAGTGGCGATGCGTCCGCTCACACTCAGGGAAATCGCGGAAACCGTGGATCTACACGAGTCCACCATCTCGCGCGTGACCACGCAGAAATTCATGATGACGCCGCGCGGCCTGTACGAATTCAAGTATTTCTTCGGCAGTTCCCTGGCCACGGACGAGGGTGGCGCCACCTCCAGTACCGCCATCCGCGCCCTGATCAAGCAGTTCATCGACGCCGAGCCCGCCAGCCGTCCCCTGTCCGACAGCGCCATCTCGGAGCTCCTCGGTAAGCAGGGTTTCGTCGTCGCCCGGCGCACCGTCGCCAAATACCGGGAGCAGATGAACATCCCTCCCGCCAACCAGCGCAAGTCGATCTGACGGGCGCATCACAAGGAGCAACCATGAACCTCACCATCACCGGTCATCATCTGGAAGTGACCCCCGCGATCCGCGGTTACGTGGAAGACAAAATGGCGCGCATCAACCGGCATTTCGACCAGGTCATCGACGTCAGCGTCATCCTCGCGGTGGAGAAGCTCAAGCACAAGGCCGAGGTCAACCTGCACCTGCGCGGCAAGGACATCTACGTCGAAGCCATCGATGCCGACATGTATGCCGCCATCGACGCGCTGACCGACAAGCTCGATCGCCAGGTGGTCAAACACAAGGAAAAGGCCGGCGACGTGCACCGCGAGTCCGGCGGCCTCAAACGACAGAGCGTCGAACTCGACTGACCCTCGCCCCGCCGGTCGCGCGGCAGCACGACCGGCCGAAAGGCACTCAATGAACCTGATCACCCCCCTGCTGCGGCCCGGCAACGTCCGCGCGGATCTGGAAACCACCAGCAAGAAGCGGCTGTTCGAGCAGGCCGGCGAGCTGTTTCAAGGCAGCCATGGCGTATCGCCGACGGACGTGTTCGACAGCCTGTTCTCGCGCGAGAAACTGGGCTCCACCGCGCTCGGTTACGGCATCGCCATTCCGCATGGGCGCATCAAGCATCTGGCCGACACCGCCTGCGCCTTCATTCGCCTGAAGACCCCCATCGATTTCGATGCGCCGGATCGGCAGCCGGTCGATCTGGTCTTCATCCTGCTCGCACCGGCGGCCGCGACCGACATGCATCTGCAGATCCTGGGCGAACTGGCAGCCATGTTCTCCGACGAGAGCTTCCGCGCGCGCCTGCGCAACGCGCCCGACGCCGCCAGCCTGCACGACCTGATCACGCAGTGGACCCCCTAAAGGTCGATCCCGCCGCGGACTCGCTCGACGTCGAAGCCGCGACACCACATCACATCACGGTCGCCGAACTGTTCCGCCGGGCCGGCGAAAGGCTGCGCCTGTCCTGGATCGCTGGACGCGCCGGCGGCGACCGCATGCTGACCTCCGACACCATCCAGAAGCCGACGCTGGCGCTGATCGGCCACCTCAACTTCGTGCATCCCAACCGGGTGCAGGTGCTCGGCTGCGCGGAGATGGACTACCTGCGCCGGCTTACACCGGATGCGCTGGACCAGGCGGTGGACAACCTGTTCGCCAACGAGATCGCCGCGGTCATCGTCGCCAACGACGAAGCGGTACCCGCGCAATTGCTCGATGCCGCCGAACGCAGTTCGACCCCCCTGTTCACCTCACCGGAACAAAGCCCTCTGCTGATGCGCCTGCTCTCCCACATGATGACCCAGGCGCTGGCGCCTTCCACGTTGCTGCATGGCGTGTTCCTCGAAGTATCCGGCCTGGGTGTGTTGATCACCGGCGATCCGTCGGTGGGCAAGAGCGAACTGGCACTGGAGCTGATCACCCGCGGTCATCGCCTGGTGGCGGACGACATCCTGGAGGTGTTCGCAGTATCGCCGGATACGCTGGAGGGGCGTTGCCCGACGCTGTTGCAGGATTTCATGGAGGTGCGCGGCCTGGGCGTGCTCAACATCCGCCGGCTGTTCGGCGAAACGGCGGTCAAACAGAAGAAGAACCTGAAACTGATCGTGCATCTGACCCCGGCCGGTCAGTGGCAGGAAATCGACCGTCTGGACATGCGCGCCAGCGATCGCGACGTGCTCGGCGTCACCATTCCGGAAGTGCGCATCCCCGTGGCCGTGGGCCGCAACCTGGCGGTCTTGGTGGAAGTGGCGGTGCGCAATCACATCCTCAAGCTGCGTGGCTTCAACTCGTCGCTGGAATTCACCGAGCGCCAGCGCGCGGCCATCGAGGCGGATGGCGAGTAGGGCGTCGAACACATGCGCCTGGTATTGATCAGCGGCCTGTCCGGCTCCGGCAAGAGCGTGGTATTGAAGGCGCTGGAGGACGCCGGCCACTACTGCGTCGACAACCTGCCCGCGGCGCTGCTGGCGGACACCGTCGATTACCTGCGCCTGTCCGGCGTGCGCGAGGCAGCCGTCAGCATCGACGCGCGCAGCGGCGCCGGTCTGCCCGGCCTGCCCGACGAACTGGAGCGGCTGCGTCAACGCGTGGACCTGCGCGTGATCTTCCTCACCGCCAAGGATGACACACTGATCCGACGCTTCTCGGAAACGCGGCGGCGGCATCCGTTGGCCAGCGGCGAACGCTCGATCGAAGAGTGCATCCGCGAGGAACGCGAGCTGCTGGCGCGCATCGCCGCCAACGCCCATCTGATGGATACCAGCGATCTGTCCGCCAACAACCTGCGCGCCTGGATCAGGGACTTCCTGGCGCTGGCCAGCGCCAGTTTCACGCTGGTGTTCGAATCGTTCGGTTTCAAGCATGGCATCCCGATGGATGCCGATCTGGTGTTCGACGTGCGCTGTCTGCCCAATCCGCACTACGACGCCACGCTTAAACCGCTCACCGGACGCGATGCGCCGGTGATCGCCTTCCTGCAGGCTCAGCCCCAGGTCGGCGAGATGCTGGGCGACATCCGCGCCTACGTCGAGAAGTGGCTGCCGGCCTACATCCAGGACAATCGCAACTACTTCACGGTCGGTCTGGGATGCACCGGCGGTCAGCATCGCTCGGTCTACTTCGCCGAAGCCCTGGCCGATCATTTTCGTGACAGCCAGCGGGTGCTGGTGCGTCACCGCGAACTGACATGAGCGCTGCCGCACCGGCACGCGGCGCGTGCTGAAACGCGCGTGCCGGAGCCGCCGCTGGCCAGCCCTCCGCGCCTGCCGCTGCGCCCCGGCGACTGGATCGTGCTGCTGTGCGGCTGTGCCGTGGTGGCAATGCTGGCCTGGCATCAGGCCGACAGTGTGGAGGGGCGCGTCATCATCCGCGTCGACGGTCGGGTGTATCAGGAATCCGGGCTGCGGCTGAACCGCATCATCGAGGTTCCTGGTCCGCTGGGCGTCAGTCACGTCGAGATCCGTGATGGTCGGGTGCGCATCGCCGATGACCCCGGACCGCGCCAACTGTGCGTGCGCCAGGGCTGGATCCCGCCGGGCAGCCAGGCCATCTGCCTGCCCAACCGCATCAGCGTGGAAAACGCCGCGGCCGGCTATGACACGCTCAGTTATTGAGCTCAGCGCCAGCGCCGAGGATCGCCGCGTGGCCGGACTGGCGGCCGCGGCCATCGGCCTGACCCTGGCGGAAGCGGCGATCCCGCTGCCCATCCCCGGCGTGAAACCCGGCCTGGCCAACATCGTCACGCTGCTGGTGCTGTACCGCTACGGTTGGCGCATGGCGGCCTGGGTCGCCGGCCTGCGCATCGTCGCCGGCGCGCTCGCGCTCGGTCAGTTCCTCACCCCCGCGTTCGTGCTCAGCCTGTCCGGCGGTGTTGCCAGCCTGGCCTTACTGGCCTGGGCCATGCACCTGCCGCAACGCTGGTTCGGCCCGGTCGGGCTGTCCATACTGGCTGCCTGCGCGCACATCGTCACCCAACTGCTGGTGGTTGATCTATGGCTGTTGCCCGGCATCCATCTCACCGCCGTGCTGCCGCTGTTCCTTGGCGCGGCGCTGGTCACCGGCCTGGCCAACGGGCTCATCACCCACCATCTACTCGCGCACCGCTGACCGCCCTACACTCTCCTTTTCGTTACCCTGCTGACCGCATGCCACGCATCACTCTAGCCCTCACCGGCGCCTCCGGCATGGCCTACGGTCTGCGCCTGCTCGACTGCCTGTTGCACGCCGGTTGCCGCATCGATCTGCTGGTCTCGCGCGCCGCACGCATCGTCGCGCGTCAGGAACTGGATCTCGCCCTGCCGGCGGACAACGACGCGCTGGCGGCATTCCTGGACGCGCGCGTCCCCGGACACACCGGACGACTCGCCGTCTACGGCAATGAGGAATGGTTTGCGCCGGCGGCGTCAGGCTCCAACCCGGCGGATGCCATGGTGGTATGCCCATGCACCATGGGCACGCTGGCCGCCATCGCCCACGGCCATGCCGACAACCTGATGGAACGCGCCGCCGACGTGATGCTTAAGGAACGACGCCCGTTGATCCTGGTGCCGCGCGAGACGCCGTTGTCACTGATCCATCTGCGCAACATGACCGCGCTGGCCGAGGCCGGTGCCACCATCCTGCCGGCCAATCCCGGCTTCTATCACCGCCCGCAGACGGTGGACGGCGTGGTGGACTTCATCGTCGCGCGCGTGCTCGACCAACTCGGCGTGGCGCAAGCCCTGATGCCACGCTGGGGCGGCGACGCTGGGTAGGCGCAAGCGCCGGTCCGCCTGACCCGGCCGGGATAGGCTCAACCGTCATCCGCCACGCCCCTGGCGTACGCCATCCCACCGCTGCGCGAAGCCGGCCAGGCCCAGCAGTCCGCGCACCAGGCCATAGGCCAGCCAGGATGTGAACCGGGTGTGCCAGGGAATGCGCCGCCACACCATGCGGTGTACCTGACGCGCACCCTCGGCGATGGCGTGTTGCAAGCTGGCCCGCAGTTCCAGCGCGAAAGCCCGATCCAGCACGACGACGTTGGCCTCGCGCGCCAGCATCAGGCTGAACGGATCGATGTTGCTCGAACCCACGGTGGCCCAGCGGCCGTCGATCACCGCCACCTTGGCATGCAGTTCGCTGGCGTGATACTCGTGGATCTCGATGCCGTTCTCCAGGAAGTAGCCATACAGCGCGCGCGTCGCGGCGCGGTACAGCGGGTGATCGGTGTGCCCCTGCATCAGCAGCACCACCCGCGCGCCACGGCGCGCCGCGCGCACCAGTGCGTGGCGGAAGCGCAGGCCCGGCAGAAAATAAGCGTTGGCCAGGATGATCTCGCGGCGCGCACGCCTGATCGCGCGCAGATAGGCGACCTCGATGGCGCGGCGATGGCGCAGGCTGTCGCGCGTCAGGAACTGCGCACGCTGCCGCCCGGCGGGCACTGTCGGGGCACGCAGCAAGGCGTCTTCGTGGCGGCGCAGTCCGATCCGGCTCCAGTTCACCAAGCGCCACAGCCGATGCACGCCGGCGTGGATGTCGGCCACCAGCGGGCCCTCCACCCGCACCGCATAGTCCAGGCGCGGTGCAGTGAGCCCACGACCGTTGAGGTCATCGATGATGTTGATGCCGCCGACGAAGGCGATACGCGCGTCCACCACCGCCAGCTTGCGGTGCATGCGGCGCAAGCGGGTACGACGCAGGCGCAGGCGGCTGTGCTCGGGGCGGTAGAACAGCAATTCGACGCCGGCGGTACGCAACTCGGCCAGAAACGCCGGCGCCAGCGTGCGCGCGCCGAAGCCGTCCAGCAGCACACGGGTCACCACGCCACGCCGCGCCGCGCGCATCAGTGCCGCGCCCACCGTCAGGCCGGCATCGTCGAGCGCGTAGATGTAGCTCTCCAGATGGATCTCATGGCGCGCGCCATCCATGGCCTCGATCAGGGCCGGGAAATAGGCGCCGCCGTTGTGCAGCAGCGTCAGCCGGTTGCCCGGTACGACCACTCAGCCGGTCGGGCGCAGGTGCGCGGTCAACGCCGCATGATCGGACAGGCGCCGCCAATGGCCGCCATGCAGCACCTGTGCGGCAGCGACGCCAAAACCACGCACGTAGATGCGGTCCAGTGTGAACAGCGGCAAGGCGGCGGGGAAGCTGCGCGCCGGACGACCATGCGCTGTTTCGAACACTTCTTTGAGCCCGAGCTCCGCCGCCAGATAGTGGCGCGTCCGCTGGCGCCAGTCGTTGAAATCCCCCGCGATGATCAGCGGCGCGTCATCCGGAACCATGGTGCGGATGCGTTGCGACAACTGGTCGATCTGCTTGCGCCGGCCGGACTCGTTCAGCGCCAAGTGCAGGCACAGCGCATGCAACGGCTGCGCCAGGCTGGGCACATCGATCTCGCAATGCAGGATGCCGCGGCTCTCGAACACATGCGCGGAGATGTCGACGTTCTCCCAGTTCAAGATCGGGAAACGCGACAGGATGGCGTTGCCGTGGTGACCATGTTCGTACACGGCATTACGACCATAGGCCGCGGCGTGCCAGTAGTCACTGGCCAGAAACTCGTGCTGCGGCATCGCGGGCCAGGTCTGGAAACGTCCGGAACGATGTGCGTGATGGCCCTGCACCTCCTGCAGGAACACCAGATCGGCATTGATGCCCATGAGGCGCTCGCGCACGTCGTGCAACACCACGCGGCGGTTGAAGAACGACAAGCCCTTGTGGATGTTGTAGCTGGCGACGCGCAATGTGTTGGACATCGACGCAGCCCCTCAACCACCCTTGCCGGCCGCGGGCGCCGTCTCTTCCACAGCGCTGGTGGGCGGCTGGCCGATGGCGGAGGGCACCGCCTCCATGTTGTTCTTGATCATGTACTCGTTCATCTCCTTCCAGCCGGCGAATACCGCGGCCTTGGAAGCCTTGTCGTTGAGCGCATAGCAATCCTCCAGCCCGCGTCCGGCATGGCGGCAGGCGGCGCCGATGGCCTTGCCTTCCGCCTCGATGCGCGCCTGGTCGGGAATGCCGGCGCGCTCCTTGAGCTGATCACACCCGGCAAGCGGCACCAGCGACACGCCGCATGCCGCCAACACCCGTGCCCACCGCAAGGACGGCGCCCCCGTGTTCATGGCTGAGGCAGGCGAAACAGCGGCGAACGCGCCGTCTGTTCGCGCATGCGCCGCTCCGCCTCGCGGCCGACCGCTTCGAAACGCGAGCGCACCTCGTCCTCGACGAAGAAGCCCGAACCCAGCGGCGGGATGGGGCTCAGCGGCACGATGTGCGCGCGGTACACCAGGGTCACCGGCGCGCGGTCACCGATGATGCGCCATTCGCCGTTCATCGACACCAGCTTGCCCGATACCGCGCGGAAACGGATCAGATTCGGCGGTGCCTCCTCCATGGCCAGCACCACCTGATCGGGCATGATGAAGGCGAACAGGCCGGCGTCGGCAATCTGCTCGACCCGCTTGGGTGCCCCCGGCGGCGACACCACGCGACTGGAGATCATGTCGGGCACGAACGACGCCAGCCGGTTGTAATCGGTCAGGGTCTCCCACAGTGTGCGCGCGTCCACCTGCAACACCTGCGATGCCTCCACACGCACGCCGGACAGACTGGAGTTGGCCTTGACCTTGGCGCGCGTGGACGCCACCGCCGCGCTGGCGCACAGCAACAGGATCAATGCCCAGCACAGCCTCTTCATTATTTGCGATCACCCCTGACGCGTTCCGGTTCCCGGGCAAACATCTCGGCCCTGGTACGCATCCGTTGCTCCGCAATACCCGGCACCAACGGGGACGGAAACGGTGATTTCATCCGATCCATGGTCAAGCGATGAGCCAAGCGCGGTGTCACCATGCATTGCGCAAAACCGTGACCTCCGCCGGCCGCGCGAGGCGAGCGACAGTACCGGAAGACATGCGAGAAACGACGACGGCGACGGGCTTCATTGTTGAAAGTATAACGTTGCCCATCATCCTGATCATGGCGCCATCGCTACGCCAACTCGTCGATGTCATAGATGCGGCGATGCTCGCGGATGGCGTAACGGTCGGTCATGCCGGCGATGTAATCGCACACCGCGCGGTACGGGTCGTTGTCCGCGCGCGCGCGGTGCTCGGGTGGCAGCAGGCGCGGTTCGGCGATGAAGGCGTCGAACAGCTCGCGCAGCAGCCGCTTGGCCTTCTCGCTCATGCGCACCACACGGTAATGCCGATACAGGTTATGGAATAGGAAACGCTTCAGCTCACGGTGCCGCGCCAGCACCTCATCGCTGAACCCCGCCAGCGGCGGGCAGGCGCGCACCGCGTCGAGGTCGTCCGGCTGGTATTGCGCGAGATTGCGCCGGGTCTGCTCGAGCAGATCGACCACCAGCGTGTTGATCATGCGCCGCACGGTCTCGTGGATCAGACGCCGGTCGGTGAGCCGCGGGTACTGCGCGCGCACCTCGTTCAGATGACGCGCGAAGATGTCCACCTCGGCCAGTTGTTCCAGCGTGATCAGACCGGAGCGCAGGCCGTCGTCGACATCGTGGTTGTTGTAGGCGATCTCGTCGGCCAGATTGGCGATTT
>CAYTRH010000019.1:0-30080 GCA_964440155.1 uncultured Thiobacillus sp. | reverse complement strand
CCGGACGCGCTGCCGGTGCGGCAGGCGTCGCCGGCGGTGCCGCGGTTGCGGCGGCCGGTGCCGCTGCCTGATCGTTGCGTGCAGCTGGACTGAACAGGTCGCGGATCAAGGCCAGCTTGGTCTGCGCCGAGGTGTTGGAACGATCCAGTTGCAACGCCTTGTCATAAGCCTGCGAAGCCATCTTGGCGTAGATGTCGCCGAGATTTTCGTGCGCGGTGGCATAGCTCGGGTGGGTGCGGATGGCCATTTCCAGGCTCTGCTTGGCCCGTTCGTAATCGGCCTGCGCGGCGTACAACACAGCCAGATTGTTGTATGGCTCGGGCAGTTCGGGGTAATCCTCGGTCAGTTCGGTGAACATGCGCACCGCTTCGGCCAGACGGTTCATCTCGGTCAGGATCAGACCCTTGAGGAAGCGCCCTTGCGCGTCCTTGGGGTTGGCGGCGAGATAGCCGTTGATGTGGTTCAGCGCGGCGGTGTTGTTGCCCTGGCGAAACGCCTGGCTGGCTTCCTGCAGGCCGCCCGTACTGGCCAGCGCGAACGCCGGCAGGGCGGCGAGCAGCAGCGTGAGGGTAAAACGGGTCAGGGTCATGTGTGCTATGCTTTTCCGCGTTCTTTAAAGATGAAAAACCCGCACAGATTCTAGCCTCGGCGGGGCACAATTCAAAACCGTGGCGGCTTTCCCGCAGCTTTTCTCCATCGTGTCATGAGCGACAAAGCCACTTCCGCCGGCGTGGCGCGAACCGCCGCCGCGCCGGTGCAGCATTTCATCCGCGCCATCGTCGAAGCCGATCTGGCCAGCGGCAAGCACACCGCCATCGCCACGCGCTTTCCGCCCGAACCCAACGGCTATCTGCACATCGGCCACGCCAAGTCCATCTGCCTGAATTTCAGTCTGGCCGAGGACTATGGCGGCACCTGCAACCTGCGTTTCGACGACACCAATCCGGAGAAGGAGAGCGAGGAATACGCGCTCGCCATCCAGGAGGACGTGCGTTGGCTCGGTTTCACCTGGCATGGCCCGGTACGCTGGGCATCGGACTATTTCCAGGCACTGTACGACTACGCCGAACTGTTGATCGACAAGGGCCTGGCCTACGTCGACGACCTGACTGCCGAACAGATGCGCGAGTTCCGCGGCACACTGACCCAGCCCGGCCGTGACAGCCCGTACCGCGACCGCTCGCCCGAGGAGAATCTGGATCTGTTCCGGCGCATGAAGGCGGGCGAGTTCGCCGATGGCGCCCGCACGCTGCGTCTCAAGATCGACATGGCCTCGCCCAACATCAACCTGCGCGATCCGGTGATCTACCGGATCAAACGGGCGCACCACATCCGCACCGGCGATGCGTGGTGCATCTACCCGATGTATGACTACACCCATTGCATCTCCGACGCGCTGGAGTGCATCACGCATTCGCTGTGCACGCTGGAGTTCGAGGACCACCGGCCGTTGTACGACTGGGTGCTGGATCAGTTGCCGGTGCCCTCGCACCCGCGCCAGATCGAGTTCTCCCGCCTGGAACTGCATTACACCGTGACCAGCAAGCGCAAGCTGAACCAACTGGTCATGCAGGGTCATGTCGCGGGTTGGGATGATCCGCGCATGCCCACCATCCACGGCATGCGCCGGCGCGGCTACACGCCCGAGGGCATCCGCGAGTTCGCGCGGCGCATCGGCATTTCCAAGTCCGAGAACGTGGTCGATTTGGCCGTGCTGGAAGGCTGCATGCGCGAGGATCTGGAGGCGCGCGCGCCGCGCGTCATGGCCGTGCTGGACCCGCTCAAGGTGGTGCTCACCAACTTCCAGGCAGGCATCACCGTGTCGCGTGCGGCGCCGTTTCATCCCCAGCATGCCGAGTTCGGCGAACGCGAGGTGCCGATCGCGCGGGAGATCTGGATCGAGCGCGACGACTTCGCCGAGAACCCGCCGGAGGGCTGGCAGCGTTTGACTCCGGGTGGCGAGGTACGCCTGCGCTACTCCTACGTGATTCGCTGCGACGAGGTGATCAGGGATGCCGACGGCGCGGTGCTCGAACTGCGTTGCTCGATCGACCATGACACGCTCGGCAGGAACCCGGTCGGCCGCAAGGTCAAGGGCGTGATCCACTGGGTGCCGGCGGATGCCGCGCGTGCCATCGAAGTGCGCCTGTACGACCGGCTGTTCACGGTGCCTGAGCCGGATGGCGACAAGACGCGGGATTTCCTGGAGTTCCTGAATCCGGACTCGCTGCGTGTGGTGCGCGGCTGGATCGAGCCGGGCCTGCCGGCGCCCGAACCGGAGACCCGCCTGCAATTCGAACGTCTGGGCTATTTCTGCACGGATCGCTTCGACCACGAGCGCGACGGCGCCTGGGTGTTCAACCGCACCGTGACGCTCAAGGACACCTGGTCCAGGCAGGGCGGATCATGATCACGCTGTACAACTCGCTGACCCGGGTCAAGGAAGCCTTCGTCCCGATTCGCCCCGGCGAAGCGCGCATGTACGTGTGCGGCATGACCGTGTACGACTACTGCCACCTGGGCCACGCGCGCGTACTGGTGGTGTTCGACATGATCGCGCGCTGGCTGCGTGCGTCCGGTTACGACGTCACCTACGTACGCAACGTCACCGACATCGACGACAAGATCATCAAACGCGCCAACGAGAACGGTGAGCCCTACACCGCGCTGACCCAGCGTTTCATCGACGCCATGCACGAGGACGCGGCCGCCCTCGGCGTGCTGCCGCCGGATCACGAGCCGCGCGCCACCGAGTACGTCGGGCGCATGCTGGACATGATCGGCCGCCTGATCGAACGCGGCCATGCTTACGCCGCCGACAACGGCGACGTGTATTACGCGGTGCAGAGCTTTCCCGGTTACGGCCGCTTGTCCGGCAAGTCGCTGGACGACTTGCGCGCCGGCGAGCGGGTGGAGGTCGACCCGCACAAGCGTGATCCGATGGACTTCGTGCTGTGGAAGGCGGCCAAGCCGGGCGAGCCGTCCTGGCCTTCACCCTGGGGGCCGGGGCGGCCGGGCTGGCACATCGAGTGCTCGGCCATGGGCACGGACCTGCTGGGCGCGCATTTCGACATCCACGGCGGCGGCCAGGACTTGCAGTTTCCGCACCACGAGAACGAGATCGCCCAGTCGGAAGGCGCGCACGGCTGCACCTTCGTCAACTACTGGCTGCACAACGGTTTCGTGCGCGTGGACGACCAGAAGATGTCCAAGAGCCTGGGCAACTTCTTCACCATCCGCGAGATTCTCGCCAGGTACGATGCCGAGGTGGTGCGTTTCTTCATCCTGCGCGCGCATTACCGCAGCCCGCTCAATTACTCCGACCAGCACCTGGACGACGCGCGCGCCGCGCTGACCCGACTGTACACCGCGCTGCGTGGCATCGACGCGACGACCGCTGCGGTCGACTGGAATGAGCCGCGCGCGGCGCGCTTCCGGCAGGCCATGGACGACGACTTCAACACGCCCGAAGCCATCGCCGTGTTGTTCGATCTGGCCGCCGATGTCAACCGTTCGCGCGATGCGCAACTGGCCGGGCAACTGCGGGCGCTGGGCGCGGTGCTGGGCCTGTTGCAGCGCGATGCCGAAGCCTTCCTACGCGCCGGCGGCGGGGATGCCGGTTACGGCGACGCACGTATCGCCGAACTGATCCAGGCGCGCCTGGCGGCGCGCAAGGCGCGCGATTTCGCCCGTTCCGACGCCATCCGCGACGAACTCAAGGCGGCCGGCATCGTCCTGGAAGACACACCGCAAGGCACGACCTGGCGGCGGGCGTGAGCGGCGCCGGCGACGCTACGTGCTCGTCATCGCGAGCGTGGCGCGGCGATCCGGGCGGTTTATGCGAGCGCGACGGTTGTGGCTGGATTGCCGCGGCGGCTGCGCCTCCTCGCAATGACGGCGGCGGGACGCGGGATGCCGGGGGGGGGGGCGGCACGGGCGCGACGGCAAAAGGTCGTCATCGCGAGCGTAGCGCGGCGATCCAGGGGTTTGGCACAGGTGCGACGGTCGCTGCTAGATTGCCGCGGCGGCTGCCCCGCCTCGCAATGACGGCGAGGGGTGACGCGGGCGCGACGTCATAGGCTCGTCATCGCGCGCGCAGCGTGGCGATCCAGGCGGGTTGCGCAGGCGCGACGGTAGCGGCTGGATTGCCGCGTCGGCTACGCCGCCTGGCAATGACGGCGAGGGCACGCGGGCGCGACGGCGGAGGGGCGTCATCGCGAGCGTAGCGCGACGATCCAGGCGGTTTTCGTGGGCGCGACGGTAGCGGCTGGATTGCCACGGCGGCTGCGCCGCCTCGCAATGACGCCGAGGGGTGGCGTGGGTGCTACGAACTCACGGCAGCCACAACTGGAAACAGGCGCCATCAGCGTTCGTCAGACGCAGTTCGCCGCGCCTGCCTTGGTTGTCATGCGCCTGCGCGATGCTGTGCGCGAAAAACAGCCCCAGGCCGGTGCCGGATGCGCTGGGCCCGGGCTGACGCCCCTGATCTGCGAGGATGTGCGCAGGGTAGCCGGCGCTGTCGTCGCGCACGCTCAGCAACAAGCCGCCGTCCCGGGCTTCTGCGCTGATCTCGATGCGCGCGCGGGCGAATTTCAGCGCATTGTGCAGCGCGTTGGACAAGGCGATCTGCACCAGATAGCGATCGAAGAACCAGAACGGTGGCGCCGTGTCGTGGCGCGCCATGATGGTGAGGCGCGGACCGCACAAGGTGCGGGTTTCCGCCGCCAGCTCGTTCAGGAACTCGGCGGGATCGTGCGCTTCGACGTTGAGCAGCAGGCGCCCCTCGTCGCGCTTGTACAGCGTCAGGATCTGCACCAGCCGCTCGACGATGGCCCGGCAGTTGATGCGTGGTTCGCGCAGCGCCGCGGCGCTGTCGGGATGGGAGGTTGCCACCTCGTCCAGCGCCAGCGCGAGTTGGCCCAACTGGTTCTTCAGTTCGTGAAACTGGCTGGCGGCAAGGGCGGCGAGCTCGATGGCGGGGCGGGAGTCCGTGGTCAATTCATCACTCCATGCTGTTTGGCCAGGTCGCGGAACAGGCCGATCACCTTGGCCAGCTTGGGGTGCTCCGCATTGCGTTGTTTGGCCTGGTTGAGATGGTCGCGCGCGCGCGCCGCCAGTTGCGCGTCCCAGCCGCGTTGTTGGATCAGCGTCAGCAATGCGTGCGCGGTGTTGAGCCGGATCAGCACGTTGTCCGGCAGATCCCGCGCTGCTTCCTCGAGCAGTTCCACCGCGCCGTCGATGTCGCCCTGCTGCGCCATGCGCACCGCGCGGTTGTTCAGTGTCACGGCGGCCTGGATGCTCTCGCGCACCAGCTGTTCGCCATCCTCCGGGCGGCCCAATTCCGTGAACAGATTGCGCCCCTTGTCGAGCAGGGCGCCGTCCTCGTGGTTGCTGTGCACCAGCGTGGTGACCAGGCGCTTGCCTTGTTCCTCGCGGCCGGCACCCAGGCAGGCGCGCGCCAGATCCAGGGTCATGGCCTCGTCATGCGCCAGGCCATGCGCCTCGTTCAGTGCCAGCGCCTTGTCCACCGCCGCAGCGGCGGCCTCGGCATTGCCGGCGCGGGTCTCCTTCAGACTCTCCACCACCAGCGCGGCGAACTCGGCCTTGGGGTCGTTGGGATAATGCGCGCGCAATGCCTTCAAGGTCGCGCCGGCCTGTGTCAGCTTGTTCTGGTCGACCTGGGCGCGCGCCAGTCGGGCGTGATCGTTGGGGGAGCGCAGTGCGGAGTGGACGCCTTTCTCCACCACGGCGGTGTAAGCCTGCTCCGCCGCTGCATAATCGCGGTTGGCGAACGCCACTTCGCCCAGATTCTTCAGGCGCGGCAGGGTGTTGGGCGAGCGTTGCACGGCGCGTTGCAACGTCGCTTGGGCGTCGTGCGGCCGGTTCAGCAGGGTCTGAACCCGCGCCAGCAGGTCATAGGCCGCCAGATAGTCCGGCGCCGCTTCGGTCAGCGCCAGCAGCAGCGTCTCCGCCTCGTCGGGCTGGCCTTGGCGCATCAGCGTCTTGGCCAGACCCAGGCGTGCCCAGGGTAGCGGGCGCAGGGCGATGACCTGTTCGTACAGCCGTTGCGCATGCTCGAACTGGCCGATGCTCGACAGCAGTTCCGCCTTGAGCCGGATGGCCTCCACCGTCAACGCCGGTTGTTCGCCGATCAACTGGTCGCACAGCGTCACGGCCTGTTCCACCTTGCCGGCGTTCATGGCCTGATGGATGGCGGCGAAGGCCGCCTTGCGGCGCAGGATGCGGTTCAGCCGCTGATGCAGCAATTCCGCCGTGAACGGCTTGATCAGGTAATCGTCGGGCGCCACTTCCGCCGCGGTCATGACCTTCTCGTAGCCTGCCTCGGCGGTCACCATCAGGAATACCGTGGACGGCGGGATCAGCCGGGCATGGCGCAGCTCTTCGAGCAATTGCTGGCCGTCCCGACCCTCGCCCAGGTGGTAATCGGAGATGATGATGTCGTAGGGCTCCTGACGCACGCGCCGGGTCGCTTCCTGGGCATTGCTGGCCAGATCGGTGCGCACCACGCCGAAGTTGCCCAGCGTGGCGCGGATGGACGCGCGCATGCCAGGGTGGTCGTCCACCACCAGGACGTGTTTGCTGGGGTAATCGATGTCCATGGTCATGACGCGGCGTCTGCGCTGCGCCCGCATGGTGCCACGGACAGGGATGGGGCGTAACCCCGTCGGTGCGGGTCGCTCAGCGCCATATGCCGCCCGCGTGCCAACGTGGCCGTGGCGTGGTGGACCTCGGGCGCACGAAGCTGACGTCCGGCAGCCCGCGCCGCCACCCGTGGCGTTCGGCCGACAGCTCCAGCAGACGCGCGACACGTTGCGGTGTCGGCGGATGGGTGCGCAGCCAGGATGGTTCGGGGTTGCCCCAGCCGGGCAGGATCCAGCCGCGCCACGAACGCGCGATGGCTTCGATCTTGGTCAACGCCGAGGCCAGCCCCTCGGGATCGCCGGTCAACGTCGCCGCGGTATGGTCGGCATCGAACTCCCGAACCCGTGACAGACCCAGTTGTGCCAGCAGCGCCAGGTGCGGTGCGATGGCCAGGGCCAGCAGGCCCCACCAGTTGATGCTCATTTCCCCCAGCCAGACCAGCGGCAAGGCGAGCAGGATGGCGAACTGGCCGATCAACGCGAGCAGGCTGGTCAGTCGGCTGATGGAGTCCGCCAGGCCCATCACGCGCACATCGCCGTGTGCGACATGGGCGATCTCGTGTGCGATCACGCCGGCGAGTTCGCGCGGTGACAGTGTGCGCAGCAGGCCATCGGTCAGCACGATGACGGCGTGCCGGCGTGAGCCGGTGGTGAACGCATTGACCACGGCGCTGGGCGCATAGTGGGGTACGGGAGGCTGATCCAGGCCGGCGCGTGCCGACAGTTCGCGCAGCCAGGCCCACAGTTGCGGCGCTTCGGCAGGGTGGATGGGGCGCGCCCGGTACAGGCGCAGCGTCAGCGTCGAGGCCGCGGCCGGCTCGATGAGCAAGGCCAGCACGCCGGCGCCCAGTGCGATCCAGGCGCCGGCAGCGCCGAACACCAGGCCGCCGGCCAGCGCGCAGATGCCCAGCAGCACGGCGATGAGCCAGACGGTTTGCAGGCGATTGGCGCGGCGGTGCCGGCTGCCGGGGCTGTCCATCACGGTGCTCGCGCAGTCAGTCGGGGTGCCGATGGAACCGCATCATGGCGCAGGCGGAAGCACGCACGGGCCGGGTAAACGCGGGGTGGACGCAGACGGCGCCAGGGCGGCGGGGATGCTGGCGGAAAGGGAGGGATTCGAACCCTCGATACGGATGAACCGTATACCGGATTTCGAGTCCGGCGCATTCGACCACTCTGCCACCTTTCCTGTCGGGTCGCTTCGCCCCTGGCGATCGGCCGAGGACGGAAAGCGCGTGATTGTATCCGCTTTCGTCCGTGTCATGAACGGTTAAGATGCCGCCCATCGCCATGTCCTCGACCAGGGAAGGTCACGGCCTTGCCGCTGCGTGTCCTGTCACTCGTCCTGCTGTGTGTCGTCGCGCTCGCAGCGTGTGCGCCGGCCACCGTGCCGCCGCCGGAGCAGAGCGGCGAACTGGTGGTGGTCACGCGCAGCGGCCCGACCACCTATTACTTCGATGCGGACGACCAGCCGGTCGGCTTCGAACATGATCTGGTCACGGCATTCGCCGCGCGCCAGGGCTGGAAAACCCGTTTCATCGTCGCCGACACGCTGGAAGACTTGGTGGCCACGGTCGAGGGCGGGCGTGCGCACGTGGCCGCGGCCGGGCTCACCGCCGACGATCGTTGGCGCACTCGTCATGCCTTCGGACCGACCTATGGCCAGGTCAAGGTTTGGGTGGTGTGCCGGCAGGCGGTCATGCCGGTCGCCCGCATCAGCGATCTGGCCGGGTTGCGCGTGGAAGTGGTGGCGCACAGTCCGCAGGCCGAACATCTGCGTTTCCTCGCCCAGCGCGAGCCCGGGCTGGATTGGCACGCCATGGCCGTGGCCGGGGCGGAAGAGCTGCTGGAACGGGTCGACCTGGGCCTGGCCGACTGCGCCCTGAGCGATTCCGACAGCCTGGACATCGCCCGCAACTTCCACCCCAACCTGCGGCCGGCCTTCGTCCTGCAAAGCGCCCAGCCGCAGGCATGGCTGTTGCAGCGCGGCCTGAAGCTGCATTTCGAGCGTGAGCTGGCGGCGTTCTTCGCCGAGCTGCAACGCAACGGCGACCTGGTGCGCCTGCGCGAACGGTATTTCGGCCATGTCACCCGCCTGCGCGAAGCCGACGTGGCCGGCATCCTGGAGCGGCGTGGCACGCTGCTGCGCGAACTGCGCCCGCATTTTCACGAGGCCCAGCGCGAGACCGGTATCGACTGGCGCCTGCTCGCCGCGGTCGGCTACCAGGAGTCGCAGTGGGATGCGCACGCCACCTCGCCCACGGGCGTGCGCGGCCTGATGATGCTGACCGCGCAGACCGCCGACCATCTGGGGGTGGAGAATCGTCTGGATGCGCGCCAGAGCATCCTCGGCGGCGCGCGCTACATCGTCATGCTGCGCGACAGCCTGCCGGCCGACATCGCCGAGCCGGACCGCACCTGGCTGGCGCTGGCGGCCTACAACCTGGGCATGGGCCACGTCTATGACGCGCGCCGGCTGGCGCGCGGCCTGGGCAAGGACGCCGATGCCTGGCTGGACATGAAGGACGTGCTGCCGTTGCTGGCCCGACCGTCGCACGCCAGCCGCTTGCGTCACGGTTACGCGCGCGGCGGCGAGGCGCGTGCGTTCGTGGAGAACGTGCGCATCTATTACGACATCCTGAGCAAGTACGAGCCGCCTTACCGGGAGATGGACTGGTTCTGACCGGGCTGGGAGTCGTCGTGTGCCTGCCCGGCCAGCAACGCCACGCACGCATCGACGATGCGGGTGACGCCATCCACCGGGCGCTCCCTGCGCGTGGCGGCGGCGTACTCGGCGGCGCGTGCGGTCAGTGTGGCATCGGAGATCAGCCGCTTGAGCAGCTTGCCCAGGTTGGCGGGATTGCCGTCGCGCGCCATGGAGATGCCCGCACCCAGCGCTTCCACCCGCTGGCTGGTCATGGTCTGTTCCATCTGCGTCGGCAACAGCAACAGCGGCTTGCCTGCTTCCAGCGCCACGTCGGTGACGCCGCCGGCATGGCAGATCACGGCATGGCACTGCGCCACCACGTCGCGCATGCGCAGCGGCACGTCGCTGAAGCGCATCGCGGTCTGGGCATGGCGGGTCTTCAGGCGTTCCGCCATGCCCGGCGCGAACACCAGAAAGCGCGCCGGGGTGCGCGCCATCGCATCCAGTGCCGCCTCGAAATGCGGGTAACTGGGCTTCAGGTAGGCGAACAGTGCGGGCGCGTCGCCCGGTGGCCACTGCGGCGGAGCGCCATGTTCGACGTTGTTGACCGGGCCGACATAATGCTCCGGCGCGCGCGGCCCGTACACGTCCAGGGCCGGGCGGCCGGTGATGAAGCTCGCTTCGCCGACGTAGAGGTCGGCCACGCGTCCGATCGGCGGCGCCTGCAACGCGCCCAGCACCTGATTGGCATGGTGCGTGGCGCGCCGTTCGGTCTCGGCCAGGCGCGCATCCTCGCCCGGAGCCGCCTGCCACCAGCGGTACCGTGGCAGTGGACTTTGCGCCGGCGGAATGGCGAAACTGTTGCCCACCAGCACACGCGGCACGCCGTAACCGCGCGCCGCCAGCAAGGCCGTCGGCGCATGGTCGAACAGCATCAGCGCCGGGCGTAACAAGTCCCACTGCGCGCGCCAGGCGCGGCACATGGACAACAGCCCCGGCGGGTGCAGATAGCCGAAGCGGAACAGCGTCTCGGTGAAGTTGATGTCGGGCGGCAGGCCGCTGACCGCGCCGGACCACACGGGGGCTTGCAGATACGCCAGGCCGTGCGGGGTGAGCAGCGCGTCAGCCCGCGAAATATCGCGCAACAGCAGCATCGGTCGGTGACCGAGTTGCTTGAAACGCAAGGCGATCGGCAGGAAGCGTCCGATGTGGCCCAGGTCCGCACCCAGTTCCCAGTTGAGGGCGATGGTTGCCATGAAGATTCGACCCGCGATTGAAAAGGCGACGGGCGCCAAGGCGCCCGTCGACGGCCGATGTCCCGGAGCCTGCGTCCGTTCAAGCCACCCTTGCGCGTCGCCGCACCGCCAACAGCGCGGCGAGGCTGATGCCGAGCAACCCCAGCGTGCCGGGGGCTGAAACCTGCTGCGG
Organism: uncultured Thiobacillus sp.; assembly: GCA_964440155.1. Lineage (GTDB taxonomy): Bacteria > Pseudomonadota > Gammaproteobacteria > Burkholderiales > Thiobacillaceae > PFJX01. The sequence continues at coordinate 19,343 of CAYTRH010000019.1, read as the reverse complement.
CGTCGCGGTGATGGACGGTTGTTGCACCGGATCAGCATTGATACCGCTCGGGTCGCCCATGAAGACGTACGAATTGCCGGTACAACTCTGGCCGACGGCACTGACGCCGGCGACATCAACCGCTGGCTGACCACCATATCCGTACCCATCGTCACAGGTGCCAAAGCCATAATCGCCGAACGCGTGTGCGATCAGATCGTACTGGAGCACGGAGGTCTGGCCGGGATCGAGAATGCCGAGGTCCAGCGTGACCGACGTGCCGCCCCACCAGTAATAGGAACCGGAATGGCTCGCGCCGGCGAGCGCCGTGCCGCTCTGGGTCAGCGTGCCGTCGAGTTCCACCTTCGCTGCGCTGTGGAACAGGTTGTTGCCGCCGAACAGGATGTCCAGCACGTATTCGGCGAAGCCGTCGCCACCGTGGCCATAATCGTCGGCGTACATGTAGCCGCCGTAGACGTAGAAGCTGAAACTGTAGCTCTGGGCGACCCCGGTGGTGTTGGTGATCTCCCAGGTGCGGGTGAATTCGCCGCGGCCGGATGTATAGCCATCGACGCCGGCGCCGACGCCATAGACGCCATTGGTCTTGCCCCAGGCACTTGACCAGGCGTAGCCGATGTCATCCGTGGCCCCACTATAGGCAGAGACCATGGGCGTGGCGCTATTGGGGCCGGCGAAGTGCGTCTCGCTGCCGGCAGTCGATTCCGCGTAGGCCTTGAGGCCATCCACGATCACGGTGGCGCCGGCGGGCAGGGCGCCGAACAGGCCGAGGCTGCCCATCAGCACGGCGATCCGCGTGGGTTTGATCATCATGGGTGCATTCCTTTCCTAAGTCATCAGTTCACAGGGCAACGCGGCACCTAGCGCTGACAGGGTGTCGGTGTATGTCAGAAACGGTCACTCTGACCGCACGGCTCAACGCCCACCGTGGTGCTCCGACAAACAAAGCAAGGAACGCGCCATAAGCGTTTGCGAGTGCGTAACTCAATGATATTGGGCGAACTATGGTCGCCATGGGGGCGCTTCGGGCGGCGATGGGCGAGCGCGCTGTAAAGAATACCGACCGGTACGGGCGAGGTGGCTTTACGCTGCCCCGTCGATGCTATGACCAATGGAATATTGCAGGGGCATGGCGCATGGCCTATTGTTTGGCCAATCACCGAGAACCGGCCGGCGGCGCATGCCGAGAAGCCGGGTCCAAGGGGGGTAAGCATCATGCAATGTAGGAAATCCGGCCGTGTGGCGCACGCGGAGGCGCGTGGCGTCAGCCTGATCGAGGTGGTCACGGCGCTCGCGATCGCCAGTGTCCTGTTGACCATCGGGTTGCCGGCCATGTGGCAGACCCATGCCGAAACGCGTGTGGCGACGCGCGCCGGTGATCTGGTCGCAGCGCTGGCCATGGCGCGTAGCGAGGCAACCCGCCGTGGCGTGCGCGTGAGTCTGTGCAAGACGCTGGACGTCGCCGCGGATCCGCCGGCCTGTTCGGCAGACGCCGCCTGGGAACAGGGCTGGCTGCTGTTCGTCGACCACACGCACCTGGTCGGCAACACGCTGGGCGTGCTTGATCCGGAAGACCGTTTGCTGCGCGTGTTCCCGGCTCACGCCGGCGGAACGATGACCGGCGGCGCCAATTTTGCAGTCGGTATTTCCTATCGGCCCAACGGTGTCAGCCAGGGCATCAAGGCGGGCGGGGTGGCCGGGCTGGCCAACGGCAGCTTCACGCTGTGCGACCGGGGGCTGGGCCGCTCCGTAATGATCAACGCCACCGGACGGGTGCGCGTCGGCGCGGCCAATTGCAACTGAGCGGATCGGGCACGGACTCGCGTTCCGCCGTCAGCGTTGCCAGCACTCTGCGAAGCTCAGCGTGTTGCCGATCAACCCCTGTGTTCCGGTGTGGGTCAGCGTGAAATCACCGCAGGGGTCGTTCGACATGGTGCCGGAACGGGTGGCGCGCAGCGTGAACGAGGAGCGGTTCACCGCGCTCAGGGCAATGTTATAACGCGCGGCCGCCGCAGGGCCCGCGGGTACCTGGATGGCGATGGCCATGGCCGCGCCGGCCTGGGCGGCACAGGTGGCCGGCGTCCGGTAGTTGTAGCAGTTCGCGGTGCTGTAGTTGCGTTCCATGAGTTGTGCCGCCTGCATCAGCGCGGCCTTGGCTTCCGCCCGGTTGGCGCGGGCGGTATGGGCCTGGTAGGTGGGCACCGCCACCGCGGTGAGGATGCCCAGCACGACGATGACGATCAGCAGTTCGATCAGCGTGAAGCCTGTGCAACGGCCGGTGCGCGAGTGCTGGGTACGAAACGGGAAGGATGTCATGCATGCGCTCCTGAACTAGCAGCCCGAGCCGATCTCGCACCATGAGGTTCGCGGGATCACCCCAGGGCGCGCGCCTCGCTTCTCGATGATGGAGGCGATCTCGCCCGATGTCGTGCTGACGATCTTGTACTCCACGCCGCCGCGGGCGATGACCGCCGCCGGCTTGATCATACCGCTCTCGATCTTGATCGCGGAGACGGGAACTTTGATTACGTTGCCATTCACAGTAATTTCGACGAAATCCTGGGTGTTCATGGCCTTGTCGTCGTTGATGTCGAACGCGGAATAGGCCAGGCGCGCGCCGGTCAGTGCGTCCAGTTCCATGATCCAACTGGTGCCGCCATAGGAGCAAGGCTCGGTGGACGGAATCATGGTCGTGAAGATCACGCGATCCTGGCGCAACAGGGCCCTGGTGGTTACCCGCTCACCAGCCGCGGAGTTGGCCGGGAAAGCAAGGTCCATGTACCACCCCTTGGGGTTGTTTCCAGTGCCGGGCGTGTAGCTGAATTGGTGATTGCTGGTGACGCGCACCCTCTTCCCGGATACCGTCAGTTCGTGGTCGATGGTCTGCTGCTGCAACATCGCGCGTGTCCGAGGGTAGGGCGTGTCGCCGCCGATCTCGTCCCAGATACCGTATATGGACTGAATGGCGAGGTCCGTGGTGTCGCTGGCATCGAAGTATTTGCCGGTGCCGAAGAACACCATCACGCCGCGGTCGCCAGCCTTCGGGGCGCCCAGCCGGATCGGCCCGGTGATGGGGCGTCCCGCGTCGAACAGCACGTAGCGTTGCTCCCATACGCCGGTGCCGAAGTTGACGGAATAGCGATAGACCTTGCCGTTGATGTCGGCTACGTAGATCGAGTCATTGGTAGAGGCGGTGTTGGTCTGGTTGGGGGCGCCGATGAACCAACTGCGCAGGACGCTGAACACCGCTGCCGGCCCGAGACCGTTGTTGGGCCCGGCGGCGACCTCGATTTTTTGCAGTTGCGCGCCGGTGAGCAGGTCGACGATGTACAGCACGGCTTTTCCGGTGCTGCTGTAATACCCATTGCCGAACACCGCGACCCATCTGTAGTCGGTGTCGAGGTTGCCGGTGGCGGCGACACGCATCAACGCGACTTGCGGTTCCCCGACCAGATAGCCCAGATCTTCCCAGCCAGCCATGCTGGCGTCCTTCTCCCACAGCACGGTGACGTTGGGCGGATTGGTCACGTCCAGCGCAAACACGGCCTTGCCGCCCGCGCCGAGGCTGCCTACCAGCACGCTGCGCCAGTAGGAGGGAATCATGCAGGTGTCCTTGGTCGCGGGTACCGCCTTGGTGCCGATGCAAGCGTCGCTGGTGGAGAGAACGCCATCGACGAAGAAGCGATGGGGCACTGTGCTGCCGTAGGCGGGGTCGGTCAGCTTGGGAATGTGCCGAAGCACTGCGTTGGGCACATAGGCGACCAGTTCCTTGCCGCTGTCGGCAGCGGTGGATGTTGCTTTGAACCCGTGCATCATGCCGTCGTTGGCACCGACGTAGAGCATCGGTGTGCGATTGGTCTTGGTCAAAAAATGGAATGCCGAATAGGACAGATCCAGATCACTACTCCACTTCTTCAGGCCGGTGCCCACGGCGCCCGGCAGGGTGCCGGCAGGGGTGTTGGGCGCGTCCAGGCTCACGAACGGCGCGAACAGTTCGCGATAGACGAACACCGGGTCGGAATTGACGACGTCGCCTAACAGCTTGCTGCGGGTGCGCAATCCAGCGAAGGCGGTTGCCGCATTGGTTGCCTTGAGCCAGTTGACCCGGTTTTGTCCGCTGACCGAGTTGTCATAGAAGTTGGCGTTGTTGGCACAGTTGGTGGCGACGCTGGCATCGTCGCCGATGGTCAGATAACCCTTTTGCTGGCACGTGAGATTTGCCCACTCCAGATCCACGCCGGCGCTACCGTCGAAGGTCTTGATGTTACGTGTGCCGCTGGCGGGGACGATGCCGTTGTCGGTATTCCAGACCGCGCTGCCGATCACCCCACCCAAGTCAATCGGAAAGGCGAGCAACTGCCCGCTCCAGTCCGCGCTGTTGAAGCGCGCCTGGAACACCAGCGTTTCCGTGTCCAGGCGGGTGGAGTTGGTGGCGATGGCGGCGGCCGAGCTTTCGCGGTTGGCAGCAATGTCGATGACGTTGGCCAGCCGGTCGTTCAATTGCGCCGGGTTGCGCACGTCGAAGAAGGTATCGGGCACGCCATCGGCACCGGGCGCGCCGGTTTGGTTGTTGACGGCGTCCCATTCGGATTGCAAATCCGGACGCGGCGTGCCGGCCGGGTTGGATTCGACGAAACCGCCGTACTTGGCGGCGTACCACAGCGGGTTTTTCAGCAGGCTGGCGCCGGTGCCGCTCTGCGTGAAAGCAACGGAACTGGCCGGGGATACCGCGGTGTCCGCGGGTTTTGTCGCACCGACATTGAACTTATTACCGCCTTGACGATAGATCGGAAACGAAACGCCGTCGTTCGATGTGCCAGTAATGGTGTAGCCAAAGGTCAGGGTGTGGACGGCGTTGGCCTGTACCGCGCAGGTGGCCACGCGGATCTGGTCGGCCGGCACACCCGCCCAGGGACCGATGGTGGCGGCGGCGTCGGTGGTACTGGGGCACAGCATCTTGAACGTGGCGCAGGCCGCGCCGACGCAATAGCCGAGACGCTGGATGCCATCCATGTCGTAGTCGTTGCCCCAGGTAGAGTCTTCCCAGGGGATGGTGAAGCATTGCGACGTGGTGCCGTTGCCGCTGCAGGTGTTGGTCTTGGCGGTTGCGTCAGTGCCGACCGACGCTTGTGCGACGTTGGCATCGACGATCAGGTTGGTCATCGAACAGTTGCGCCAGCCAGTGGCCGTGTCCGTCCACGCGCCTGGATTGCCGTTACTGTTGGCCATGCAGGCCGGCAGCAAGGTAACACTGCCGTTGCCGACCGGGATGGTGAAACTGGGCAGCGCCTCGGCCAGTTGTACGGTGTAGGTGTTGATCGGCTGGCGCAGCGCCCAATCCTTGTTGATCGCGGATACCCCGCCCCAACGCGCGTTGCGCTTGGCGGCATGGTCGGGGCGCAGGTCGTAACGCTTGGGCGCATAGGCCAGGCCGGCGATGCCATAGCCGCCTTGCATGCTCGGCGCCTCCGGGCAGATGCCCTTGACCTGGGCCAGGTTGTTCACGGTCTTGGCGGTGCACTGGTTGTTGGGGTTGGGCGCGCCACTATCGCCGACCAGATAGCTGTTGCCGGTGATGCCCTCGTAGTCGCCCACCAGTTGGGTCAGATCCAGCGCGCTGATGACGGTATTGCCACCGGCCGGCGTGAAGTTCGCCAACTCGTCGGCGTCGAACGAGTTGATGCCGGTGGACAGCACGATGATGCTGGATTGCGTGCACCACTGTGTCGCCGGCAACGGGTCACTCCAGGCCACCTTGGGGATGGCATCGAGCTTGCCCGAATCGCTGACATCGAATGCGGCGGTGGCGCCGGCGTTGGCGAAGTAGCGCAGCGCTTCCAGATACAGTTCGCTGATAGGGTTGCCCCAGTCGACGCACTGGCCGTTGTTGAAGCTGGCGATACCTGGACTGTTGCAGGAGTATCGGTGGCTGTCGTTGCGGCCGTTACTGGTGTATTGAAAGCCGGCGATGCGCAGCCGGTTGAGCGTATTGATGATGCCGGCCTTGTTGTTCTCCTGGTTGATGAACTGGCCGGTGCAGACGTTGATCTCGTCGTTGGCATGGTTGTTGCCGCAGATCGCCGCGGAAGTCACGGCGTGGCCACTGTTGTTGGTGATGGGGCCGACGTTTTTGCGCAGCACACCACCGGACTTGTTGGCGTTGTAACTGCCGGTCATCAGACCGAAGCGCGTGCGTTTGCTGGAATCGACGTCGCCATATTGCTGCAGCAGCCCGATGGGCTTGACCACCTGCACGCCGGTGGTGGGATGCGTGTAGGGTTTGCAATTGCTTTCCAGCGAGCCGGCTACGCACACCTGGACGCGCGCGTTGTACGTGCCCAGCACCGCAGTCGGTTGCGTGGAGTTGCCGATGTTGACGCCGCACTGTGTCACTTCGGAGGCATCCCACTGCGGCCACGCGCCGGCGGCCACCTTGATTCTGGGTGCGGGGATGGTGAAGTTGGTCGTGCCGGTGAGGTTGGTGTTGGTGCTGTCGGAGACGTTGCACAGGGAGATGGCCGTGTTGCTGCCGACGACGGCGGACGGAACATACATGCTCAGCGTGGCCGAGCTATTGGGGTTGAAAACCTTGACGAAGGCATGTACGTCATTGGGCAGGAAGTGGCGCTCCAGTACCGTGGCCGTGGTGCTGTCGGTCGAGCGATAGCCGCCGTACAACGTCTTGCGTAGCACGTCCATGCGAGTCATGCTGGCCCAGTTGAGGAAGTTGCCGCTCCAGTGCGAACCGTTGCACTGATGGGTATTGGCGGTGACCGCCGCGGCCGGCTCGAAGCGGCTGTTGGTATAGCTGTAGCACTTCTTGGAGTCGAAATAGCCGTAATAGACGATGCTGTCCTTGTAGGTGGTGTCGAGCACGCCGTCGCCATCCAGGTCGGAGTAGTCGTTGTAGGCTTTCTTGGACAGTTCGTGATCGCGCGATACCAGCAGCATCACGCGCGGCTCGATGGCGCCGGTGAGGAACAGGGGGGACTGCGCGGGGGTGGCGGCCAGCCCCGCCGCATGCAGCGTGGCTATCAGCGCGACGCCGGACCTTATTGCGAACGTTGTTTTCATGGCGGACTCCTACGGCCTGAACGTCGACTGCACCATGACCACGGTCACAGGGTTGCCAGCGTCGTCGGTCTGTGCGCCGTAGCCTTGGGCGGTGATGCGGTAGAGATACTGTGTTCTCAAACTGTCGCGGGCGTGAAGATTGCGTTCTGCGACGTCCAGATTGGCGAAGTAGTCACCACAGTCGATCCCGACGAACCCGCTTCCGTCCGAGATCCCTGAGCAAAAGACATTAAAACCCAGAGCGCCGGTCATCATGCGTTCGATGATGTAACGTGGCTGCCGGGCGACGCGCGTCAGATTGGTTCCGGCATGCACGATGGAACCGGTGCCGTTTGTAGCCCAGACGTTAGGGTCTTCCCAGCGCGGTGTACAGGGTACGTTGGTGTCGGCGCAGGGGGCTACACCGAATGCCTTTTCCATGTACACCCCCTGGTTGTTGATCATGACGATGGGCGTGTTCTCCAGGAACAACTCGGCCGCGCGCAGAGCCGCTTCCGCTGCCTGAAAAGCGACATTACAGTCGGAGGCATGACCGCTCATACTGGTTTCCAGACTACTGGAACGCATGGTGGTGACGCCGATCAGGGTGAGCAAAACCAGCAGGATCAGGCCGATGGTGAGCGCGGCGCCCCGTTGACGCAGGGGTACGCGCTGATTATGCGGTGGGTGGAGTGGTTTCATCGCGGCTGGCTCCGGAAGATTCAGGGCAGTCGGTTGCGCACGCTGAACGTGTTGGTGAATGCGCGCCGGACGCGCCGGTCGGTGGGGGTGAGGGTCTCCGCCGCGTCGACGGCGCCGTCGCAGTTGCGGTCGATGCCATAGGCTTGCGGCGCGGTGGCGATGCCGTCTTCCAGGCTGCGCATCAGCAACGTCACGCGCACGCTGACGACGTTGGCCCAATTGGCCACAGCGTTGGCCGGGCGGTAGACGTTGACGACACGGTCGATCGGCGTGTCGGTGTCTTCGCCGAAACACAGTTGCATGTCCTGCACACCCTCCACCAGTTCCTCCGTCCGGGGTGAGCCGCCCACGCGCGAACGCCAGTAAAGAGCCGGCTGGCCCGCTGGGTTCATGCGGATGAAGAAGGTGGCTTCCTCGAACTGCCGCACCCAGGCGGATTCACTGCCTCGGTATATCTTGCTCAGTGCCGGCGGAGCGGCGGTGTTGCCGGTGCATCCGGGATTGGTACTAGCATCGATGGCTTTGGTGAATGTGTTCGCCTGGGCGCACAGCATGTCCGCACTGGCGCAGTCGCCGACCAGTACGTAATCGCCGACCGACAAACCCAGACTGTTGGCCTGGATGGGGATGGCGGACGAATTGTTGGCCATGGCCGCATTCAGCAGCATGCTGCGCACCGACGCGCGGCGCACGGTCAATGCATCGGTGCCGGCCAGACCCTGGTTGGCTGCGGCGGTGCCGTGGGTCGCTGCGGCGTAACCGTAGGTGTCGGCAACCGCGGGCCTGCCGTCCAGCGCGTTTACATGGCTGCCGGCGGCGATGGCTTCATGGCCGACGAGTTGCGCCGGGGCGTCGAAGGGGATCAACGGTAGCGCCAGTTCATTTTTGGGTCCGTTAGGCGAGGCGTAACACCCCATGTAGCCCGCGCTGCGGATATGCTCACCGATGATGCTGAAGGCATGGCGTGCGCCTTCCTGCATGCGGTTGGTGTTCTCCGCGACCCGGTAACTGAGGCTGCTGGCCGAGTACACCGTGAGCAGGCCGCCCAGCAGCAGCAGGCCGAGCGTCATGGCGATGAGCAGTTCGAGCAGGCTGAAGCCAGCCTGATGCTGCGGGCGGGGGAGGATCCTGTTCATCAGCGTGGCAACCGTGTTTGTAAGACCAGATCGACCGGTTCGGCGACGCCGCCGGCCGCATGGGTATTGCTCCAGCGCACGGTGACGGTGACCAGAACCTCGCCGCCCGCCGTGGCGGTGGCGATGGCGGCGCTGCACTCCGGCAGGTTGGCGTCGAGGTTGGCCATCCAGGCGTCGATGTCCCGAGCCGCTATGGTGTTGAGACCGGAAGCAGCGTAGCCGGCGCACTGCCACTCGCCGACATAAGCGCCATTGATCGCCGGAGTGACGTTGGCGCGCATGCGCTCGATGATGTCATAGGCCAGGGCATTGGCCTGGGTGCGCAGGTAGGCGCCCTGGTTGGCCTTCATGCCGCTGACCTGCAGGCCGGCCAGGCCGAGCAGGCCGATGGACAGCACGATGATGGCGACCAGGATCTCCAGCAGGGAGAAGCCGCGCTGGGCGTGGGCGGCGGGGCGTCGACGGAATGCGGGAGGGAGCCTGGAGGTCATGGTGTGCAACTGGTGATGTTGTTGCCGGTGGCATCCTCGGGGATGCCGTCGTTGTTGGTGTCGCCGCCCAGGCGCGGGCTGGCCACGCGCGAGACCAGGACGACGCGGGCGCCGCCCAACTGGTTGGCGTGACAGGCGACGAACGAGCCGTCGGCGTGTGCCTGGCCGTTGCGTGCGTAGCGCACCGTGTTGGCGAAGGTCGAACGCAGCGTGGCGCCGGCGGGCACGGCGGCGGACACGCGCAGGATGGGTTCGCCGGCATCGAACGCGTCATTGCCGTTGGTGTCGACGAAGACCATCCAGCCACCGCTCCAGTTGGTGCCATTGGCGGTGCAGCCGGGGCCGCTGGTTCTGGTGCACACCACCACCTGCCGGCCGCGGCGGATGGCTTCCTCGCGTGCCAGCATCAGCGAGCCGCGAATCTCGTTGCTGACGTTGGCCATGGTATTGCTGCGGAAGAATGCCTGGAAACCAGGAATGGCCAAGCCCATGACGACCGCAGCGATGGCGATGGTCACCAGCAGTTCGATCAGCGTCAATCCGCGTTGTGGATGGGCGTTGGGCATGGTTGAGGTGTCGTGTTCCGCGGGTTTGGGGCACGCTGGTGAGCGTGGCCCTCGCCGTCAGCATACGATCTGCCGTGACATTGCCAAGGGGATGGACGACAAACGGCGCGCATGGGCGTATGGGCGGCATATCCGTCGACTTGGACACCCGGCGTGGCGCCTAGAATAGTGTTTTCACCGGTCACCAAGAGCCTTTCATGCCAGCCTGGTTGCGCGCGTTGTTTGCCGCTTCGCCGCCCGTACCCGCGCCCGACCCTCGGGATTGGCTGGAGGCGCTGAGCCTGCCGGTGTTCGACGGCCTGACCGGGGCGGAGCGCGATGTATTGCGGCAATTGGGCTGCCGTCTGCTGGCGGACAAGGCGGTCAACGCCGCCGGCGATGCGCAGCCGACCGGCTATGACATCGCCGCGGTGGCGGCACAAGCGGTGCTGCCCGTGCTGAACCTGGGCTACGACTGGCTGACCGGCTGGAACGAGATCATCCTGTACCCGCGCCAGTTCGTGCCGGAAAGAGAGGTCACCGACGATTTCGGCGTGGTGCATCACGTGCGCGAGCCGATGAGTGGCGAGGCCTGGCTGGGCGGGCCGCTGGTGCTTTCGCTGGACGATGTCGCGGAGTCCGGCCATTGCCAGGGTTACAACGTGGTGATCCACGAGTTTGCGCACAAGCTGGACATGCGTGACGGCGTGGTCGACGGACTGCCGCCGTTGCATGCGGACATGCCCGTGGCCGCGTGGGCGCGGGTGTTCACCGCGGCCTACGAGGACTTCTGCCGGCGGGTGGATGACGGGCAGGAGGAACTCGACATCGATCCCTACGCCAGTGACAGTCCGGCGGAGTTCTTCGCGGTGCTGAGCGAGTACTTCTTCGAACTGCCGGCGCTGTTGCACGCGCAGTATCCGGCGGTGTATGCGCAGATGAAGGCGTTCTACCGGCAGGATCCGCGGCGCAGGCTGGCCGGCCCGGCCTGACCGCAGCATCCGCCGTCATGACTCAGCCGCCCCCTTCGCCGTCATTGCGAGGAGGCGTAGCCGACGCGGCAATCCAGCATCGACGGTGGCGCATGGCGAGACGGGCTGGATTGCCGCGCTGCGCTCGCAATGACGACGAAGGCTGGCCACCCGTACCCGGCGTGCCACCCCCACCCCCGTCATTGCGAGGAGGCGCAGCCGACGCGGCAATCCAGCATCGACGGTGGCGTATGGCGAGACGGGCTGGATTGCCGCGCTGCGCTCGCAATGACGACGAAGGCTGGCCACCCGTACCCGGCGTGCCACCCCCACCCCCGTCATTGCGAGGAGGCGCAGCCGACGCGGCAATCCAGCATCGACGGTGGCGTATGGCGAGACGGGCTGGATTGCCGCGCTGCGCTCGCAATGACGACGAAGGCTGGCCACCCGTACCCGGCGTGCCACCCCCACCCCCGTCATTGCGAGGAGGCGCAGCCGACGCGGCAATCCAGCATCGACGGTGGCGCCTGGCGAGACGGACTGGATTGCCGCGCTGCGCTCGCAATGACGAGTACGATCTGGCCGGGCTATCGTTCAGCCTGTTCGATCCAGGCGTACAGGCCGGCGTAGTTACCCGGCTCGCTGAACTGGCGCAGCCAGCGTTCCAGGTTGGCGGGGTCTGCGGCTTTGGCGAACAGGGCCTGGGTGGCTGGGTCGTTGGGTGCCGCCAGCCAGTCGATCAGGGTGTTGGGGCTGGATGCCTGGGCGAGCAGACGGCCGACGCGGGGATCGGCGGGCAGTTCGAGCCAGCGCGCCAGGCGTTGCGGATCGGTCAGGATGGCGCCGACGGCGGCGTAGAACTCGCCGTCCACGGCGCTGCGCAGCCATTCCGCGTAGATGGCGGGGTTGGTCCATTCCAGATAGTTGCGCGGCATGCCGGGGTCGATCAGGCTGGACAGGGTGCGTACGCTCTGGCGTGGGTCGAGGCTGCGCCGGGCGAATTCCAGATGGATGTCCGGCGTGGTGAACACGTCCAGCCACTGCAGGAAGTTGCGCGGCGATTTGAACGCCCAGCCATTGGTGGTGAAATCGGTGCAACGGTCGGCCATGGCCAGCGTGCGCGCCGATGGCTCGGTCGGGGCGGACGGTTGGGCGGCGTGGGCGGCACTCAGGGTCAGGGTGAACATCAGCGGGATCAGCATTCGGCGGCGCATGGGGTTCTCCGTCAGTGGTCGGCGCGGGAGCGGGAAGTTGCTAGAGACTACGTTACTTTGAGCAAGTTGCATGCGGGTGAATGATGGACATCATGCTTTGGCTGTTGGGCATCGTGTTGATGGCGCTCGGCGTGCTCGGCACCGTGCTGCCGGCTTTGCCGGGTGTGGTGCTGGTGTTCGCCGGCGCCTGGCTGATGGCGTGGATAGACGACTACCAGCGGGTATCGGTCTACGTGGTGGCCGTGCTCGGCGGTTTGACCGTGTTGGCCTGGATACTGGATTACCTGGCCGCGCTGCTGGGTGCGCGCCATGCCGGCGCCAGCCGGCAGGCATTGGCCGGTGCCGCCATCGGCACCGTCGTCGGGCTGTTCATGGGACTGGTGGGCGTGTTGCTGATGCCGTTCGTCGGCGCGGTGATCGGTGAATTCCTGGCGCGGCGCGATCATGCGCGCTCGCTGCATGTCGGTGTCGCCACCTGGCTGGGTCTGATCGTCGGTCTGATCGCCAAGGTGGTGATCGTGTTCATGATGCTGGGCATCTTTCTGGTTGCGTTGATGCTGTGACGACGGGTCCCCGGTGCCCGCCGGTCAAGCGCCGGTGAGCCCCGGAAACAGTTCCGCCAGACCGCGCGCGATCATTTCCACGGCGATGCCGGCGATGATCAGCCCCATGATGCGCGTGACCACCAGGATGCCGGTGGTGCCGAGTTTCCGTGCGATCAGCGGCGACAGGCGGAAACACAGCCAGACGCTGGCGGCCACCAGCACGATGCCGGGCAGCAGGCTGAGCTGCCACAGCCAGCCGGCGTCACTGGTGCCGCTGCCGGCGGCGATGATCACGTGCGAGATGGCGCCGGGGCCGGCCAGCAGCGGCACGCCCAGCGGCACGGCGCCGACCGCGTCGCGTTCACCGACCTCGCGTGCCTCCTCGGGCGTCTGTCGCTGCGGGCTGATGTGCGCCTGCACCATGGAGATGCCCAGCAGCAGCAGGATGATGCCGCCGCCCACGGAGAACGCGGCCATGCGCATGCCGAAGAACTGCAACAGGCTGGTGCTGCCGATGGCGAACAGGGTCAGCACGACCAATACCGTCACCGCCGCCATCCACGCCGCGGCGCGCCGCTGGGCGGGCGCGAAACCGGCGGTGGCGAGCAGGAACACCGGAATCACGCCGATCGGATCGACGATGGCGAACAGGCCGAGAGTGAAGCGGATGAATTCCGCGAGGTCCATGGGCACGCCGTTCAGGTTGTCATCGCGCGCGGCGGGCGCGCCAGGGCTTCAGGCCCCGCGCGCCTGGATGACGTTGCGCAGCGCGATCAACAGCCCCAGGCCGATGAACGCGCCGGGCGGCAGCACGGCGATCAGGAAGCCGCCGTAGTCGCCTGGTGTCAACGGAATCACCCAATGCGCGGCACCGGGGCCCAGTACCAGATCGATGCCGGACAGCAGCGTGCCTTTGCCCACTGCCTCGCGCATCGCGCCCAGCACCACCAGCACGGCGGTGAGACCCAGCCCCATCATGGTGGCGTCGAGGATGGAGTGGGCGGTGGAACGCTTGGAGGCGAACGCCTCCACACGCGCCAGCACGATGCAGTTGGTGGTGATCAGCGGAATGAACACGCCCAGCACCAGATACAGCGGGTGGACCCAGGCGTTCATGGCCAGCTGCACCACGGTGACCAGTGCGGCGATGATCAGCACGAACGCCGGGATGCGGATCTCGTGCGGGATGAAGTTGCGCACCAGCGCCACCGAGCCGCTGGCGGTGGCCATGACCAGCGTGGTGGCCAGGCCCAGCGACAGGCTGTTGACCACGGTGTTGCTGATGGCCAGCAGCGGGCACAGGCCGAGCAGTTGCACGATGCCCGGATTCTGCGCCCACAGGCCGTTGACCACGATGTCGCGCGTCTCGCGCGACCACAGACCGCCGGTGGGCGCGGCGGCGGGCAGCGTGCCTTCGTGCGTGCTCATGTGCGTTGCTCCTTTGCGCTGTCGTCGGTGGCCGGCGGAGTCGCCGGCGCCAGCAGTTCCGAGTGGTGCTCGGCGAAGTACTCCAGCGCCTGACGGGTCGCCTTGATCACCGCGCGCGGGCTGATGGTGGCGCCGACCAGATAGTCGAACGCGCCGCCGTCCTTCTTCACGCGCCAGGCGTCCGGTGTGGGCTGGCTCAGGCTCTTGCCGGCGAACTGGTGGATCCAGTCGCCCCGGCTGTGATCGATGTAGTCGCCCAGACCGGGCGTTTCGTTGTGCTTGGTCACGCGCACGCCGCTGATGCGGCCATCGGCGAGGATGCCGACCAGCAGGCGGATCTCGCCGGCATAGCCATCGGGCGCCACCGCCTCCAGCACCACGCCGACGGCGGTCCCCTGCTTGCGCGCGACATAGGCGCGGCCGGGCCGCTTGAGGCCCAGGCGCGGCGTGGCGGGCAGCGTCACCGCGTCGGCGATCAGGTCGTTGTCGAAGCTGCCGGCCGGCAGGGTCTGCGCCAGTTTGGCCATTTTCTCGGCCTGCTCGCTGCGTTCGATGATCGGCCGGGTCAGCGTGTAGGTGCCGGACAGCAAACCGGCGCCGAGCACGGCGAAGCCGAGCAGGGTGAACGCGGTGGCCAGGGTTTCGCGCAGCGCCGGGGTCATGGCTTGCTGGCCCGCTTGTGGCCGAACACCCGCGGGTGGGTGTAATCGTCGATGAACGGCACGCAGGTGTTCATCAGCAGCACGGCGAAGGCGACGCCGTCGGGGTAGGCGCCCCAGGTGCGGATGACCACCACCAGGAAGCCCGCCAAGGCGGCATAGATCAGCTTGCCGCGCGGGGTGGAGGCGGCGGTGACCGGGTCGGTCGCAATGAAGAAGGCGCCCAGCATGGCGGCGCCGGAGAACAGATGGAACAGCGGGTCGGCGTGCGCGGCGGGGTCGATCAGGTGCAGCGCGCCCGCGGTCAGCGCGATGCCGGCGAGGAAGGCGACGGGGATGTGCCAGGTGATGACGCGCGCCGACAGCAGCAGCAGGCCGCCCAGCAGGTACATGGCGGCGACGATCTCGTGGCCGCGCGCGCCGATCCAGCCGAACATCGGCCGCGCCAGGATGTCGTCCACCGGCGTGCCCAGGCGCGTCTGCGTGCGCCAGGTGTCCAGCGCGGTGGCGGCGGTCACCGCGTCGTGGCTGACCGCGCCCTGGCCGGCGAACACCAGATCGAACGCTTCCCACAGCGTCAGGCTGTGGTCCACCGCGCCGATCGGGCCGGGCCACAGCGTCATGTAGGCGGGAAAGCCGATGATCAGCACGGCATAGCCGACCATGGCCGGATTGAACAGGTTCTGGCCCAGGCCGCCATACAGATGTTTGGCCACCACCACGGCGAACACCGTGCCGACCAGATACAGCCACCACGGCGCCAGCGTTGGCAGCGACAGCGCCAGCAGCCAGGCGGTGAGCAACACCGAGCCGTCGCCCAAGAAAGGCTTGAGCGGCAGACCGCGCAGGCGCAGCAGCATGGCTTCCAGCACCAGCGCGAACAGCCCGCACAGCAGCAGGCTGACCCAGATGCCGGGACCGAAGAACCAGGCGTGGGCGATGGTGCCGGGAATCAGCGCGGCCATGACCTTGGCCATCAGCGCCGCCACCGAGGTGTTGCTGACGTGTACGTGGGGCGAGCCGATCACTTGTCCGCTCCGGTGTCGGCGTGGTGTTCGGCCGCGTCGCGCGCCGCCGCCCGGCGTGCCTCGATCTCGTCGATTTCGCGTTGCACCGCGGGCGGCAGGTTGTCGACGTTCTTCGGCTGCACCGCTGCCTTGGCCTTCTGCGCGCGTTCCATCGCCGCCTTGAGCAGCGCCTGCTTGCGCTCGGCATCAGCATCCACCGGCGCTGCGGCGGCCGCCTTGGTCTTTTCCGCGGCCTTGGCGAACTTCTCGGCTTTCTCGCGTTTCTCCCGCTCCAGCCGGAAGGTCTTGAACTCGTGGCGCTGGCGGGCCTGGTCGGCGGCGAGTTTCTCGCGTTCGCGCTGCCAGATCTCGCTTTTGGCGTAGCGGAAGTAATCCACCAGCGGGATGTGGCTGGGGCAGACGTAGGAACAGCAGCCGCATTCGATGCAGTCGAACAGGTGGTAGCTCTGCGCGCGGCCGAAATCCTTGGCGCGGCTGTACCAGTACAGGTCGAATGGTTGCAGCACCACCGGACAGGCGCGCGCGCAGGCGTCGCAGCGGATGCAGGGCAGATCCGGCGCGCGTGGCGGGAATAGCGTGGTGTTCTTGACGATGACGCAGTTGACCGCCTTGGTCACCGGCGCGGCATCGTCCATCAGATCGAAACCCATCATCGGCCCGCCGACGATCTCGCCGGCGGCGCCGGGCAGTTCTCCACCGGCGGCGGCGATCAGATCGACCAGCGGTGTACCCAGGCGTGCCTCGAAGTTGCCGGGCGCGGCGACGTGGCCGGTCACCGTCACCACCCGTGACAGCAGCGGTTCGCCCAGTTCCACAGCGCGCCACAGCGCGTAGGCGGTGCCGACGTTGAACACCTGGATGCCCAGGTCGGTGGAGCGGCCGCCACTGGGGGTTTCCAGGCCGGTGAGCAGGTAGGTGAGCTGCTTGCCGCCGCCGGCCGGATAGATGCTGGGCACCACGACGATTTCGACGCCGCGCGCGCCGTCGGCATCCAGTGTCGTCAGCGCCGCGCGCATCGCCGCGATGGCCTCCGGCTTGTTGTCCTCGATGCCGATCAGCACCTGCTCGGCGCCAAGGCAGTGACGCATGATGGCGATGCCGCGCAGCGTCTCGCCGGCGCGCTCGCGCATCAGCCGGTCGTCGCAGGTGATCCAGGGTTCGCATTCGGCGCCGTTGACGATCAGCGTGTGGATGCGCTGCGCCCCCGGATTGAGCTTGACATAGCTGGGGAACACCGCGCCGCCCAGGCCGGCCACGCCCAGGTCGCGCACGCGGTTGCGCAGCGCGCTGGCATCCATGGTGCGCCAGTCCAGCGGCTGGAACGCCACCGCGCGGTCATCGCCATCGGCCTCGATCACCGCGGCGAGGTCGTACAGGCCGGACGGATGCGCCGCCGGGCGCGGTTCCAGCGCCACCACGCGGCCGGAGGTTGGCGCGTGCACCGCGGTGGACACGTAACCCTGCGCCTCGCCGATGATCTGGCCGCGCAGCACGTAATCGCCGACATGCACGACGGGACGCGCCGGCTCGCCGATGTGCTGGCGCATCGGCACCACGTAGCGCGGCAGCAGCGGCATGGCGCGGATCGGCGTGGTGTTGGATTCGCGCTTGTGCGGCTCGGGATGCACGCCGCCGTGAAAGGGGAACAGCCGACGGCTCATGCCACGCGCTTCATCATGTGCACCGGGTAGCGCCATTTCCAGTTGGTCACGTCCTCCTTGATCACCTGCATGGAAATGCAGTCGACCGGGCAGGGGGGCAGACACAGCTCGCAACCGGTGCACTGGTCGGCGACGATCACGTGCATCTGCTTGGCGGCGCCGACGATGGCGTCCACCGGGCAGGCCTGGATGCACAGCGTGCAGCCGATGCACAGGTTCTCGTCGATCACCGCCACCGACCGCGGTTTCGGTCCGGCGTCATCGGACAGCGGCTTGGGCTCCACGCCCAGCAGTTCGGCCAGGCGGCGCACACCGTCCTCGCCGCCGGGCGGGCACAGGTTGATGTCGGCTTCGCCCTTGGAGATGGCCTCGGCATAGGGCTTGCAGCCGGGATAACCGCACTGGCCGCATTGGGTCTGCGGCAGGATGGCGTCGATCTTCTCCACCAGCGGGTCATCCTGGACGCGGTAGCGGATCGACGCCCAGCCGAGGATGCCGCCCAGCACCAGGCCGATGCCCGCCATCACCAGGATCGCCGACAGCATCAGCGGATCAGCCCGGCGAAGCCCAGGAACGCCAGGCTCATCAGGCCGGCGGTGATCATGGCGATGCTGGTGCCCTTGAACGGCAACGGCACGTCGGCGGCCTCCAGACGCTCGCGCATGGCGGCGAACAGCACCAATACCAGCGTGAAGCCGAGCGCGCCGCCCAGGCCGAAGATCAGCGACTCGACGAAATCGTGCCGCTCCAGTACGTTCAGCAGCGGGATGCCCAGCACCGCGCAGTTGGTGGTGATCAGTGGCAGATAGATGCCCAGCACGCGGAACAGCACCGGCGAGGTTTTCTTGATGAACATCTCGGTGAAACCGACGATGCCGGCGATGACCACGATGAACGACAGCGTGCGCAGGTAGGCGAGCTCCTCGCCCAGCAGATAGGTATCGATCAGGTAGCTGATGCCGGAAGCCAGGGTCAGCACGAAGGTGGTGGCCGCGCCCATGGCGATGGAGGTTTCCAGCTTGCGCGAGACGCCCATGAACGGGCACAGCCCGAGAATCTTGGACATCACGATGTTGTTCACGAACACCGTGCCGATGAGGATGAGCAGGTAGTTTTCCATGACCCGGCGTCAGATTAGGCGCGGATTATCGGCGACGGGGCGTGGAGGGACAACCCTGACGCGCCGCCGCCGGAGCGGCGGCGGGGCGGCAGCCCTCAGTCGAGCAGCTCGTGCGCGCCGTCGCAGAACGGCGGGTTGGCGGTGTGTTTGCACGTGCACAGCCACACCGGGCCGGCACTGTCCACCTTGAACGGCATGGGCTGGAATTCCGTGCCGGCATGCGAGCCGTCACAGAAGGGTTGTGTGCGCGAGCGGCCGCAACTACACCACCAGTATTCGCCCGGTTCCAGGTGGGCTTCGATCGGCGCCTTGCCGGCGACCATGGGTTCACTCATGTTGGCGTCCTCTGTGCGTTGATTAATACCCGACTGATTTTGTCGGGAACTGCATCTTACAGCGGAAGCGTGCGCCAGTCAGCCACCGGTTGGCCGAGGTCCATGGCCAGGCCGGCATGGGTGATCCGGCCCGCCGCCACATTGATGCCGGCGGCCAGCCCGGCGTCCGCCGCCAGCGCCGCGCGTCCGTCCGCGGTCAGACGCAGCAGGTAGGGCAGTGTGATCTCGGCCAGCGCCAGCGTCGAGGTGCGCGCCACCGCGCCAGGCATGTTGGCGACGGCGTAGTGCACCACGCCTTCCTCCAGGTAGAACGGTGCGGCATGCGAGGTCGGACGCGAGGTCTCGGCGATGCCGCCCTGGTCGATGGCCACGTCGACCAGGGCGGCGCCGCGCGGCATGGCCGCCACCAGCGCGCGCGGCAGCAGATGCGGCGCGCGCCGGCCGGGCAGGTCGGCGGC
>CAYTRH010000018.1:0-31552 GCA_964440155.1 uncultured Thiobacillus sp. | reverse complement strand
GGTGCGCGCCCGGGATGCCGGGCGGCCGCGGGCGGCGCACCGGTGGCCGGCCGGTTACGGCATGGCCCTTGCTTGACCCCGTCGGCCGGGTGCGGAGCAACCTGGCTGCAAAGTGCAGGGTTCAGAATCGTGTGCCTGGGATGCAAGCCGCGCCGTGCAGGCATTGGGGAAATCCGCCAAGCGTGCCTACACTGTAAACGGTGACGCCGCGGTGGAGCGGGCCAGCGCGGATGCAGACAGAGGATGGAGAAAGACGATATGACCGATGACATGCGCGCCGAGTTGGCGGCCATCGTCGCGCGGCACGGTGACGATGCCACGCGCCTGGTGCAGATGCTGCGCGACGTGCAGGATGCGCTGCACTGGATTCCGCCGCAGGCGATCGACGCGCTGGCCGAACGTTTGCACCTGCCGCGCGCGCGTATCGAGGGCGTGGCCGGCTTCTATGCCTTCCTGCACACCGACGCACCCTGTCGTTATCGCGTGCTGTTCTCGGACAACGTCACCGACCGCATGCAGGGTAGCCAGGAGCTGCTGGCCTACCTGTGCGAGCGCCTGTGGGTGGAGCCGGGACGGGTATCCGAGGATGGCTTGGTGTGCGTGGATACCACGTCCTGCACCGGCCTGTGCGATCAGGGGCCGGGCCTGCTGGTGAATGGCTGGGCCATCCCCCGCGCCAGTCGGGAAATACTGGACCGCATCGCCGATCTGATCGTCGCCGGTCGGCCGGTGGCGCAGTGGCCGGGCGACCTGTTCGCCATCGACGACAACATCCGGCGCACCGACGTGCTGCTGGGCCACGATCTGATGCCGGGCGACGCGCTGCGCGCGGCGCTGGCGCGCGGGGCCGGCATCGACGCCGAGGCGCCGGCGAACGAACGCTCCTGGCGCGAGGCCAACGTGCATGCGGCGCCCGGGCCGTTGGCCACGCTGGAGGAGATCAAGCGCAGCAACCTGCGCGGGCGTGGTGGCGCCGGCTTTACCACCGGCCTGAAATGGGAGGCATGCCGCAATGCGCCGGCTACGCCCCGTTACGTGGTGTGCAATGCCGACGAGGGCGAGCCGGGCACGTTCAAGGACCGGGTGCTGCTGACCCGGCAGGCCGATCTGGTGTTCGAGGGTATGACCGTGTGCGCCTATGTCATCGGCGCGCGTCACGGCCTGCTCTACCTGCGCGGCGAATACCGCCACTTGTTGCAACCGCTGCAGGCGGTGCTGGCGCGGCGGCGCGCTGCCAATCTGCTGGGCACGGGCATCCTCGGGGTCAAGGGCTTCGATTTCGACATCGACATCCATCTGGGCGCCGGCGCCTACGTGTGCGGCGAGGAATCGGCGCTGATCGAGTCGTTGGAAGGCAAGCGCGGCATTCCGCGCAACCGCCCGCCGTATCCGGTCACGCACGGCTATCTGCAGAAACCGACCACGGTCAACAATGTCGAGACGTTCTGTGCTGCCGCGCTGATCGCCCGCCATGGCGGCGACTGGTACCGCGCCGTCGGCACGGCGAAATCCGCCGGCACCAAGCTGCTGTCGGTATCCGGCGACTGCGCCCGGCCCGGCATCTACGAATACCCGTTCGGCGTCACGGTGCGCCAGGTTCTGGCCGACTGCGGCGCCGAGGACACACTGGCGGTACAGATCAGCGGCCCTTCCGGCGTGTGCATCGCCGGCGACGAATTCGACCGGCGCATCGCTTTCGAGGATCTGGCCACCGCCGGCGCCTTCATGGTGTTCGACCGCAGCCGCGACCTGTTCGAGGTGGCGCGCAATTTCGCGCATTTCTTCGCGCACGAGAGTTGTGGCTTCTGCACGCCCTGCCGGGTCGGCACCAGCATGCTGAAGGCGACCATGGACAAGATCGCCGCCGGCCAGGGCACCCAGTATGACCTCGCCGAGATCGAACGGCTCGATCGGGTGCTGCATCAGTCTGCGCACTGCGGTCTCGGACATACCGCCTGCAATCCGACGCTGGATACGTTGAAGCGTTTCCGCCCGACCTTCGAGCGCCGCTTGAAGTCGCTCGACTTCGTGCCGGCGTTCGATCTCGACGGTGCGCTGGCCGCCGCGCGGCGCATGACCGGGCGCGACGACGCCGGCGCGCATCTGAGCGCCGAACTGGAACGCTGAACGGAGCGACGACCATGAGCGACACCTTCCTGCTCGACGGCGAAGAAGTGCCTTTCACGCCCGGCCAAAGCGTGCTGCAAGCTGCGCTTGCCGCCGGCCGCTACATTCCGCATCTGTGCTATCACCCCGAGTTCAAGCCGCATGGCAGTTGCAAGGTATGCACCGTGCGCACCGGCCGACGTACCGCCGCGTCCTGTACGCTGCCGGCGCAGGCCGGGCTGGCGGTGGAAAGCGATTGCGACGAGATGAACGAGCTGCGCCGTACCCTGGTACAGATGCTGTTCGCCGAAGGTAATCACTTCTGTCCGTCGTGCGAGAAGAGCGGCAACTGCATGTTGCAGGCACTGGGTGCCGACTTGGGCGTGCTGACCGCCGGTTTCCGCCATTTTTTCCCGGATCGACCGGTGGATGCCTCGCATCCGGACATCCTGCTCGACTTCAACCGCTGCATCCTGTGTGAACTGTGCGTGCGCGCCTCCTGCGAGGTGGACGAAAAATGCGTGTTCGCGCTGTCCGGGCGCGGCATCGACAAACACCTGGTGGTCAACGCCGCATCCGGCCGACTCGCCGATACCGACATCGCGCTCGGCGACAAGGCGGTGGAAGTCTGCCCGGTCGGTGTGATCCTGAAAAAGCGCGTCGGCTTTGCCACGCCCATCGGCGAGCGCCGCTATGATCGGCGGCCGATCAGCGCGCAGGCGCTGGACGACGCACCGCGTGCGGCGCAGACGGCTTCCGGTCGGGAGTGAAGGCCATGAGCGAGCATCGGAAAGTCCGCATCGCCACCACCTCGCTGGCCGGCTGCTTCGGTTGTCACATGTCGATCCTGGACATCGACGAGCGGCTGTTCGCGCTGTTGGAGCAGGTCGAATTCGACCGCTCGCCGCTGACCGACATCAAGCATTGCGGCCCGTGCGACATCGGTCTCGTCGAGGGCGGCATCTGCAACGCCGAGAACGTACACGTGCTGCGCGAGTTCCGCCGCAACTGCAAGATCCTGGTCGCGGTCGGCGCCTGCGCGGTGACCGGCGGCCTGCCGGCGCAGCGTAACCATCTGGACCTGGCCGACTGTCTGCAAGAGGTCTACGTCACCGAGATCAGCCTGGCCAGCGGCATGATCCCCAACGACCCGGAACTGCCGTTGCCGCTGGACAAGGTGCATCCGCTGCATGAGGTGGTGAAGGTGGACTATTTCCTGCCGGGTTGCCCGCCCTCCGCCGACACCATCTGGAAGTTCCTGACCGACCTGCTGGCCGGGCGAACGCCCCACCTCGGGCCGGAACTGATCCGCTATGACTGAGCGGCGCGCCGCCGCCACGATCATCGAAGGCACGCCATGACATCCTTGGAAACCGCCCCCCACCCGGAAAAACTGCGTCGCGTCGCCATCGATCCGCTGTCGCGCGTCGAAGGCCATGGCAAGGTCACGCTGCTGCTGGACGAGAACGACCACGTGCAGCAGGTGCGGCTGCACATCGTCGAGTTCCGCGGCTTCGAAAAATTCATCCAGGGCCGGCCATACTGGGAAGTGCCGGTCATGGTGCAGCGCCTGTGCGGCATCTGCCCGGTATCGCACCATCTGGCGGCGTCCAAGGCGCTCGACCAGATCGTCGGCGCGTTCAGGCTGACGCCGACGGCCGACAAGTTGCGCCGGCTGATGCACTACGGCCAGATCCTGCAATCGCATGCACTGCATTTCTTCCACCTGTCCTCGCCCGACCTGCTGTTCGGTTTCGACTCGGACGTGGCGCGACGCAACATCGTCGGTGTCGCCGCCGCCTATCCCGATGTCGCACGCCAGGGTGTGCTGCTGCGCAAGTACGGCCAGGAGGTGATTCGCCACACCGCCGGCAAGCGCATCCACGGCACCGGCTCGGTGCCCGGCGGTGTCAACAAGAACCTGACGCTGGCCGAGCGTGACGAATTGCTCAAGGACATCTATCACATCATCGGCTGGTGCCGCGATGCCGTGCACTTGGCGCGCCGCCTGTTCGAGCAGAACCTTGAAACCTACAACGCCTTCGGCCGCTTCCGCGCGCATACGCTGAGCCTGATCCGCGCCGACGGCGCGATGGACCTGTATCACGGTGGCCTGCGCGCCCGCGACATGGACGGCGGCACGATCTTCGATCATGTCGACTACAACCACTATTGGGAGCAGATCAGCGAGGAAGTGAAGCCCTGGTCTTACATGAAGTTCCCGTTCCTGCGTGCGCTCGGGCCGGAACACGGCTGGTACCGCGTCGGCCCGTTGGCGCGCGTGACCCACTGTGATTTCATCCCGACGCCGCTGGCGGATCGCGAACGCATCGAGTTTCTCGCCTACGACGGGGGCAGTGCTGCCGGCGCCACGCTGGGCTACCACTGGGCGCGCATGATCGAGATGCTGCACGCGGCCGAGGCGATCAAGGAGCTGTTGCACGACGCCGACCTGCAGGGCACCGACCTGGTGGTCAGCGGCGAGCGCCAGGAACGCGGCGTCGGCATGATCGAGGCGCCGCGCGGCACGCTGATCCATCATTACCGGGTGGACGAGCACGATCAGGTGATCCGCGCCAACCTGATCGTCTCCACCACGCACAACAACCAGGCCATGAATGAGGCGGTGCGTCAGGTCGCGCGCCAGTACTTGGATGGCCGCAAGCTCACCGAGGGGCTGCTCAATCACATCGAGGTCGCGGTGCGCGCGTTCGATCCCTGTCTGTCCTGCGCAACGCACGCGCTCGGGCGGATGCCGCTGCGGGTGGAACTGATCGATGCCGGTGGCGACAGCATCGACGTGATGACACGGCGCGGGGTGGGCGAGGGGGTGGCACCGCTTTGCGCGCCATAAGTCCCATCCTGGTGATCGGCATCGGCAACCCCGGTCGTGGCGACGATGCCCTGGGGCCGCTGCTGATCGAGAGGCTGCAGCAAGCCCCATTGCCGGGGGTTGAACTGCTCACCGATTTCCAGTTACAGGTGGAGTTCGCGCTCGACCTGCAAGGCCGTAGCCAGGTGATCTTCGCCGACGCCAGCGTGGCCGCGCCGGCACCGTTCAGCTTCACCGCCACCGTCGCCGAACGCGACGCCAGCTACAGCAGCCATGCCCTGTCACCGGGCGCGGTGCTGTATGCCTGCCGACAGATCTTCGGTGAGCCGCCGCCGGCGTGGACGCTGGCGATACGCGGCTACCGTTTCGAACTCGGTCAGCCGTTGAGCCCCGATGCGGCGGCGAATCTGGCGGCGGCACGCGCGTGGCTGGTGCCCTACCTGTCGGGTGAATGCGGGCCGTTGCCCGCGAACGATCATCCTGGAGGCCGCGCTTGACGGTCATGGCAACAGCCCGTACCGCGGCGCGACCGCATCATCGCCGGAGCGATGACGGGCTGGCGCCGAACGGGGCGATGATCCTCGGTGCGTGACCGGCTGCATCGCGTGCTGCACGGCCTGCTATTGATCGCCGGCGGCTATGCCGCGCTGGTGCTGGCGGTGTATCTGGGCCAGTCCAGCCTGCTGTACCTGCCCGGCGTGCCCACCCGCGAATTGCTCGCCAGTCCGCGCGACATCGGTCTAGGCTACGAGGATGTCGAGCTGCATACCGCCGACGGCGTGCGGCTGCATGGCTGGTATGTGCCGGCGGCCGATGCGCGCGGCACGCTGCTGTTCCTGCACGGCAATGCCGGCAACGTCTCACACCGTTTGGATTCCCTGCGCATCTTCCACGACCTGGGCCTGGCGGTGCTGATCATCGATTACCGCGGCTATGGCCGCAGCGAAGGCAAGCCGAGCGAGCAGGGTTTGCAGCAGGATGCGCTGGCGGCCTGGAACCATCTGGTCGAGGTACGTGGAGAAACGCCCGCGCGCATCGTCGTGTTCGGACGCTCGCTGGGTGCCTCGCTGGCCGCCTGGTTGGCGGCACGCCGACCGGTGGCCGGGCTGATCCTGGAATCCGCCTTCATCTCGGTGCCGGAACTGGCGGCGGAACTGTACTGGTGGCTGCCGGCCCGGCGGCTCGCGCGGCTGCGCCACGATACCCTGGAAGCCGTCACCCGGGTGCGGTCGCCGGTGTTGGTGGCGCACAGTCCGGACGACGAGATCATCCCCTATCGCCACGGTCGTGCGCTGTATGAGGCGGCACCGTCCGCCAAACAGTTCCTGCGACTGCGTGGCGATCACAACAGCGGCTTCCTGCTCAGCGGAATGGACTACGTACACGGCCTGGCCGCGTTTCTCGACCCTATCCTGCCGCGTCCACCCCCGCACTGAGGCCGTGATGGACGGGTGCCGTGGCCGGCTGGCTATGCCGGCTCAGAGCGTGCTGCCCCAGGGCTTGGCGTAGCGCCGTTCGATGGCGGACACCAGCGTGCGCACGTCGTCGCCGGGCAGATCCGGATAGGCTTCGTGCACCACGCGCAGGGCCAGGTAGTCGATCGGTGTGCCGGCCCAGTGCTCGCTATCATGGAAGAAGCGGTCGATGCGCACGCGCGCATCTTCGTAGATGGCGCGCAGTTGCGGGCGGATGCGGCGCTCGACCTGAACCGCGCCGCGGCTGTCGGTATAGGTGCTCATGTCCATCTCCTGTCTCCTCGCCCGTCGCTGCGCCGGGCATTTCCAGCTTAGCCGCTGCGCGCAGGAAATCGACCCGCCGCATACGACTAACGGCGTGGTGGTGGTCATTGGCGCTCAGGCGTCGTTGCCATCCCGAGCCTTCATGCGGCCGAACAGATCCATGAACTCCCCCGGCACCGGGAACACGATGGTCGACGCCTTGTCGCCGGCGATGGTGGTCAGCGTTTGCAGATAGCGCAGCTGCATGGCCTGCGGCTGGCCGGCGAGGGTCTGCGCCGCGGCCAGCAGTTTCTCGGCGGCCTGCAGTTCGCCTTCGGCGTGGATCACCTTGGCGCGCCGTTCGCGTTCCGCCTCCGCCTGCTTGGCGATCGCGCGCACCATGGACTCGTCGATGTCGACATGCTTGATCTCCACTGTGGACACTTTGATGCCCCAGGCGTCGGTCTGCGCGTCCAGGCTCTGCTGGATGTCGAGATTCAGGCGCTCGCGCTCGGCCAGCATCTCGTCCAGCTCGTGCTTGCCCAGTACCGAGCGCAGCGTGGTCTGCGCCAACTGGCTGGTGGCGCTCATGAAATCCTCGACGTTGAGTATGGCCTTGGCCGGATCGACCACGCGGAAATACACCACGGCATTGACCTTGACCGAAACGTTGTCGCGCGAGATCACGTCCTGGCTGGGTACGTCGAACACCAGCGTGCGCAGGTCGACACGCACCATCTGCTGGATGCCGGGGATCAGGATGATCAGGCCCGGCCCCTTGACCTTCCAGAAGCGGCCGAGTTGGAACACCACGGCACGTTCGTATTCGCGCAGGATGCGCAGGCTGGCGCCGATCAGCAGCGCGATCAGGATGATCAGGCCGAAGCCGCCGAAAGGATCGAAACCCATCATGTCTGTCCTCCACTGTCGATGACTCTTACCTGCAATGTCAGGCCGTCCATGCCGGTCACGCGCACGCGATCACCCCGCTTCAGCGGCGTGGCGCAACGCACGCGCCAGGTCTCGCCGTGCACGGTGGCCCAGCCTTCGCCGTCGCAGTCGGCCAGCACGGTGCCCTGCGCACCGAGCATGTCCTCGCGTCCGGTCACCACTGGCCGCCGGCGCGCGCGTACCGCCATGCTCGCCACCAGGAACACGAAGCCGGCGCTGGCCAGCGCGACCGGCACGATCAGGCTCCACGGCAGGCCATAGCCGGGTACGTCGGTGTCGATCAGCATCACCGAACCGATGATGAACGCCACCAGGCCGCCGAATCCGAGCGCGCCGAAGCTGGGCAGGAACGCCTCGGCGACCATGAACGCCACCCCGAGCAGGATCAGGCCCAGGCCGACGTAATTGACCGGCAGCATGTTGAGTGCGAACAGGCCCAGCATCAGGCTGATGGCGCCGATCACGCCGGGCAGTACGAAGCCGGGATTGGCGAACTCGAAATACAGGCCGTACAGGCCGACCAGCAGCAGGATGTAGGCGATACCCGGATCGCCGATCACCGCCAGCAGGCGGCTGCGCCAATCGGGGGCCTGGCGCTGCACTTCGGCACCCTCGAGATCGAGCGTTACCTTGCCCTCCAGCGTCTGCACCGCGCGGCCATCGAGCTTGGCGAGCAGGTCGCCGACGTCGTCGGCAATGACATCGATCACCCTGATCGCCAGCGCCTGCTCGGCCGACAGGCTGACCGCCTCGCGCACCGCGCGCTCGGCCCATTCCACGTTGCGTCCACGCAGTTCGGCCAGACCGCGGATGTAGGCGGTAGCGTCGTGCACCTGCTTGCGGGTCATCGCATCGCCGGCGGGCATGGGCGCCGCGGTATCCGGCGTATCGTCCTGCTGCTCGCCGGTCGATGGCTTCTTGCCGCGGGGTGTCGGCTCCTTGTCGGCGGGGGAGCCGCCGATGCCGATGGCCACCGGCGTCGCCGCACCCAGGTTGGTCGCCGGCGCCATGGCCGCGATGTGGCTGGCATACAGGATATAGGTGCCGGCGCTGGCGGCGCGTGCGCCCTGCGGGTGCACGAAGCCGGCCACGGGCACCGGTGACGCCAGGATGGATTTGATGATGGCACGCATGGAGGTGTCCAGGCCGCCGGGGGTATCGATCTCCAGGACCACCAGCGTCACGCCATCCCTGGCCGCACGCTCGAGCCCGCGCACCACGTAGTCGGCGCTGGCCGGCCCCACCGTGCCGTCGATGGTCAGCACGCGTGCGCTTCCCGCATGTGCGGGCGTCAGCAACAGCAACGACAGTATCAACGGCAGCAGACGGGCAAGCATCGCGTCCAGTGGGCCTTCGCCGGGTATCCGGTATCAGTATAGGCATCCGCCGCCGGGCGCAAGCGCGGGCGGTGCGCGCGCGGGGCGGCGCATGCCGGCCCGGCATCGCTTGACACGCAGGATGCGATTGCCGGCACAATGCCGTGGCCTGCGCGCAGGTCCACCACAGAGCAATCGCCTGGATTGCCGTTATCGGATGAAGGAGAACCGGATGAAAGCCCGTCGTATCACCCTCGCTGTCGCCTTGTCACTGAGCGCCACCGCCGCGTTCGCCGCCACCGAAGCCGCCGTGCCGACCACCACCCAGGATTGGGTCAACTATCTGTCCGACTTCACGCGCAACGCGGAGATGCTGGCCGATCCCAAGAAGTTCGTCGCCGCGCTGGCGGTGGTGACCGAGCCGGAATTCCTGCTGGCCGCCACCCGGTCGCTGATGGACCCCAACCTGTACCTGCAATCGACACAGTCCCTGATGGATCCGCGCGCCTACGCCAACTTCGCACGTCCCATGGATCCGATGGCGATGGCCGCCTGGACGCAGGCATTGATGGATCCGCAGTTCCTCGCCGCGGTGCAGACCGTGCTGACCGATCCGAACAAGCTGATGCGCTGGCTCATGGCGCCCATGGATCCGCGCGCGCTGGCGCTGGTACTCAACGCGGTCAACCCCAACGTCTATCTGCGTTGGCTGACGGCGCCGCTGGATCCGCGTGTCGCCGGCATGGCCACCGCGCCGCTGAATCCCAACTGGTACGGTGCGTGGGGTGGTGCGGTGGCCAACCCGCAGTCGTATGGTCCCACGGTCAACACGCTGATGCGCGCGCCCATGGCTGCGCCGGTCGCGCCCCAGGCCGCGCCGACGGTTCCCGTCGTGCCGTTCCTCGATCCGCGTCTGTTCGGTTTGCCCATGGCGCCGGTCGCGCCGGCGCGCTGACGCGGCGTCCGGTCCGCACCCCGGGCGGGACGGCCGCAAGGCCGGCTTGGTGGCACCGGTCGGTGCCGATCAGATCGGCATCGGCCGGCGATCGTTCAGATTCAGCCAGCCTCTCACCACGCGGTAGATCACCCACAGCCCGGCGAACCCGGCCAGCGCGATGGCCAGCGGAATGCCGATCAGCGTCAGGGCCAGCAGCAGGGCCAGCGTGACCCACATCAGAGCGAACCAGAACGTGCGCATCTGCCAGCGGAAATGCGATTCCAGGAAAGTGCCGCGCGCCTCGGCGCGCTTGAGGTAGCCCAATATCACCGCGATCAGCGACGGCCAGCCGGTGACGAATGCAGTGACGACGAAGGCCGGCGTGAGCATGCCGCTGACCACCGTCAACGCATGTAACGCATAGATCGCATGCGAGACGTTGATCAGCCGGGCGTCAGGCGAAGGCGTGGGGACGGTGGTGGTCATGTCGGATGCGGCCGGGCTGAAACCCTGCCATTGTCCGCCGCCCGTCCCGCCGTTGCACGTCCAGGTATCGCCGGGGCGATGGAGCGCAATGCCGACGCGACGGCAAAGGGTCATAGGAATTTCCTGATGCCGTAAAAAAATTTTTATCCGGTTGACAAAAAGGGGTTTCCGCGTAATCCCGCCTTCCACTAGACTAGCGCCGCGTCCAAACGCCGCGTTCCTCCCCCAACACACCCGCAGGAGACATGCATGAACAAGACCGAAATGATCGAAGCCGTCGCCGCCAAGGCCAACGCGAGCAAAGCCGCCACTGCCGACATCATCGGCGCCGCCATCGAGACCATCACCGAGGCCGTCGCCAAGGGCGAGAACGTGCAGTTGATCGGCTTCGGCACGTTCAGCGTGCAACGGCGCGAAGCGCGTACCGGCCGCAATCCCCAGACCGGCAAGGAAATGAAGATCGCGGCGAAGAATGTCGTCCGCTTCAAGGCGGGTGCCGCGCTGACCGCCGCCGCCAATCCGGTCAAGGGCAAGAAGAAGAAGTGAAAACCATGGGCGGGTAGCCGCGAAGTTCGCGTTCGACGGGGCTCGTCGAGCTTGGCTGCCCGCTAGCCGTCCTGTTTGTCTTCACCGCGGCTCTTCATGCGCTGCAGCCGGACGACTTCCGGCAGCGCGCGCAGCGCCCGCATCAGGCGGGCCAGGTGCAGGCGGTTCTGCACGCTGACCGTGAAATACAGGCTGGTGAAGGCGCCAGCCTCCTCTTCCATGTGGATGTTGTCGATGTCGGAGCCCTCGTTGGCGATGGCGCTGGCCACCTTGGCGAGCACGCCGCGTTGATTGGCGACGATGACCTTGATGCCGACGTCGAACTGCTTGTCCAGTTCGGCTGACCAGGCGACATCGACCCATTTCTCCGGATCGTCCCGATAGTGGCGCACCTGCGCGCAGTCGTGCGTGTGGATGATCAGACCCTGGTCCTTCATGATCTGGCCGATGATGGGATCGCCGGGAATCGGCCGACAGCATTTGCCCAGGCGCACGGCCACGCCCTCGGCGCCACGGATGAGCATGGGCCCCGCGCTGCCGCGCACCAGAGGATCGGTCTCTTTGGCAAGCAACTGGCGTGCGATCACGAATGCCAATTTCTTGCCCAGGCCGATGTCGGCCAACGTGTCCTCGCGGCCGCGGCCGCTTTCCTTCTGGTAGCGCTCCCATTGCGCCTCGCCCGGCATGTCGCCGCCGATGGCGCGCACCGCCTGTTCCAGCAATTGTTCGCCGAGCAGCACCGATTCGTGCCGGTGGGTGTTCTTCAGTGCACTGCGGATGTGCGCGCGCGCCTTGCCGGTGAGCGCGAAATGCGCCCAGGCCGGATTGGGGCGGGCTGATTCGGAAGTCAGTATCTCCACGCGGTCGCCGTTGCGCAGCGGTGTCGACAACGGCATGAACTCGCCGTTGATCTTGGTGCCGACACAGTGGTTGCCGATATCGGTGTGCACGTTGTAGGCGAAATCCACCGCCGTGGCGCCGCGTGGCAGCGCGATGATGCGGCCCTGCGGCGTGAACACGTAGACCTCGTCCGGGAACAGGTCGACCTTGATGTGTTCGAGAAACTCCACCGAGTCGCGGCTGTCCGCCTGAATGTCGAGCAGGCTCTGCATCCACTGATGCGTACGGCTCTGCAAGTCGGTCAGGGTCGAGTCGCCGGTCTTATACAACCAGTGCGAGGCGACCCCGGCCTCGGCGACGCGATGCATCTCCTGCGTGCGGATCTGTGCTTCCACCGGCGCGCCGAACGGTCCGAACAGCGTGGTGTGCAGGGACTGGTAGCCGTTGGGTTTGGGGATGGCGATGTAGTCCTTGAACTTACCGGGGATGGGCTTGTACAGCGCGTGCAGCGCACCCAGGGCCAGATAGCAGTCACGCGTGTCCTCCACGATGATGCGGAAGCCGTAGATGTCGAACACCTCGGAAAACGCCAGATGCTTCTCCTGCATCTTGCGATAGATGCTGAACAGGTGTTTCTCCCGCCCGTACACCTGCGCCGGGATGCGGCATTCGCGCAGTTTGTCCTCGATCGCGGTGCGGATCTTGTCGACCACCTCCTTGCGGTTGCCGCGCGCGGATTTGACCGCTTTCTCGATGACCTTGTGGCGATTTGGGTAGAGGTGCAGGAAGGCGATGTCCTCCAGTTCCTGGTAGACCTTGTTGAGCCCCAGCCGATTGGCAATGGGTGCATAGATCTCCAGTGTTTCTTGGGCGATGCGGTGGATCTTGTCGGGTCGCATGGCGTCCAGTGTGCGCATGTTGTGCAGCCGGTCCGCCAGCTTGATCAGGATGACCCGAACGTCCCGGGCCATGGCCAGCAACATCTTGCGGAAGTTTTCCGCCTGTGCCTGAGCCTTGTCCTCGAACTGAATCTTGTCCAGCTTGGTGACGCCGTCGACCAGGGCCGCGACCGACTTGCCGAACTCGCGCGCGACGTCCTCGGAGCTGACGCCGGTGTCCTCGACGACGTCGTGCAGCAATGCCGCGATCAGCGTGGTGATGTCCAGGTGCCAACTGGCCAGAATCTCGGCGACCGCCAGCGGATGTGTGACATAGGGTAGCCCGTCCTTGCGGAACTGGCCTTCATGCGCCCGCGCAGAGAACGCGTAGGCGCGCGCGAAGGACTCCTGGTCGGCCGGTTCGAGGTAGTCGAGCGCCCCGACCGGCAGCGGCTGGGCGGGGGCGGGCGATTCCACGGGACTGCCCCACATTGCGGGCGGCTCAGAGCGGCGTCTTCTTCAGCACTTCCACGCCCGTCAGCCCTTCGGCGATCTCGCGCAGCGCGAGCACCGCGGGTTTGTCTCGGCCGGGTTCCACGCGCGGCGTCGCTCCGGTGGAGATCTGACGCGCGCGATAGGCGGCAGCCAGAGTCATTTCGAAACGGTTGGGGATGTGCTTGATGCAGTCGTCAACGGTTACACGGGCCATGGGTGATCCTCATGTCGATGAATAACATGCTGATTCTAAGCGACATGGCGGGGAATCCCTATAATCGCGTCATTCATCACCGCGAATGACGCCATGCCCTCCTTCGATATCGTTTCCGAAGTCGACAAACAGGAAATCCGCAACGCCGTGGAACAGGTGAACAAGGAAGTGGCCAACCGCTTCGACTTCAAAGGCTCGGATGCGCGCGTCGAGCAGGCGGAACAGGTGCTCACCGTGTATGCGGACGACGACTTCAAGCTGGACCAGGTCCAGGAGGTGTTGAACGCCAAGCTGATCAAGCGCGGGATCGACATCCGTTGTCTGGACATCGGTCGCAGCGAGAAGGTCTCGGGCAACAAGGCCAAGCGCACCGTGACGGTGAAGAGCGGCGTGGATGCTGAACTGGCCAAACGCATCGTCAAACTGCTGAAGGATGCCAAGCTCAAGGTCAACGCCAGCATCCAGGGCGACAGCGTGCGCGTCTCCGGTGCCAAGCGCGACACCTTGCAGGAGGCGATCGCGCTGGTGCGCAAGCAGGTCACGGAGTTCCCGCTGCAATTCCAGAACTTCCGAGACTGATCGACGGTGTGTCGCGCGGCGGGCTTGGAATGAGCCGTTCAGCGCTATATAATCCACAGCTTTTCCGAATTCCGTCGGCCAGGTCGGGCCGCATCTACGAGGACAGTATCGACATGGTGACCATCCGTCTCGCCCGTGGCGGCTCCAAGAAGCGCCCGTTCTTCAACATCGTCGTCACCGATTCGCGCAACCGGCGCGACGGCCGTTTCATCGAGCGCATCGGCTTCTACAACCCCATCCCCGGCGGCAGCGCCGAGCGCCTGCGCGTCGATCATGCGCGTCTGGCCTACTGGCAGGGCGTCGGCGCCCAGACTTCCGATACGGTCGCGCGGATCGTGCGCAGTGGTGCCGCAGCCAGCAACTGAGGCCAGTCAGTCAGGTGCCCTGGCGCCTGACGACCATGTGGTCATGGGGCGCGTGGCAGCGTCCTACGCGGTGCGCGGCTGGATCAAGGTGCAGCCGTTCACGGCTTATGTCGATAGTCTGCTGGATTACCCGGTGTGGCGCCTGGGGCGTGGCGACGTCTGGCGCGAGTATCCGGTGCTCGAGGCCAAGGTGCACGGACGGTTTTTGCTCGCCAGCCTGCAAGGAGTCACCGACCGGGACGCCGCCGAGGCGCTGCGCGGCCTGGAGATTGCGGTGGCGCGTGCCGAATTGCCGCCGCCGGAGGAAGGTGAGTACTACTGGGACCAGCTCATCGGGCTGGAAGTGATCAACCTGCAAGGCCAGACGCTGGGGCGCGTGGAGGGCCTGCTGGAGACCGGCGCGCACGACGTACTGCGCATCCGCGGTGAACGTGAATACCTGGTGCCATTCGTGTCCGCGCTGGTGCCGACGGTGGACCTGGGGACGCGGCGCATCGAAGTGGACTGGGGGCTGGACTACTGAGCGCGGCCATGGCGCCAAGCTACCACGTCGTCACGCTGTTTCCGGCCATGTTCACGGCGCTGACCGGGTATGGCGTGAGCGGTCGGGCCATACGCGACGGGTTGTGCAGCGTGAGGTTCTGGGATCCCCGGGACTTCACGCGGGACAATTACCGCACGGTGGACGACCGGCCGTTCGGTGGCGGGCCGGGTATGGTGATGCTGGCGGAACCGCTGGATCTGGCGTTGACCGCCGCGCGTGTGACACTACTGCGCCAGGGAGTGCCGGCGCCGCGCCTGGTCTACCTGTCGCCGCAGGGGCGCCGACTGGATCAGGCGGGCGTGGCCGATCTGGCGGGCGCGGCGGGCTTGGTGCTGCTGGCCGGACGTTACGAAGGCATCGACGAGCGTCTGTTCCAGCGTCATCGCCTGGAGGAAGTGTCCATCGGCGATTACGTGCTGTCCGGTGGCGAACTGCCGGCCATGGTGTTGCTCGACGCGATGATTCGGCTGCTGCCGGGAGCGCTCGGACATGCCGATTCGGCGCGTGAGGACAGTTTCGCCGACGGCCTGCTCGACTGTCCGCATTACACCCGGCCGGAGCGGTACCTGGGCTTGGATGTGCCGACCGTGCTGCGTGCCGGCAACCATGGCGAGATCGGGCGCTGGCGCCTGCGTCAGGCGTTGGCGCGCACGCTGGCACGGCGGCCGGACTTGTTGGAGCAGCGGGCGCTGAGCCCGCTGGAGAAGGAATTGCTCGGCGAGATACGCCGGGAAGGCGACGCGGCATGTGCCGTGTCGAATTGACCAACGGCGACATGTCGCGCGCAGGCGCAACCTCTGTCGGCCACTAACGAGGAAACGAGCATGAACCTGATCGCGCAACTGGAAAAAGAAGAGATGGACCGCCTTACCGCGGGCAAGACCCTGCCCGAATTCGCCCCCGGCGACACCGTGGTGGTGCAAGTGAAGGTCAAGGAAGGCAACCGTGAACGGCTGCAGGCTTACGAAGGCGTGGTCATCGCCAAACGCAACCGCGGGCTCAACTCCGCGTTCACGGTACGCAAGATTTCTGCCGGCGAAGGCGTGGAGCGCACCTTCCAGACCTACTCGCCGCTGGTCGCCTCGATCGAGGTCAAGCGTCGCGGCGACGTGCGCCGCGCCAAGCTGTACTACCTGCGCCAGCGCTCCGGCAAGTCCGCGCGCATCAAGGAAAAACTGGACCACGTCAAGCGCGCGGCCAAGGGCTGAGCCGCAGACCGAGCACTTCGCAGGCCGCCGTCAGGCGGCCTTTTTCTTGGTGCGCCCGGCACGGGCGCACTCCTGCAGGTGCAAGTCCCGCCGTAAGTTGATCACAGCGAACAAAGTGAAGCGCAACTGCGCGGGGGCGACCGAGTGTGGGAAGGAAGCGTGGAGCGAAGCTGCGAGCGCAGGACCAAGAATCGGATAGAAGGCGCTGCCGAGCAGGGCGAGCGGGCAATGCGCCGCGAAGCTCTCGTGCACAAGGCGAGGCGGCGTGGATCCGGCGGTTGTGCAGCGACGGAGTGCGTTCTTGCCCGGGGAGATCTCGCCTTGTGCATGAAAGGGCGACCGTGCTGAGCCGGAGCGAGAAGTCAGCAGAGGCGGTGGTAGTTGGGGGCTGGGCCGGCGAGGCCGAAACCGCCATGAAGGGCCGAACGAGCAGGAGGGCCGAAGGCCGTGTCGCTCGGACGTGCAGTGCATCAGAAGCCTGGGGAGTCGGGGTGTGACGTGGGAGGGCGAGGTGAAGCCGAGTCCGAAGCGGTGTGTGATGAAGCACGGACGGCGCGTCATGCAACTGGAAGCCCGGGGCGAGAGGACCTGCTGTGTGGAAACGCGTCAAATCCAATCGCGGCAGTGCTGGGGTGGAAGGGTTGTCGATTGCCGAGACGGCGGACTACCTGAGAGCGCACACTGGCCCCGGATTCGGGAATCCTTACTGGATGGCGGTTACCGGCCCTTGCTGGTGCGCCGGGTCCAGATCCCGAAGCCCGACCGCGGGGTGCGCGAACTGGGAATTCCGACGGTGACGGATCGGCTGATCCAGCAAGCCCTGCTGCAAGTCTTGCAGCCCAGGATTGATCCGACGTTCTCTGACCATAGCTATGGCTTTCGTCCGGGACGCAGTGCGCACGGGCGGTGCGCGATGCACAGCGCTACGTGCAGGATGGTTACCGGGTGGTGGTCGATGTGGATCTGGAGAAGTTCTTCGATCGGGTCAATCACGACATCCTGATGGAGCGGCTGGCGAGGCGAATCGACGACAAGGCCGTACTGCGGCTGATTCGTCGTTACCTCGTGGCCGGGGTCATGGATGGCGGCGTGGTCATGACGCGATACGAAGGTACGCCGCAAGGCGGGTCGCTGTCGTCGCCGCTGGCCAATGTGCTGCTCGACGAGGTGGATCGGGAACTGGAGCGACGGGGTCACCGTTTCGTGCGTTATGCCGATGACTGCAATGTGTACGTACGCAGTCAAAAGGCGGGCGATAGGGTGCTGGATGGGCTGCGTAAGCTCTACGATCGACTCCACCTGAGGATCAACGACGCCAAGACGGCTGTCGCGCCGGCCTCACGCCGCAAGTTTCTGGGCTATGCCTTCTGGTATGGCCCAGGCGGACAGGTCAAGTGCGGGGCAGCCGACAAGGCGCTAAAGACCTTCAAGCAACGTATCCGGCAACTCACGCGTCGCTCGGGCTGGCGATGCGTGGGGCTGGCCGCCACCAGCGACGAGGCCCGCCGGGTTTCAATCCGCGCCCGGCCGCAAGGCCGGGCGATGCGCGGCTGCTGCCTTGATGCGGTTGATGACTTCGTGGTTTCAATCCGCGCCCGGCCGCAAGGCCGGGCGATGCCGCGCGGGCAGAATGATGCGACCACGGACTCGGCGTTTCAATCCGCGCCCGGCCGCAAGGCCGGGCGATGCCGGATAAGATCGCGCCACTTCGGCAGGCTCTCATTGTTTCAATCCGCGCCCGGCCGCAAGGCCGGGCGATGCCTGCGGCCGTCGCCAAGTCCGGCCTGTTCGGCATGTTTCAATCCGCGCCCGGCCGCAAGGCCGGGCGATGCCGCAAAATCAACGTCATCGCAACTCGCCGGCTGCCAGTTTCAATCCGCGCCCGGCCGCAAGGCCGGGCGATGCTCCACGCTCGCAACGATCTGTTTTGATTGGGGAGTAGCGCAAGGGTGCGTGAAACCTGCTCCGTCGACAAGTCATTCAGGCCCGCCACGCGACGGACCGAGCCCAATTTTCTGGAAAACAAGCACGTACGGTTGCGCGAACCTCCTGCTCCGAGGGCGTCGCTTGGGGTTCGCGCGTCACACCACCAGGGGGCCTTCGAAGTCGATGGATCGGTAGATGCCGAATTGCTTCACTCGGATCTCCACTGGTTCGGTGATGCGGTAGAAGCGCAGGTTGTCTGCCTTTGTGTCGATTTCCGCCAGCAGGGCGCGCTCCAAGGCTTCGTATTGCATTTCGTTGACTTGGCATTCGAACACTGATTTCTGTACCCGCTGGCCCATGCTTTCGCAGACCTTGGCCACCCGGCGCAGGCGGCGGCGACCGGCGGCGGTTTCGGTGGATACGTCGTAGGTGACGATGATCAGCATGGCGGTCCGGTTTCACTTGGCCAGATAGGGCAGATAGCCCTCCATCTCGCCGCGCAGCGTGCGGGCCATGAAGCGTGCCTGGACGAATGGTAGCAGGGCGAGGGGCAGCTTGCTCTCGGTCAGCGGATGGGTGATCTCGTCCTGCTTACGTGTCGCCCAGGCGGTGACCACCTTGCGGCGACCGGGATCGTTGAGCATGACGGCGCCCCCTTCGCGCAGGTCGAAGTCGTCTGCCGTGACCTGTCCACGGTTGATGAGGGTGAGGGCGAGACGGTCGGCCAGGACGGCGCGGAATTCCTCCTGCAGGTCCAACGCCAGCGCGGCCCGGCCGGGACGCACCGCGTGCAGGAAACCCAGTTGCGGGTCCAAGCCCACGGCCTCCAGGGCGGAACGGCAGTCATTCATCAGCATGGCGTAGAGGAAGGACAGCAGGGCGTTGAAGCGATCCAGGGGCGGTCGGCGGCTGCGGCCATCGAGGGCGAAGTGCTCGCGGGCCTGGGGCTTGACGACGAGGTTGAGCGCCGCGAAGTAGCCGCGCGCCGCTTCCCCTTCCACGCCGCGCAGGGTGTCCAGGTCGACGGCGTCCCGGGCGGCACGCAGGGAGGCAGCCAGGTTGTCGGCCGCACGGGTGAGGCGGTCGGCTTCCTGGCTGTCGAAGGTCTCGCGCGCCCCACGCATCAGTACCGAGCGGCTGTTCCTGAGCTTGCCGGCGACGATGGCGCGGGCGAATTCCAGGGTGAACGCCGCGTCGCCCGCCTGCCGATGCTGGGCTTGCCTGAGCAGGATGTTGCCAGACACGGGCCCTTCCAGCCGGGCCTTGAAGCGGCCGCTGTCGTCCAGCAACACGAGATTCTTGCCCTCATCCGCAAGCCTGTGCATGAGTGCCGGCGAGATCATGACATTGCCGAAGGTGACCAGGCTGCCGATATGGTGCAGCGGGACCTGCAGCTTCTTCTCGTGCTCCACGTCGATGCGCACAGTGGCGTTCTCCAAATGCGCGTAGGCGTTCGGGGTCATGACGTAGAGGGTATTCTCGATGGCGTGCATGGCGGCTCAGAGGTCCTCGGCAATATAGAGATTGCGGCGCAGGGCGAGCTGTCGCTCTTGTCCGGCCAGGGCCTCGGGTTGGCAGATCTCCTTCAGCGAACACTCCCGGCAACGGCCGTCGTTGGCCGGCGGCGGCAGCACACCCGAGGCCAGCATGGCGCGGATGGTGGCGGCGGTCGCCTCCACCAACTGCCTCAGTTCCGGCGTGAACGTCACTTCCCGCCGCCGCCGGCTGCTGGCGTGATAAATGGCACCGCGCGGCACGGCGCGGCCGAGCATTTCCTCCAGGCACATGGCCTGGGCGGCGAGTTGGATGTCGTCGTGCACCTTCTGCCGCTTACGGCCGTGCTTGAACTCCACGGGGAAGGCCGTCCCGTCGGGGTGGAACTCCACCAGATCCGCCTTGCCGATCAGGCCCAGCCGGTCGGACCACAGGGGCAGGGAACGTTCCACCTTGACCCCAGCCTTCATCTCGTAGCCCGGCGCGTCCACCAGATGATGCACGGCCTGGCCGCGGGCGGTGTGGATGTTGTCCTCGAAGGTCTGCTCCAGGTGGATCAGCCCGCACTGGCGCGGACAATAGGCCCAGTGCTGCAGGGCGGAGAGGGGGATGGGGTCATCCGTCGCGTTCACCGCACGTCAGCCGAACAGGCGTTGCAGCAACTCGTCTCGAGTCAGGCCGTGATGTGCGGCCACGCCATCGAGGATCGCCGCCAGGGTGCCGATGCGCAGGGGGTCGTGATTGGGAACGGTGATGTGATGCTCGCCACGTGCACGGCTGGTCAGGCGGATGTGGCTGCCGGTCTGGCGCGTGACCGCGTAACCGAGCCGTCCGAGCCGCTTGACCAAGTCCCCGCCGGACAGATCGCGCGGAATCCTCATGCCGCGAGCACTTCCTCGCGGGTGATGTGCAGGCGGATCAGGCTGGGCATCTGTCCCTCGTCGAAGTGGCAGCGCACGGCATCACGCACCTGGGCGTGCAGGTCCTCGATGCCGTCCGCCTCGGTGTAGATGTCCACCCCCACGGCGCGGGCGACATAGCCG
Organism: uncultured Thiobacillus sp.; assembly: GCA_964440155.1. Classification (GTDB taxonomy): domain Bacteria; phylum Pseudomonadota; class Gammaproteobacteria; order Burkholderiales; family Thiobacillaceae; genus PFJX01. The sequence continues at coordinate 11,073 of CAYTRH010000018.1, read as the reverse complement.
CCTTCGGGGGCCTCTTCGACGATGAAGTGGATTTCGGTCATTTTGTTTGCTCCGGAGCATTCAGCAGAGTCGGTACAGGGTAACCCCATTGCCCAGTTTGCGTTCAGCACCCGCTTCGATGACCTCGCCGTCGAAAGTGACGACGTAATCACCGAAACAGCGGGGAACCTCGACGCCTGGAGCACGCTTCGCCGCGAGACGTCCGAACAGCGCGTGTGCCGGGGCGTTGCCGAGTGCGGAGTCGTGTTTGAAGACGTACAGCCCGCGGGTGGCCATCTCGCCCCGGGCGGCGGAACGGTCGTGCTCGAACATCTGGCAGAGGGCTTCCCACAGCAGTTTCAGGTCTTCCTCGTCAAAGCCGGTCTCGCCCGCCAGATGAGCCGACACGAAGCCATGAGCACGATAGAGACCATAGGGCACGGTGTATTTGCGGCCCATGGTGCGTTCCTTTTCCAGATCGGCTTCATTGGTCACGGCCATCCGGGTAATCGCGTGCTCCGAACCGACCACTGGGTCGATGGAGCGGGAGAAGGTGAACTGCACCGGGCCACGCACCTGGCCGGCATTCACCTCGGTGCTCATGACGGCGCCGAAGGTGCGAATGTCATAGAAGTTTTTGCACATCCAGCCGGTGACGCGGCGTGCGTCCTGTTCTTTCCTAGGCAGTTTCTTGGCCTCGGGTGCCAGGTCATGGGCCGCATAGGCGCGCTGATGCTGGCGGTTGAGCACAGCCTTTTCTCGCACATAGATCTCGAAACGCTTGGCCGGCAGGTCGCCCTTGCCATCATGGGCTTCCTGGTCGGCCGCGTACTTCATGGCGACGTAGTTGCGCACCTTGCGCTTGATGGCTACGTCGGTGACCAGGCCATGGCCGCTCTCTGCATCCACGCGCGGCAGGTTGCCGGCGTCCGGGTCGCCGTTGGGGTTGCCGTCCTTGACATCGAACAGCAGGACGAAGTCGTAACGGTTTTGAATACTCATTGCTCACTCCCTTCTTCGGTGGTTTCGGGTTTGTCGAAAAGTGCTTGGCGTTGCTGGTAGTAGCCGAGGACGAAGCGCCCCTGGTCCGGGAGCGAAAGCGTGGACGGGAAGCCGATGGCGCAGTCCACGCCTTCGTTCAGGATGGATTGCATGAGCTTGTCGCGAACGATGTGCAGCCCCGGCTTCTCCTTGCGCAGCTTCGCCATGTGGTGCTGGTTGCGCCGCATGAGGGTGGGAAAGACAGCCCCCGGCGTGCTGGAGGCTGAGCCGAAGTAGCTGTCGCGGATGGTGGTGTTGATCTTGTTCGGGCCGCCGCCGGCATCCTGCTGGACGCGCTCCAGCACGGCGAACAGCCGCCCGAGCCGGTAGCCAAGGTTGGCGCAACTTTCATCAAGGGCCATGTCGATCTCCCTTTCCTGTGGGTGATGGTTACGGATGTGACGGTTGAGCCACGCCTTGATGAGTGCGGCGCGGGGGTAGGTGACGTGTTCGGCAGGTTTGCCGTTGTCCCGCTTCTTCGCCTGATCGGCGCGGATGCGGGCGAGTGCTGCCTGCAACAGCGGCTGTGGATAAGGCAGGCCGTTCAGGATGGCGTGCATGATGTCCCCGGCCAGCTTGGGCGGCAGGTTGTCGATGTCACCTTCACGCCGCTGGGCGGAAGGCGGGGCCACTGCTGTGAGCAGAGTCTTCAGGGACAGGAACGGATTGGCCACATACTGCGGCCGCACGATTTCCAGGTCCTTGAAGTGCTGGCGGATGTGGCCGGCCAGTTCGCCCACAGTGGCGACGTGCCAGAAGCGGATCGTGAGTCGCGACTCGCTGGGCGCGGCAAGCCCCAGGACAAAAAAGTTCGTGGGGGTCTCCTCGACGGCGGTGGCGCCTGAAAATGGCATCGCGTACAGGGCTTTCAGGGCTTGGGTGCCCTGATCCGTCTTGTCTTTGGGAGGATCGTCGAACAACTGCGCAAGCCAGTTTTCCAGGGGGTGTGCCCGTTCAGCCCAGAACACCGTGGTCGCATCCCCCACCTGGATGCATTGTTCGGATGTCAGGAGGTGGTTGAGCGCCGTGGTATAGGCGGCGGCGGCCCGTACACCCACCGGCGCATTCGCGCCTTGGCTGCGGCCGAAAGAGCAGAAGGCCGGCAGATTGAAGGACACGATGTCCGCCCCACTGGTTTGCGCGCCGCGTACGCGTTTGATGGGCGGGTGGATACGGCGTGTCGCATCCGTCTCACCCGTGACCAGGCACAGGCCCCGGCCCACGATGTCCCCATCCCGCACGCCCACGCTGCCGAGCACCTCGGGCAGGCTGCAAACAGGAAGCTCTTCACCGACGAGCTTGAAGCTCAGATTGGCACCGGTCTGGACCTCCTGCCAGAGGGGATCGGAACGAGCCGCTCTGTAGTCCCCACGGTCGAGGAAGGCGATTACGGGACCCAGCGCGTGCAAGGCCTGCTCCGGCAGGGTCTGGATGGCTTCCTTGAAGGCCCGGTGCATATCCACCAAACGCTCGCGGTAATGCTTTTCCTTGCCCTTGGCCTGGTTGTCCGCGAGTTTCTTGGTGTCGGCCTCACCCAGCACATATTCCAGGTTGCCCCAGAGCAGATTGGCGGCAACGTTCACCGACTTCTTCACCGCCTGGGGGACCAGGAAGATCTTGCCCCGCCTTGTTCTACCCTCGCCCTCGCGGGTGTCCTCGATGTGCAGGAATTCGCCATCCGGCTTGAGCACGATCAGGAAGGGAATCTCCTTGCGATCAAGACCTTCGGCGGGTAGATCGTTCCGCTTGCGCTGGTAGTAGTCATAAAGACTTTGCAGAATCATCGCCTCACCTCCGCCCCCTCCAGGTCGACGACGCCATCTTTCATCACCGCTCGGAAGAACCCCGGTTTCATGCCGTCGCCGAAGTCGATGTCGTGGAGCATCCAGCCGAGATCCTGGCTGTGAGGGATAGGCGGTTGGCTCTCAGCGGCCGCTTGCGGGTCATCCACCAGTTCGAAATAGGCGGAGAATTCCCTACAACCGAGATAGGGTTGGTTGAAACATTGTCCCTTGCGGGCGCGGCGCTGGAACATGGCGAGATACTTGGCCGGGTTCTCGGGCTGGCCTGATTCGGGTTCTGGCGGGAAGCGGCCTTTGAGTTCCGGATAGCGGTGGACGTGCTTCGAGCCGTCCACCACGTCGAAGCGGGCATGGAGGCGATAGGCCACGTCACGCAATAGCAGTCCGCCGCGTGGCGTGTGTTGGTCTTCGATATAGATACCTCCGGAATGCTTGGCTGTGTACTCGGAGGCAATAACCTTCACCTCGTTGCGCCGCACGGATATCCACTGGATGGACTTGAGCACTTCGATCTTGGTCACCGTCCAGCGGATTTCCGGCTTCCACAGGATGGCCTCGAACACGGCGCGGGCGGCGGACGGGGTGATGACGTCGTAGGACACCCGTTCCACCTTCATCTCCGGCCGGGTGAAACAGGCATAGTCGCCCCAGACCTTGAGGCACAGGGTTTTTGGCATCGTCTCTTTCCTCCCTCAGATGACCAGGTCCTGGGCGGCATAGGCGGTCGCATCCTTGGCGCAGCCCAGGAACCCGAAGGCTTCATCGTAAATGAGATCGTTGGCCTGCACGTACAGGCCTGGCAGCGCCTCCCGGACGTCGCCTTGGGTGAGGAGCCGGCTCAGGCAGTCCGGGTGCGCGTTCACCGTGTAGCGTTGCAGCTTGCGCAGCAGCCAGCGGTCGGGCTTGCCGGCATCCAACTGATCGATGAGGCTGGAAGCGTCGCCCCAGCGAACGATCACGGGCAGGCCCTCGTTGTCGATCAGACGAAACTTTTCCGCCGCTTCGCGGAAGCGGAATTCCAGTTGGTCGCCCGGCATGACGAGGCTTCGGATGTTCGCCTTGTCCCAACTGTTGACCTTGGCGAGCAGCAACCGGGAGAAGCGGTCGAACATGGAAGGCGACAGGGCTGGTTCGGCGTTAAGTGTGAGAAGTTCGCGGGTGGCCTGCTCGGCCTTGAGCAGGAGACCCGGCGGTGAGAGCTCCGGCGGAACGAACACCTGGACTTCGCCGCGATCGAGCCGCCCTTCCCGGTTGCAGCGCCCCGCCGCCTGGGCGATGGCGTCCAACCCCGCCAGTGACCGGAACACCACCGGAAAATCCACATCCACCCCCGCTTCGATGAGCTGGGTGCTCACCACGTGAAGTGGACACACAGGCAATCCAGCTCGGGCACGTTCCCGGTTGGCGGCCAGCCTCAGGCGGATTTCTTGGATGCGTTCCGCCCTGTGATCGCCGCAGAGATGGGTGGAGAGATAAAGGGCTCCCGGCAGTTTTTCGGCCAATGATCGCGCGTGGTTCTTGCGGTTGACGATGGCCAGCGCCTGGGGATGGACGACCATGTTTTTCGCAACACTATCCCAATCCTGCGGCTCCACTGTCGTCGGCCAGCGCACCTGTACGCGCTCAAGCGCTTCGTAGAGTTCCTCGGGCGCCTGCACGTGCGGCCCGCCCTGCATGAGTTCCCGCACCTCGGACAGCCCGGCGAATTTCCTGTCGTTGACCTCGCGCGGCCGGAAGGCGGGCTGGGTGGCCGTGCACAGCACGAAGGTGACGCCGTAGTGGGTAGCGAGGGCGCGGACGGCTGCCAGGCAAGGGTCGAGCCAGTCCGGCGGTAGCAACTGGGCCTCGTCGAGTATCACTACCGAGTCCACGATGTTGTGCAGCTTGCGGCATCGTGAGGTCCGGGCCGCATGCAGTGATTCGAAGAACTGTACGTTGGTGGTGACGATGAGCGGCGCATCCCAGTTCTCGGCAGCCAGGCGGCTCGTTGCATTCTCCTTGTCCGGGTCCAGATGGCTGTGGTGCTCGATGACGACATCCTCCCCGAACACCTTGCGGAACTCGTTGGCCGTCTGCTCGATGATGGAGAGATAGGGGATGACGTAGATCACCCGCCGCATGCCATGGGCTTGCGCGTGATGCAGGGCGAAGGCAAGAGAGGCCAGGGTCTTGCCGCCGCCGGTGGGCACGGTGAGGGAAAACAGACCGCTGCCACGCGCCTCGCCAGCGCGTTCAATGCATTGGGCGAGCACCCGGCTGCGGATGGCATTGACCGGTGTCGCCGGCGCCTGGGCACAGAGTTGGGCCATGTAAGCGGTGAAGCGCGCAAGCAGCTCATCGATGGTGGGGTGGGTGCTACACCTGGCCGCCTTGGCCGGCTCCATGTAGACCTCGGTATCGAGGAAATCGGCGTCCACCAGACAGGAAAACAACAGGCGCAGCCAAAGATGCAGGTCTTCAGCTTTGCCTTTGGGGCGGCTCGATGGATAGATGCCATCGGGATTAAGGATGTGGCTCGGAGGATCGGCGTCAATGACCTCCTGCAAGTGCCCGTCTTTTCTCGCTCGGGCCAGGCGTTGGAACAGGCTGGCATTGTCGCCGTTCCAGTCGGTTAACCCCGCATGGTGGCCGGCGATCAGGTAGGCCAGTAGCCGGCCGTACATTTCTCCCAGGGTGTCGATGGCATGCACCGCGCCGGCGGCCGAGTGCTCGACCCGAGAGCCCGTGCTTTCAATGTGAGCGTTCTCCCGTTCGTAACCAGAACTGTCACGGATGTATTTCTGGAACCCTGGCCGGTACTTGCCCAGGTCGTGCCATAGGCCCGCGAGCCGTGCCCAGTCCGCGCCAAACGGCCGGGCGAAGCAGGCAGCCATGGCCGACACGGCGGCGAGGTGATGGGCGAGGTCATGGGGTTCACGCCAGGCGCCGTCGGATTGTTGCGCGGCGTGGGCGATCGGTGCCAAGTATCGGGTCATATCGGGCCAACGCGGTTTTCCTGCATGATCTCACTCAACCGGCTCACCAGATGAGCCACCGGGCTTATGCGTCGCCACGTCGACAGCGTGCCATTGCCAACGCACCGGCGCGAGCGGCGCTGAATGTCTGCAGTGTCCAATCTTGACTGGCTGACCCCGTTGCGTGCCGATGATCGGGGCGGTCGTGCGACGCCACGTTCGACACTGTCCTCGATGGCATGGTAGCGTGCAACGGCCGGCGGGGCCGCGCGCGTGCTTGCCGGCCGCCGAATGACCGGCTGGCCGACCGCTATAATCCCGACCATCGATCAAACCAGCCTCGCAGCCCAGCCATGTTGCCCTTTCTGCCCAAGTTGCCCGATCCTGAGGTGGTCATCCTGCAATTCGATAAGGCCTTGCGTACCGTGTTCGCGCCGGCGACGTCGCGCCGACCACATCCGGACGCCGGTGTCGCCGAGGGTGACTTGAGCGAGGCGGAGAAGCGCCATGCCGCCGGCCTGATGCGCGTCAACCATACCGGCGAGGTGTGCGCGCAGGCGCTGTACCAGGGGCAGGCGCTGACTGCCCGCAACCCCGAGGCGGCGCGCGCGCTGGTGCAGGCGTCCGAGGAGGAAACCGAGCATCTGGCCTGGTGCGAACGGCGTCTGACCGAGCTGGGCAGTCACAAGAGCCTGCTCAATCCATTGTGGTACGGCGCTTCGTTCGGCCTGGGGGTGCTGGCCGGGGCGCTGGGTGACAAGTGGAACCTGGGTTTCCTGGCGGAAACCGAGCGTCAGGTCGAGGGGCATCTGGATAGTCATCTGGACGCGTTGCCGCCCGGGGATGCCAAGAGCCGGGCCATCGTCGAACAGATGAAGGCGGACGAGATCCGCCATGCCGAAACCGCCATCGCCCACGGTGGCGCGCCGCTGCCTGCGCCGGTCAGGCATGCGATGCGTCTGAGTTCCAAGGTCATGACGACGCTGGCGTACCGGGTGTGACGTGACTTTCGCCGATCATCTGGCCACGCTGGCGCCGACCGATCATCTGGCACGCATCGAACTGACCGCCGCGGATGGCCGTGTCGAAATCATCGACAACCGGCCGGGCAGCCAGGGCTCGGTCCGGGTCTATGCGCATCTGCTGACGCGCCATGGCGTCATCGATGCAGCGGCCGCGCGCGAGGGCCTGGCGTTGTTCGCGGAACACGCCGAGGACGCGCGCCGCAATCCCGGCCGGCACCCCAACATCGACCGTCTGCTGGCGGTGGCGGCAGGCGGGGCGGGCTATCGCGGCATCGCGGTGTCCGTTTGAGTCTGCGCGCATGGGCTGGCAGTTGAAATCGTTCACAACCTGAGGAGGGCGTCATGGAACCGACCGACAGCAAGAATCCCGATCGCGGCACCGGCATGCAGGAAGAGCCGACCGTCGCATCTGCCCCCGCGACGCTGATGGATCGTTTGCGCACCACGCGGGTGCCGTTGTGGACCAGCCTGGCACTGGCATTGGCCGTGTTGCTGATGTTCGCCTGGAAGCAGGTCGCGGTGGGCGCCGCCGAACGGCGCCTGGAGGCGGACCGGCAGGCGCTCACCGCGCAGCTCGCACAGGAGAAAACGGCGTTGCTCACGCGCGCCGGCTCGGCCATCGCACGCAGCAGCGAGGCCAATCACCTGATGTTCGGCACCGCGCTGGCCTGGGCGGTGCGTGGCGAGTTGATCCGCGGTAATCAGGACCAGATCGATCAGTACTTCAACGAACTGGTGCGCAACGAGCGCATCCGTGTCGCCGTGCTGGCGGCGGCGGATGGCAAGATACTGCTGGCCAGCGACCGCAAGTTGCAGGGCGGCTTGCTGGCCGAGCATTTCCCGGCCGACCTGGCGGAAGCGCCGACAGTGATGGTGCGCGACGGGGCCGATGGCGAGAAGCTGCTGGTGCTGCCGATCCAGGGTCTGACCTCGCGCCTGGGCACGGTCGTACTGGCCTACCGCGCGGAGACCGTGGCGTTGGAATGAGCCTGCCGGCACCGGCTGGATGACAGCGAATGCGCTGAGCCCAGCCGGTGCGGATGCCAGGCGCGAGCTCAGGGTGGGGCGAGCCGGTCTGGGACGCGATCGGCGCGCGCGTTCGCCGGCCACCCCGCGGGCTTCGCTCCGGTAGAATGCGGGCGCTGTCGTCTTGCCCGCTGGGCGGTGCCTCGCCTTCATGTCCCCGGATTCCCTGAGCGCTGTTTTCATTCGTTTGTCCGGCGGCAACTCCGCCGTCGGGCTGCTGCTGCAACTCTTTATGGTCGTGCTGGCGGTGGTGGTGGCCAACTACCTGTTGCGCCGCGCGCTGCACACGCTGGAGGACAGGACCCGGCGGACGCCCTCGCCGTGGGATTTCGCGCTGGTGTCGGCCGCGCGCAAGCCGTTCAGCGTGCTGGCGTGGATCGTCGGCTTGAGTTTCGCGCTGCGCATCATCGAGAGCGAGGCCGATGCGACCATCTTCGAACTGGTGCCGCCGGCGCGTACCATCGGGGTCATCGCCTGCCTGACCTGGTTCCTGCTGCGCTTCATCGCCAACGTGCAGGACGGCATCATCGAGCAGCGCGCCGCACGCGGCGAGTCGGTCGATCGCACCACGGTGGATGCCATCGGCAAGCTGTTGCGCCTGTCGGTGCTGATCACCGCCATCCTGGTCACGCTGCAAAGCCTGGGCTTCTCCATTTCTGGCGTGCTGGCGTTCGGCGGCATCGGTGGCATCGCGGTCGGTTTCGCCGCGCGCGACCTGCTGGCCAACTTCTTCGGCGGTCTGATGGTGTATCTGGACCGGCCGTTCGAGGTGGGTGACTGGATCCGCTCGCCGGACAAGGACATCGAGGGCACCGTCGAGGAGATCGGTTGGCGTCTGACGCGCGTGCGCACCTTCGACAAGCGGCCGTTGTACGTGCCCAATTCGGTGTTCACCCAGATCTCCGTGGAGAATCCGTCGCGCATGACCAACCGCCGCATCTTCGAGACGGTGGGCGTGCGCTACGACGACATCGACCGTGTCGCCGCCATCGTCGAGGACATCCGCGCCATGCTGCGCGCGCATCCGGACATCGACCAGGCGCAGACGCTGATCGTCAACTTCACCAAGTTCAACGATTCGTCGCTGGACATCCTGGTCTACACCTTCACCCGCACCATCGTTTGGGTGGAGTTCCATGCGGTCAAGCAGGACGTGATGCTGAAGATCGCCGCCATCATCCAGCGCCATGGTGCGCAGGTGGCTTTCCCGACGCGCACGCTGCACGTGCCCGAGCGCGTGTCGGTGGAGATGCTGGGCGAGCCGGCGGCCGCCGGTCGGGCCTGAGCCTGGGCTTCAGGGCGTGTAGCCGGGGATGCGCGTCTCGTCCACCGCGTCGATCTGCGCGGCATCCATGTGGCGCTCGGCATAGCGCAGGTAGACCTTGTCGCGCACGAACAGGTCGAACAGATCGGGATCGATGTGCCCGTCCAGTTTCATGCGGCCGAGTAGTTCCAGCGATTCCGATAGCGTCTTGCCCGGCTTGTAAGGGCGATCCGGCGCGGTGAGCGCCTCGAACACGTCGGCGATGGCCATGATGCGCGCCTGCACCGGCATCTGCGCCCCGGTCAGTCCGCGCGGATAGCCTTTGCCGTCCATGCGTTCGTGATGGCCGCCGGCGTACGCCGGCACGTTGACCAGGTGGCGCGGCCAGGGCAGCGCTTCCAGCATGCGGATGGTGGAGACGATGTGCTGGTTGATGATCTCGCGTTCCTCGGCGGTCAGCGTGCCGCGCGCGATCTTGAGGTTGTAGGCCTCGTCGTCGCTGAGCAGCGGCCGTTCGACGCCATCCATGTCGGTCCAGCGGCGCGCAGCGATGGCGTCGACCCGCGCCTGGTCCGCCGCGGCCATGAATTCGCCGCCGCTGTTGCAGCGGCGCAGAAAGGCGCGATCGTCGGCGATCGTCGCCAGACGCTGCGCGTGTTCTGCGTCCAGCGCCGTCTCCGCCGCTGTACGTTCTTCACCTTCGGGCAGGCGCGCACGCAGTTCGAGCAGCGCGCGCAGATGGGCGATGTCCGCGTCGCGGCGCAGCGTTTCCAGACGCGCCTCGACCAGGTGGATGCGATCGAACAGGGTCTCCAGCTTGGTGCCCTTGTCCACCACGTGCACCGGCGTGGTCACCTTGCCGCAGTCGTGCAGCAGCCCGGCGATATGCAGTTCGTGGCGATCCGCGTCGCTCATGCGGAAGTCGGCGAGCGGCCCGCGGGTGGCGCGATGCGCGGCATCGGCCAGCATCATGGTGAGGATGGGCACGCGCTGGCAATGGCCGCCGGTATAGGGTGATTTCTCGTCGATGGCCAGGTTGATCAGGCGGATGAACGACTCGAACAGCGCTTCGAGCTGGTTGATCAGCCGGCGGTTGGTCAGCGCCACCGCCGCCTGCGAGGCCAGTGACTCGGTCAGCGCGCGCGCGCTGGCGGAGAACGGGACCACCGCGTCGCTATCCGCATCCTTGGCATTGATCAGTTGCAGCACGCCGATGATCTGGTTCTCGTGATCGCGCATCGGCACGGTCAGGAAGGAGCGCGAGCGGTAGCCGGTGCGTTGGTCGAAACGGTGCGTGCCGGAGAAATCGAACGTGCCTTCGGCGTAGGCGTCATCGATGACCACGGTACGGCCGTGCAGCACGGCGTTGGCCACCACCAACGTATCGTTGGGCGAGCCGTCCGGCAGACGCAGCGGAATCGGCTGGAACGGGCCGGTGCCTTCGGACGAGCCGGTGCGCTCCAGGTCGAGGGTATCGTTGAGCAGGATCTCGAAATGCAGGCAGCCATCCTCACCGACCCGGTACAGCGTGCCGGCATCGGCATTGACCAGGTTCTTGGCGGTGCGCAGGATCATCGCCAGCAGGCGGCCGATGTCCTTCTCCGCGGACAGGGCGACGCCCACCGCGTGCAGTCGCTCCAGGCGTTCGATCAGGGCATCGGCGTGGGTCGGGCTCATGGTGTCATGGCAAGGCAGGTATACCAGTGTAGTCGCACCGCCGATCGGCGTATCGGCGCCCCGTTGTCCTTTGAGGGGCTGGCGGCTTCCGGTATCATTCCGCATCCCTGCATCAGCCGAATTTATGCCTCGCTACGTCTTCGTCACCGGCGGTGTCGTGTCCTCTCTGGGCAAGGGCATCGCCGCCGCGTCCCTGGGCGCCATCCTGGAGTCGCGCGGGCTGACCGTCACGCATCTCAAGCTCGATCCTTACATCAACGTGGATCCGGGCACCATGAGCCCGTTCCAGCATGGCGAGGTGTTCG
>CAYTRH010000017.1:0-32295 GCA_964440155.1 uncultured Thiobacillus sp. | reverse complement strand
TGCCTGCTGCTTGATCAGATCGAGGATGGGCTCGTCCAGATATCGCGTGCCGATACGGTAATCGCCGGAATAGTGGAACCAGTCATGCCGGCGCAGCAGCGAGGAAATGTGCGTCTTGCCGACCCCGGACATGCCGAGCAGCGTGATGCGCTTGGTCTCCCAGGCGCGGAAGGAGGCGGGAGTGAATTTCATCGGGACGCGAGCGTGCGGTGAGGATGCGAGTTTGCCCCATCCGGGCGAGGCCGTGAATGCCCGGTGGATGACGCGGCGCGACGTCGGCCAGGCGCCCGGAGGAGCCTGCCCGACGGCACCCAAGGCGAACGGGAGGCGCAGTCCTCGCGGCGGGCGACCACAATTCGGACATGCGCACAAAGACACCTCGAAAAACCCACTACGCGGCCGGATGGCTGCATTGCGCGGTTCTCGCTTTCTGGCCTACCTGCTTGATATGTCGCGGCCACTGCGCTCCGTGCGCCTTGCCCTCCAACCGCTCGCCACGGTTTTTCGAGGCACCCACAAGAGAGCGGCCCCAGCTTTCCGGACGAATCGGTGCTCGGCGGTTGGAAGACCTCGTCGACGCGACGCGTGTCACGTCACCACGAACGGCCGGATCGCCGCGCTTCGCTGGCGATGACGGCGTGGGCGTCTGTCACTCACCAACGCCGGGGTTCGAAGTCCGGCCGGTTGCGCAATACGATGTCGTCGTCGGCCTGCACCAGCACGTACAGACCCTGCCGCTCGGCGTAGCGCACCACTTCGTCCGGCGCGCCCATCGCCGCCACCGCACCCACCAGCACCTTGTCCGCATGTTCGGTGAAACACGCCTTGAAGCGCTCCAGGCGACGCACGTGCTCGTCCACGTCGTCCGTCGTCAAACGGCTCTTGCATTCCACGGCGATGGCGTGATCCCCATTGATCACCAGTAGGTCGATCTCCAGCACCGCCTCCCCCGCGTCATTGCGCGCCACGGCGTTCGGGTACACCCGATGCACGGGAATGTTCCGTTCCTGGAACAGCCGCACTACCGCAGGTTCAACCAGGTCCTGCACGAACTGCCCCAGGCGATTGCCTAGGTTGCCCAAATGCCGTTGCAGCTCGCGCATGCGCCGGTCGGTTTCCTGCATGCGCCGGTCCGTGTCCACCGACTGCGCACGCAGTTCGCGAATGAGGTGGTCGGTCTCTCGGCTTTGGATCGCTAGTTGCGCAACCAGCGCCTTGATTTCATCCCAGCTCATGTCCGCCGCGGTTTCACTCATCGCAGCCACCCCCAATCAATGTCATGCACGCCGCCATTATCGCCGAGACGTATCTGAGTGTAGCCGCAGCGTCCCAGATCCGCTCTGGCGCCATTGCGGGGCGCGTAGCGACGCGGCAATCCGGCAACGCCGGTCACGTCACCACAAACGGCCGGGTCGCCGCACTTCGCTCCAGATGACGGCCTGCGCCGTGGGCGATACAGAAACCGCGGGACGTGCCAGAGGTTTCCGCAACGCCTGACGCCGGCTGAACTCCGCCAGCGACAGCCCGCCGAAATCCGGGTTGCCGAGCTTGCCGACGAAGGACAGCACCGGCCCCAGATCGACGATCTTGATGTTGTTGCGGATATCGATCCAGTCGTTGCGCAGCAGTTCGCGCAGGAACGGCACCTGCATTGCCTGCTGCTTGATCAGATCGAGGATGGGCTCGTCCAGATATCGCGTGCCGATATCGAGTTTGCGCGCGCTCGGTCACATCCCGGGTGTGCGGGCAGCCGATGATTCCGTCGACAAAACACGGTGGGAAGGTAAACGGGGCCACGCCCCGTTTACCCAAAAAGATTAGGCACTGCACCCCGCGATGCTAGTTAAAAGGCGAGGGGGAGAGAACGCAAGCGTCTACATCAGGCTTGGACGCCGGCAAGCGGATGATTGCAGTAGTCGTCGCTTCGCTGCCCTGCACCATTACCGACGCGCGCAAACGGGCGGTGATCCAGTCGGCGTATTCTTTGAGGTAAATCCAGTCGAAGGTAGCGGTCCCATCGGTGCCAGTAGTCACCGTGGGCGGGATTGAGCCCACTGCAGAGGAGGGAGGCCAAAGTATGCCATCGGGACCGGCCAACCCATTTGGGTTTCTAGGTCCATCAAGATCCAAATCTGGCGGTTCATTCAGAATTAGGTTCTCGTCAACGTCTTCATTAGTGCCAGTGAATGTAATGTTGGCCACACAGGGGGATACCGCCGATCGATGACCCTTGTGATAGAGCACACCCCATAGCGACAGCGATACCGTAGCCCCACTCACTGCGTTGCCGTTGGAGTCAGTGACCATGACCGTGACCGGCAGCCGATAGCTGGTATCGCTATTGATCGAAGTAATGCTCGTGCTGGTACCCAAAACGACCGAACCCGCAGTGCCTCCGACCGTGATGTTGATGGTGTCGGCCAGCGGTATAGCAGCACCGATCACCGAAGCGCGAATCTCCGAAGACTGCACGGTTGAAACGGTGCCAGCCGTAAATGTTGACTGAGCGATACCCTGGGGGTTGGTCGAGACCACCACGGGATCGATGGCCTCTCCGCTACCGGTTGGGTTGACGAGTTCGAACAACACCGAAGCGCCGCCCACAGCGTTGTTGGCAACATCCCGCACTATGGCGGTGAGGGTCGCGGTCCTGATAATGCCACCCGAACTGGGGGCAAGGACTGTGACGTTCGATTGCAGATCAATACTGCTCGCGGTGATCGCCGAAGCGCTCAGCGCGAACACGCTCTTCGCCGTGGCCAGCACCACACCGGTATTACTCAGCGCATCGATCTGAACCGTGGCGGTGCCCGAGAAGTTGCCTGCAAGAAATGTCTGGGTGTCGGTCGGCCCACTTCTCGCAACGGTATGTATCTTTGTTCCACTGGCTTGCCAAGCGCCCAACGTGGTGGCGTAACGAATGTTGGCCACCGTGACGCCACCGATGGTCGCCGGCGTACTGACAATAACCTGCTGTGTTTGGCCTAAGGTGACCGGCCACGGTGAGCTGCTGGGGGTAGTGATCTCGAAGGCGCCTCCGCTACTCTGCACGCTCAATGATCGCGTGGAACTCAGCGTGGGGTTGCCCGCAGCGTCGAGCCATTCGACGAGCACATCGACCACACCAGCTGCCGTGCCAGTGACGGTGACGCTGGCGGCACCGACGCCGTTGGTGGTGGAACTGCCTGTACTGAGTGTAGCGGCGCCGGTACTGGATGGTGCAATGGAGAAACGCAATGTCTGGCCGGTTGCCGCAGCGCCGTTTGCGATTTTTGCGGTTGCTGTCAGCGTCACAGGATCGCCGGCCTGTGGAGAAGTATTGGTAACCGCTGTAACCAGGGTGGAGCCGGTTATCTCGATGGGGATCGAAGCACTCGCAGTGCCACCTGGAACCATGGCGGTGATCACCGCTGTTCGGTTGTGTAGATCGATGCTGCCGGAACGAAATGTTGCCGAAACATTACCACCAGCGTCAGTAGTGGTCGTGGTGGCCAGGATCAGACCGGTACTCGCACTGAATTGCACGGTCTGGCCGGCCATCACGGCGTTCTGTGCATTTTGCACCGTCGCGGTAATGGTCACGAAATCAGAATTATCACTCTTGACGTTGGTTGAGGTGGTTGTGAGCGAAATCTTGGCGGCCGCTGGAACTGCGGGCGCCCCGCCACCTCCCGCCGCCCCTCCCCCCGCCCCACCGCCGCCGCATGCCGCCAGCGTCCCGAGCATGCCGAGCATCGCGATGGTTCTGAGTACCTTGGCAATCATGATCTGCTTCTCCTGAGCTTCGAATAGTCTGTTTCAGGCCGTCACCGCCGTGGGCGACGCTCCCCGAGTGGTATCGGCATTATGTTCGCGCAGCGCGGACCGCATCATCACGGTGCGGCAGGGCATCGTCAAGGATCGGCACGGCACGCGGCATCCGGCTTGCTACAGCCCGGCATCCTCCATCAGGATCCGCGGCGTCAGGAAGATCAGCATCTCCGTCTTGCTGTCTTCCCGCTGGTTGCGTCTGAAAAGATGTCCCAGCACCGGGATGTCGCCCAGCAAGGGCACCTTGTCGGTGTCGTTGCGCGTGGTCTGCTCGAAGATGCCGCCGAGCACGGCGGTTTCGCCGTTGTTGACACGCACCTGGGTCTTGACGCGTTTGACGTTGATGGCCGGTCCGGCGGTGGTGGTCTCGCCCTTGGCGTCCTTGGTGACCTCGACGTTGAGGATGATGGCGTCGTTGTTGAGCACCTGCGGCGCCACCAGCAGACACAGCACGGCATCCTTGAAACTGGTCTGGGTGCCGGATTGGCTCACGGTCTGGAACGGGATCTGTTCGCCCTGCATGATCACCGCCGGGCGCAGGTTGGTGGTTACGACCCGCGGGTTGGAGACGATCTTGCCGCGGTTGTCAAGCTCCAGTGCTTGCAATTCCAGACTGAGGATGGCGGCGGCGGAGGCGTTGAAGATGGAGAAGCCGATGCTGCCGGCGCTGGGCACGGACAGATCGACATTGCTGGTCGGCGCGGCGGCGGTGATACCGCTGATGGCGGCGGTGGCCGAGCTGGAGTAACTGCCCGCGCCGATGCCGGTGTTGCCGATCTTGCCGCTGCCCTGATAGCCCAGACGCGCGCCCAGGTTGCGCCCCCATTTGTCGTCGGCGATGACGATGCGCGCCTCGATCATGACCTGTCGCGACGGTACGTCAATGCCCTTGATCACTTCCTCCACGGCGGCATGACGTTCGGCGGTATCGGTGACGATCAGCGTGTTGGTGGTGAGGTCATAGGACGAGCCGCCACGGGTGGAGAGCACGCGCGTGGGACTGGTCTGGTTCTGCGCCTGGGTAGCCTGCGCCGTGGCACCGGCGGCTTCGACGCCGGCGATGCCGGTGGCGCCGGGGGAACAGGTGGCGGTCTCGCCCAGATCGGTGGTTCCGGCGCGCACGCCGCCGGCGAGCACGATGGTCGCGTCGTTCGCCTTGACGTAGTTGAGACGGTAGGAACGGGTGATCAGGGGCTCCAGTTCGGACACGGCCTTCCTGGCTTCCAGTTCCTGCCGCTCCTTGGCGGCGAGTTCGTCACGCGGCGCCACCCAGATGACGTTGCCGTTGACCCGCTTGTCCAGACCCTTGGCACGCATGATGATGTCCAGCGCCTGATCCCAGGGGACGTCCTTGAGCCGCAGCGTGAGGTTGCCGCCAACCGTGTCGCTGGCGATGATGTTCAAACCGGTGAAATCGGCGATGACCTGCAAAACGGCGCGGATTTCCACGTTCTGGAAATTGAGGGTCAGCTTTTCGCCCTGGTACTGGGGTTTTGCATCGCGCGCGATACTGGGCTCGTCGAGCGAGCGGATTTCCATGACGAACTGGTTGCCGGTCTGATGTGAGGCATAGTCCCAGCGCCCTTTGGGCATCACCATCATGCGGGTGTGCCGGCCCTCGACGTAGGTTTCGATGGTCTGCGCCGGAGTGGCGAAGTCGCTCACGTCGAGCCGGCGTTGCAGGGCCGGTGGCAGACTGGTGTTGAGGAAGTCGACCTGGATGGCGCGCCCCCGCTGCTGGATGTCGATGCCGACCCCGGGATCGCTGAGACTGACGACGATGCGCGATTCGCCGTTGGCACCGCGCCGGAAATCGACGTCGCGGATGCTGTGTGGACGTGGCGCGCCCTGCTCGGCGAAGCGCGTGGGCGTGACGACGGTGTCGGGCGTGGCCTGCTTGCGCTCGTCCTTGAGCACCACGAACAGCATGTTGCGCTCCCGCCTGACCTGGTGACTGGCCGGACCGTACAGGTTGAACACCACGCGGGTGCGGTCGCCGGCCGGCACCACCTGGTAGTCGCGGATCACACCGGTATTCAGGTTCTCACGCACGCGGCCGGAGACCGGACTGGTACGCGGGAAATCGATGACCAGACGATGCGGATTGCTGGTGGCGAAGGTGATCGGCTCGGCGTCGAGCGCGTCGCGCAGCTGCAGCCGGATGATCTGGCTGTCCTCGGCGCCGGTGCTGACGGATACGCTGTTGAGCGCGTTGGTGGCGAGCGCGGGCAGCGCGTGCAGCCACACCGCGCAGGCCAGCAGGGCGGCCCATGCGGACGCATGGAGGGATTGGGCTCGCGTCGCGGTCATCACTTCTACTCCTGTAAGGCCATGCTGGTGCTGGCTTCGGTCCAGTCGCCGACGCCGTCCTGGATGGTTTCCCTGATGTCGAGGCCGGTCTCGCGTATCGCGACGATGCGGCCGAAATTGAGGCCGATGTAATCCCCCTGCTTCACCCGGTACAAGGTGTTTTCCGGGGTGCGGATCAGCGCCTGCATCTGGCCGTCACGCTTCAACGTGCCGACCATGCGCAGCGCGTCCAGGGGATACTGTTCCAATGGACCTTTGGCACGGGTCAGGTCCGGCGCCAACCCGCCGCCGCTGGTGACCGGCTTCAGGCTGCGCGGCTTGAACGGGTCGGGCAGATCCCCCGGCTCGTAGACGAAAGTGTCCTGCGGCTTCATCGCCGGCAACGGCTCCAGCGCCTGCTGCAAACCGGCGCCGGCCTGGTCCATGAATTCGCGCAGGTCGGCGAACTCCTCGCGCGCGCAGCCCGCGAGCATCGCCGGTATCAGCAACAGCATCAGATGGCGTTTCATCGCCCGCCCTTCTGCGCGCGCGCGGCGGCCAGTTCGGCTTCGTCGAGGTAGCGATAGGTCTGGATACGCGCATCCATGGTGAGCACGCCGTCCTTGACCGGAGTCAGCACCATGTCGTGCAAGGTGACGATGCGCGGCAGCTGCGCCAGATCGCTGACGAAACGGCCGATGTCGTGGTAGGTGCCAATGACGCGGATGGATACCGGCAGCGTGGCATAAAAGTCCGCCGGCGCTTCGGCACCGGGGCGGAACAGTTCGAACTCCAGCCCCTGGGCGACGCCCACCTGGTTGATGTCGGTGAGCAGCGCATCCATCTGCGAACGATCGGGCAACTGGCGCAGCATCGCCGCCAGCGCCTGTTCGATCTCCTGCAGACGGCGCTTGTAGGCATCGTAATGGTAGGCCTGGATTTTTCTCGAAGTGTAGGTCTCACGCAGCGTCTGTTCCTGGGCGCGTGCCGAATCGAGCGCGCGCAGCCCCTCGGACCACACCAGGAACCAGCCGGCCGTGAGCAGCAGCGCGAACAGCACGACCAGCAGCACGATCTTGACCGGCATCGGCGCATTGGCGATGTCGCGCAGGTCGAGGTTGTTGAGGTCGCCCAGATTCATGGCGTCTTGCCCTCCTCTGCCTCACGCGCGGAGCGGTCGATGCCGACGTTGAGAGAGAATTCGTTGACACGCAACGGTCCGACCTGGGCGGCCTTGACTTCGACCAGTACCGGCGCGCCGAACAGCGGCGCGGCTTCCAACGCACGCATGAAGGTGGACACGCGCGCGCTCGACTGGGCATAGCCGGACAGCGCGATCTGATCGCCAGTCTGACGGATGCTCTTCAGGTACAGACCATCGGGCACGCGGCGCGTCAACTCATCGAACAGCCGCACCGATTCGCTGCGGTTGCTTTGCAGCGACTCCACGACCTGCTTGCGCGCCAGCAGGTCATCGGTCTTTTCACGGAATTGGCGAATCTCGGTGATCTGCGCGTCCAGCTTGGCGATCTCGGCTTCGAGGAAGGCATTGCGGCTGTCCTGATGCGCCTTGGCGTTCATCAGGTAGGCCTGACCCAGCGCGACGATGGCCACCGCGGCCCCGGCGACGGCGACGGCGAGCAGGGCGAACAGCCGTTGCTGACGGGCACGCCGCAATTGCCGGTGGGGCAGAAGATTGATGCGGATCGCAGTCATGTCGGATCGAACCTGCGCAGGGCGAGGCCACAGGCCACGAACAGTTGCGGCGCATCGCTGGCGAGCTGGCGCGCCTTGACCTCGCCGGACACCGCCATCTTGGCAAAGGGGTTGGCGATCATGGTACTGGTCTGCATGCGCCCGTACACCACGTCATCCAGACCGGGCAGCGCGGCGCAGCCACCGGCCAGCAGGATGTGGTCCACGCCTTGAAACGATGTGGCAGAGAAGAACAACTGGATGGCGCGCGCCACCTCCTGCGCTACGGCATCGAGGAAAGGTTGCAGCACTTCTGATTCATAGCTGTCGGGCAGCAGCCCCTTGCGCTTGGCCTCCTCGGCATCCTCCAGCGGCATGTCGAAGCGGCGGCTGATCTCGTTGGTCAGCGTCTGGCCACCCATGACATGTTCCCGCTGATACACCGGCACGTTGTCATGCAGCACGTTGACATGCATGGTATTGGCGCCGATGTCGACGATGGCGACGGTCTGGCCCTTGCCGTCGTCCGGCAACTGGAACGCCATCTGCTCGTAAGCGGTCAGCGTGGCAAAAGCGTCGACGTCCATGTACAGCGTCTTCAAACCCACCGCTTCCGCCAGCGCCACGCGTTCCTCCACGCGCTCGCGCCGCGCCAGCACCAGCAGCGCATCGTTCTCGCCGGGGTTCTTGGGGTTGGGACCGAGGATCTGGTAATCCAGACTGACGTCGCCGATCGGGAAGGATGCGACCTGATTGGCCTCCGCGGTGACCTGGGTGTCGATCTCGTTCTCGCTGGCATCCTTGGGCAGCAGGATCTTCTTGGTGATCACCGAGGAGGCGGGTAGCGCCAGGGCGATCTCGCGGGTGCGCGACTTGAGCTCGCCCAGCGCCTGACGCATGGCGGCCTCGACCACCTCGGGCTTGGCGATGGCGCCATCCTGTACGGCGTCACGCGGCAGAGCCGTGATCGCGTAACGCTCGACGCGGCGCATGCCGCGACCGCTGTCCGCCAGCTCAAGCATTTTAACGGCCGATGAGCTAACATCCACTCCGATCAGTGGGCGGGAACCCCGGCCAAATAGCGCGAATCTCAAGCAGCTTCCCTTCCATGTGCGCCAGACTGCGGGCGCCTTTTAATAATCTGGATTAAATCCTAGCAACAACTTATTAATAGTTACAACTTTTTTCCGTTTATTCTTCTCCCGTTCCAGCGCAAGAGCCCGCAATGAGCCGTTGGTGGTTTTATCCGGTGGTGTTGGTCCTCGGTCTCGCCGTGGCGTTGACTGCCATCGTGGCCCTTGCCGCCGCGATGATCTACCCCAGACTGCCCAGCCTGGAGACGTTGACCGATTATCGCCCGAAACAGCCGTTGCGTATCTTTACCGAGGACGGCGCGCTGATCGGCGAGTTCGGCGAGGAAAGGCGCGCGGTGGTGCGGTTGCGCGATACGCCGGAACATCTGCGCCGCGCCATCCTGGCCGCGGAGGACGAGCGCTTCTATCGGCATGGCGGCGTCGATACGCTGGGCGTTTTGCGCGCGGCCATGGCCAACGTGGTGTCCGGCGGCGTACGCGAGGGCGCCTCGACCATCACCATGCAGGTGGCGCGCAACTTCTTCCTGAGCTCGGAGCGCACGTTCACGCGCAAGCTGAACGAAGCCATGCTGGCGATCAAGATCGAGCATGCCCTGAGCAAGGACGAAATCCTCGAGCTGTACATCAATCACATCTTCCTCGGTCAGCGCGCCTACGGCTTCGCGGCCGCAGCACAGATCTATTTCGGCAAGCCGCTGAAAAACATTACCCTGGCCGAGGCGGCCATGCTGGCGGGCCTGCCCAAGGCGCCATCGGCGTACAACCCGGTGGTCAACCCGCCACGCGCGCGCGCGCGCCAGCTATACGTGCTTGGGCGCATGCGTGACCTGGGCCACATCAGTGAAGCGGAGTATCAGGCCGCGCGCGATCAGCGTCTGCGTATCCGCCACTCGCCGCAGCAGTTCGAGGTGGAAGCGGCCTACCTGGCCGAACTGGTACGTCAACGCATGTACGAGAAGTACGGCGACTCGATCTACGTCACCGGCATGAAGGTCTACACCACACTGCGCGCCGCCGACCAACGGGCTGCGTTGGAGGCGGCGCGCCACGGCATCCTGGAGTTTCAGCGCCGGCGCGGCTACACCGGCCCGGAAGGTCGGGTGAAGCTGCCGGAGGACGCGGCCGCCGCGGACAAGGCGATCGACGAGGCGCTGATCGCGCGCGACGAGTTCAGCGGCTTCATGCCGGCAGTGGTGCTGGCGGTCGAGGGCAACCGCCTGCGCGCGCGCCTGCGCAGCGGCGAGGACATCGAACTGGGCGCCACGGAACTGCGCTACGCCCAGCGCTACCTGTCGGCGCAGATGGCGGCTGAAAAACGTCTGCAGCGCGGCAGCGTGATCCGTGTCGCGCGGGTGGATGCCGACTCGCCCTGGCAACTGACCTATCTGCCGCAGGTGGAGATCGGCTTCGTCGCGCTGTCGCCGGACAACGGCGCGGTGCGCGCCATGGTCGGCGGCTTCAACTTCTCGCGCAATCAGTTCAACCACGTCACCCAGGCCTGGCGCCAGGCCGGTTCCAGCTTCAAGCCGTTCATCTATTCAGCCGCGCTGGAATTCGGTGTCACGCCGGCGACGCGCTTCGAGGACGCGCCCATCGAGGTCGACCCGGCAGTGACCGGCGGCGTGCCCTGGTCGCCCAAGAACTACGACGGTAGCCTGGACGGCGCGATGACGCTGCGTACCGCGCTGGCCAAGTCCAAAAACCTGGTGTCGATCCGCGTGTTGCAGGCCACCGGCGTGGACAACGCGCACGCGCACGTCGCCCGCTTCGGCTTCGACATGAGCCGCATTCCGCCCTACCTGACGCTGGCGCTGGGCGCGGGCGAGGTGACGCCGTTGGCGCTGGCCGCCGGCTACGCCGTGTTCGCCAATGGTGGCTATCGCGTCACGCCCTGGCATCTACTGCGCGTGACCGACAAGGACGGCCGCGTGCTGGAACATTTCGCGCCGCCCGCCGCCGCGCGGGTGCTGGATGAACGCAACGCCTATGTGATGACCAGCCTGATGCAGGACGTCATCCGCCGCGGCACCGCCACCGCCGCGCTGCGGCTGGGACGCGGCGACCTCGCCGGCAAGACCGGCACCACCAACGACCATCACGACGCCTGGTTTGCCGGCTATCAGGCCACGCGGGTAGCCGTGGCCTGGATGGGTTACGACCAGCCCCGGCCGCTGGGCGCCGGGGAGACCGGGGGCGGCACCGCGCTGCCGATCTGGGTGCATTACATGGGCAAGGTGCTGCGCACGGTGCCGGAGATGCCGCCGACGGCCCCGCCCGGGCTGGTGTGGGAGCGGGTGGACCCGGCCACGGGGCAGACGGTGGCGGGGGACCAGGGTGCGGTCGAGGTGTTCTATGAAGAATTCGCACCCGGCAGTCTGGTACGTTCTCCGACCGAGGAAACGCAGGCGCCGGGCAACGACGCGGCGATACACCCGGCGCCGCCGCCTGCCGCCGGCGCGGATTGACCATGGCCGCGCGCAACGCCCGTCAGCCGCATGCGCGCGCGCGCATCGCCGAACTGGCCGCGCGCCTGGTGGCGGAACATGGCATCGCCGACTACGCGCTGGCCAAGCGCAAGGCGGCACGGCAATTGGGCCTGCCGCCGGGCCACGGCCTGCCCAGCAACGAAGAGATCGACGCCGCCTTGATCGAACGGCGCAATCTGTTCGAACCGCTGGAACAGGCACGCCAACTAGCCGCGCTGCGCGCGCAGGCGCGCGCGGTCATGCGCGTGTTCGCGCGCTTCGAACCCGCACTGACCGGCGGGGTCGCGTCCGGCGCGGTGGGCGAGCACAGTCACATCGAACTGGATGTGCAGGCCGATTCCAGCAAGGATTTCGAACAGTTCCTGATCAACGAGGGCATCGAGTACCGGGTGCGGGACCGCGGCACGCAAATGGCCTACCTGATATTCTCCGAGCCGGCCGACGTGGTGGTGCGCATGCAGGCGCGCGGGGGCCGGCATGCGCACGGCGGCCATCACGGCCAGCGCCTGACCCTGGCCCAGCTCGACCGACTGATGGACAACGACGCATGACCCCGGTGCCGGAGCCCATCCGATGATCCGTTTCTTTCGTCACTATATCCCGCTCAGCCTGCTGGTGCTGACCCTGGCCGAGTTCCTGATCTTCTATCTGATCAGCGACTTCATCGCCGCGCGTTACGGCACGCCCGTCAGCCTCGTCACGACGCCGGAGGCGGCATACAAACCCTGGCTGTTCGCTGCGGTACTGACCCTGCTGAACTCGACCTTCGGCCTATACGACTGGGAGTGGACGCAGGGGCTCAAAAGCCTGCTGCTGCGCGTCGTCGGCGCGTTCGTGATCGCCGGCATCCTGCTCGAACTGGGCGCGCAGGGGTTACCCGTCCTGTTTGCGCAAGGCGCCGAGTTCCTGGCGGCCATGGCCATGGCCCTGTCCACTTCGGTATTGATCCGCCTGTTGTTCATGGAAGCGGGCAAGACCGATCTGTTCAAGAAGCGCATCCTGGTGCTGGGCACCGGCAGCCGCGCCGCGCGCATCGAGGAAATGGTCGAATCCGGCGAGGCGCGCGGCCTGGCCATCGTCGGCTACCTGCCCCTGGGCTCGACGCATCACTTCGTGCCCGCCGAACGGGTGCTGGACAGCGAAGATTCGCTGTACGAAACCGCACTCAAGCACGGTGCCGAGGAGATCGTCGTGGCCATACGCGAGCGCCGCGGCGGCGGCCTGCCCATGGCCGATCTGCTGGAATGCAAGCTGCGCGGTCTGCACATTCTGGACCTGCCCGGCCTGTTCGAGCGGCAACTGGGTATTCTGCCGCTGGATTCGGTCAATGCCGGCTGGATGATCTTTTCCGACGGCTTCACCCAGGGTTCCGGACGTGACGCGGTCAAACGCCTGTTCGACCTGGTGGTCAGCGGCGCGCTGCTGCTGGTGACGCTGCCCATCATGCTGGTGGTGATGCTGCTGATCCGTGTGGAGAGCCGGGGGTCGGTGTTCTACACCCAGGAACGGGTCGGCCAGTTCGGCAAGCCGTTCACCATCTTCAAGTTCCGCAGCATGTTCAGCGACGCGGAGAAGGACGGCCTGCCGGTGTGGGCACGTCTGAACGATGACCGCACCACGCGCGTCGGCCGCTTCATCCGACGCACCCGCATCGACGAACTGCCGCAGATCCTCAATGTGTTCCTCGGCCAGATGAGCTTCGTCGGTCCGCGTCCGGAGCGGCCCTACTTCGTCGACGAACTGGCCGCGCAGATTCCCTATTACCATGCCCGCCACAGCGTCAAGCCCGGCATCACCGGCTGGGCGCAGGTTCGTTTCCCGTACGGTGCCAGCGTCGAGGACGCGATGAACAAGCTGCAGTACGACCTGTATTACGTCAAGAACCACAGTCTGTTCCTGGACCTGATGGTGCTGCTGCAAACCGCGCAGGTGGTGGTGCTGGGCAAAGGCGTGCGCTGATGCCCGCCGCCTCGGTCAGCTACGGCCTGGGCGCCCTCGCCTTTGCCCTGCTGGCCTTGGCCTGGCGCTGGCGCGGTCATGGCGCCGGCCTGTTGCCCCGACTGGAGATACCGGCCACGCTGAGCGCGCTGTGGTGCGTGCTGGAAGTGCTACGCGGTCAGCTGCAGGCCGGCCACGAACTGGTGGCGCTGGCTGAGCTGGCGCGCGACGCGGCCTGGCTGTGGTTCCTGTGGCGCGGCATCCGTGCGCTGCGCGCCGGGCAGCCACCCGGGGTCTGGTTTCGCGGTTTGGAGCGCGGCATCGTGCTGTTGCTCGCGACTGCGCTGCTGACCCAGTCCTTGGCCATGCTGCTGCCGGGCGCCGGCCTGGCCTACTACGCACAGGCGGTCTTTCCCACGCTGATCGCGGTCGCCGGCATGGTGCTGGTGGAGCAGTTCTACCGCAACTCGCGCCCGCACGAGCGCTGGAGCCTGAAGTTCCTGAGCCTGGCGCTGGGCGGCATGTTCGCGTTCGATTTCTACCTGTATTCCGAGGCCATGCTGTTCCGCGCCTACAGCGCCGATGCCTGGGCCGCGCGCGGCGCGGTCAACGCGCTGCTGGTTCCGTTGCTGTGGATCTCGGCGCGCCGGCGCGACAGCGACACGCCGCAGCGCGTGGCCATCTCGCACCGCATGGCCTTTCACACCATCGCGCTGATGGGGGCCGGCATCTATCTGATGCTGATGGCCGCGGCCGGCTATTACATCCGCATCGTCGGCGGCGACTGGGGCAGTGTGCTGCAGACCGTATTCATGTTCGGTGCCGCCGTCTTGCTGCTGGTGGTGTTCTTCTCCGGCGCGGCGCGCGCACGCCTGCGCGTGTTCTTGTCCAAGCACTTCTTCCGCTACCGCTACGACTATCGCGAGGAATGGCTGCGTTTCACCGCGTTGCTGAGCGAGGGCGATCCCGGCGCGCGCGTGCACGAACGCTGCCTGCAGGCCATCGCGCGGCTGGTGGAAAGCCCTGCCGCAGCGCTGTGGATGCGCCAGCAGGAGGATGGCCCCTACACCCGAGTCGCGCACTGGAACTGGTCGGCCCTGCAGGGCGAAATGCCAGCCAGCCACCCGATGCTGGAATTCATGCGCCAGCGCCAGTGGGTGCTCAACATGAACGACTTCCGCAATCAGCCGGAACTATTCGAGGACGCGCCACCGCCGGACTGGCTGGGCGACAACGACGACGTCTGGCTGGTGGTGCCGCTGCTGTGGCACGACAGCCTGCTGGGCTTCGTCGTGCTCGGTCAGTCTTTGGGCAAGGCCGGTTTCAACTGGGAGATGAGCGACCTGCTCAAGACTGCCGCGCGCCAGACCGCCGCGCACCTGGCCCAGGCGCGCGCCGCCGAGGCGCTCACCGTGGCGCGCCAGTTCGAATCTTTCAACCGCGCCGCGGCCTTCGTCGTGCATGACATCAAGAATCTGGTGGCGCAGTTGTCGCTGCTGCTGGCCAACGCCGAAAAACACAAGCACAAACCGGCTTTTCAGGAGGACATGCTGGCCACCATCGAAAGCTCGGTGGCGCGCATGAACCGCATGCTGGTCAAGCTGCGTGACGAGCCGGAGCGGACCGGCGCGGCCAGCGTGCCACTGGCGGAGATGCTGCACGACGTGATCCAGGCCAAGAGCGCGTTCAGTCTGAAGCCGGCGCTGGATATCCGCGAGCCGGAACTGCACGTACGCGGCGACCGCGAGCGCCTGACGCGGGTGATCGGCCACTTGGTGCAGAACGCGATCGAGGCGACGCCGTACACCGGCCGGGTGGATGTTACACTGGCGCGCGAATCCGGCCGCGCCGTCATCGTCGTCGAAGACAACGGTTCCGGCATGGACGAAACCTTCCTGCGTGAACG
This sequence comes from uncultured Thiobacillus sp., assembly GCA_964440155.1. Lineage (GTDB taxonomy): Bacteria > Pseudomonadota > Gammaproteobacteria > Burkholderiales > Thiobacillaceae > PFJX01. Next base: position 17,077 of record CAYTRH010000017.1, on the reverse strand, counting down.
CCTGTTCCGCCCATTCGCCTCGACCAAGGGCACCGGCATGGGCATCGGCGCGTACGAATGCAGGGAATACGTGCGCGAACTGGGTGGCGACATCCAGGTGGAGAGTCAGCCGGGCAGGGGTTCGCGCTTCACCGTGCGCCTGCCGCTGTTGGACGATCGGGAATCGCAAGGGACATGAGCGACAAGGCACCGAAGATCCTGTTGGTGGAAGACGACGTCGGCCTGCAGAAGCAGATCAAGTGGAGCCTGGACGAGTATGACGTACTCGCCACCGGCGACCGCGAGAGCGCGCTGGCGCAGGTGCGCCGCTTCGAACCGGCCGTGGTGCTGCTGGATCTGGGACTGCCGCCCGACCCCGACGGCGCCACCGAAGGACTGGCCACGTTGCAACAGATCCTGCAATTGTGTCCGGGCACCAAGATCATCGTGGTCACCGGCAACCAGGACCGCGCCAATGCGCTCAAGGCCATCGCCCTCGGTGCGTTCGACTTCTACCACAAGCCGTTCGAGGAGCAGGTGCTCAAGGTGGTGATCGCGCGCGCCTTCCGCGTGTACGAACTGGAACGCGAGAACCGCGCACTCGCCGCGCGCGGCCGGGCCGAACCGCTTCAGGGCCTGATCACCAGCGACCCGGACATGCTCAAGGTGTGCCGCACCATCGAAAAAGTGGCGCCGAGCGATGCCTCGGTGCTGCTGCTGGGCGAGTCCGGCACCGGCAAGGAAGTGCTCGCCCGCGGCCTGCACGAGCTGTCGCCACGCGCCAGGGAACGCTTCGTGGCCATCAACTGCGCGGCGATCCCCGACAACCTGCTGGAATCGGAACTGTTCGGCTATGAGAAGGGCGCGTTCACCGGCGCCGCCAAGCAGACCATCGGCAAGATCGAATACGCCAGCGGCGGCACGCTGTTCCTCGACGAGATCGGCGACCTGCCCATGCCGTTGCAGGCCAAGCTGCTGCGCTTCCTGCAGGAACGGGTGATCGAGCGCCTGGGCGGGCGCGGCGAGATCCCGGTGGACGTGCGTGTGGTCGCCGCAACCCACCAACGTCTGGACGAGCTGATCCGCGACGGTCGCTTCCGCGAGGATCTGTTCTACCGCCTGTCGGAAATCAGCGTGCGTATCCCGCCGCTGCGCGAACGCCAGGGCGACCGCTCGCTGCTGGCGCATGCCTTTCTCGAGCGCTTCGCGCAGAGCCAGGGGCGCACGCTGCGCGGCTTCACCGCCGACGCGCTCGCCGCCATCGAAAACCACGCCTGGCCGGGCAACGTGCGTGAGATGGAGAACACCATTAAACGCGCGGTGATCATGAGCGACGGCCCGCAGGTCTGTCTGGAGGATCTCGGTATCGCCGCGATGAAAGGTGCCGGCAACGATCCCCTCAATCTGCGCCAGGTGCGTGAAGAAGCGGAGCGCGGCGCCGTGGTCAAGGCGCTGGCCCGCGCCAACGGCAACGTCGCCCAGGCCGCTGATCTGCTCGGCGTGTCGCGACCGACGTTGTATGACCTGATGAACCGCTTCGGCCTCAAGTAAGCACGCGGCGCGATCCACGTCACATCGCCCCAAGCCCCGACACGTCCCAAGACACCATCCGGTAGCCGCATCGTCATGACATCCTCGTCCAATCCATCATTGGCCCTCGCCGCCGCCCTGCTGATCCTCGCCCTGGCCGGCTGTGGCAAGTCACCAGAGCAACACTTGCAGGCAGGGCATCAACTACTGGAAAAGGGTGACTATCCCGCCGCCATCCTCGAGCTGAAGAGCGCCCTGCAAGCCCAGCCCGGCAACCAGGATGCCCGCGTCGCGCTTGGCCGCGCGCATCTTGCGCATGACGACTTCGCTGCGGCGGAAAAGGAGTTCAGCCGGGCACGTGAGCTTGGTGCAGGTGACGATCTCGTGCTGCCCGGGCTGGCCAAGGCGCTGCTGGCGCAAGGCAAGTTCACCGAGGTGCTCGCCCTGCCGGTGCCCGCCTACGGCATGTCCAACGATGCCCTGGCCGCGGTGCAGGTGACCCGCGCCATCGCGGCGACCACGCTGGGCAAGTCGGCAGACGTCGAACGCGCCATCGTTGCCGCGGAACGCGCGAACCCCGAACACGTCGACCTACTGCTGTTCAAGGCAGCGCGTGCGCTGGCTGATGGCCAACCGACGAATGCGGGCAAGCTGGTGGAACGGGCATTGAGTACCAACCCGGGGCACGTTGACGCGCTGTACGTGCAAGCCGCCATCCTGCAGGAGCAGGTCAAGTATGACGATGCCCTGGCCGTATACCAGCGCATCGTCGCCACCGATGCCAAGCAATTCCGCGCCCATCTCGCCATGCTCGAACTGCATCAACGTGCCGGCAGAGTCGAGCAGGCCGAACAGGCGCTACGCGCCGCGGAGGCCACCGCATCCAACGTACCGCTGGTCAAGTTCAGCCGCGGTGTGTTCGAACTGCGGCGCGGCAATCTCAAGGAGGCCAATGACGCGTTGGCGCAGGTGTTGCGTTTCGTTCCGGACCATGCGCCGACGAATCTCGCGTTCGCCGCGGTCAGCATGGGGCTCGGTAATTTCGAGCAAACCATCAGGAGCGCGCGCGCGGTGCTGGCGAAAGTACCCAACGAGCCGATCGCGCTGCGCCTGCTCGCGGTCAGCCAGATGAAACAAGGCGAGGTCGACGGCGCGCTGGCCACCATCGCTCCCCTGCTCACGGCTGATACGCCGGACGTCAATGTGCTGCAACTGGCGGCCGAACTGTATTTCCTCAAAGGCGATCACGCCCAGGCCATGCGCTATCTCGACCGGGCCGCGCGCGAGCATCCGGATGACGCGCGGGTCATTACCCGCCATGCCCTCACGCGGTTGGCTGCCGGCGACCAGAATGCCGCGCTGGCGGATCTGGAACGTGCCGCCGGCCTCGGCGACACGCCGGGACCGGCCGGCATGGCCAGGATTATGTTGTTAATCAACCAGAAGAAGCACGATGAGGCGCTGCAGGCGATCGCCCGGCTGGACCGTAAGCTACGCGCCAGTCCCATCATCAACAACCTGCGCGCGGCGGCCTTGATCGGCAAGGGTGATCGTGTCGGCGCTCGCGAGGCGCTGGAACAAGCGATATCGAGCGAACCCGGATTCTTCGCCGCCATCGCCAACCTCGCGCGCCTGGACATGCAGGAAGGCAAGCCTGAAGCCGCACGCAAACGCTTCGAGGCACTGCTTGCGCGCGAAAAGAATCACGTCGGCGCCATGCTGGCGCTGGCCGACCTGGCGGCTCGCAACGGTCAGGAGAAGGACTTCGTCACGTGGCTGGAACGGGCTGCCAAAGCCGAACCGCGCAACATGTCGACGCACGCCATGCTGGTGGGCTACCACCTGGAAAAGGGTGACAAGGCCAAGGCACTGGCTCAGGCGCGTCAAGCTCAGGCGGCGGCATCGGAGCACATCGACGCACTCCACCTGATAGGTGCCGCCGAACTGGCATCCGGCAACTTCGAAGCAGCCATCGCCGCCTATACTCGGGCCACCCAGCTTGCACCGCGCTCCGCAGATGCCTTCCACAATCTGGCGCTGGCCTATCAGGCCAACCGGCAGACGACTTCCGCGCGCGAAGCACTGCAACGCGCATTGCAACTGAAGCCCGATCAGTTGAAATCGGCAGAAGCGCTGTTTCGCCTGGAAACCAGCGAGAAACGCATGGATGCGGCACTGCGCCTGGCACGCGATTACCAGACCCGCCATTCGGGATTACCGTTCGGTTTTGAACGCGAGGCGGACCTGTTGCTGGTGGGCAACAACCCGGCCAAGGCGGTGCCACTCTATGAACAAGCCCTGGCCAAGGGTGGCGGCGTTCCGGCCATGATCAAGCTGCACCAGGCGCTGCACCGGGCGGGTAACGGCAAAGCCGCGGAACAACGCCTCGCGGAGTGGGTCAGGCGTTATCCCGCCGACGCCGACCTGCGCGCGTACGCCGCGGAAACCAGCATGGTTGCGCGGCGGCCGCGCGATGCCGTGGCGCATTACGAAGCGCTACTGAAAGCACGACCGAACGACGTCATCGCGCTAAACAACCTCGCCTACCTGCATTACCAGCTCAAGGACGCGCGCGCCCTACCCATGGCGGAAAAAGCGTACCAACTGGCGCCGAACAACCCGGGCGTACTGCATACCCTGGGCTGGATCCTGGTCGAGCAGGGTCAGGTGGCACGCGGGCTGCCGCTACTCGCCCGGGCAGCCAGCCTGACGCCGCGCCAAGGCACGGTGCGCTATCACCATGGTGTCGCCCTGGCGCGCGCCGGCAAGAAAGCGGATGCTCGTAGGGAGATCGAGGCCGCGATTAACCAGGGTGCGCCCTTCCCTGAAATCGAGGAGGCCAGAAACAGCCTGCGCAATCTGTGACCTCGCACCAATCCGTCGGAATACTTGACACACGTCGGTTTTCTTTACACCAACCCGTTCGCCGCCCGGCGCGTTGCACAGCGGCTGGACCGGCCCGGCGCACGCGAATCGGCGGGCGCATTCGGCTTCCGACCACACACGGGCCACATATAACTAAAAGCGTATCAACCGGTTAGCACCAGCGCATTCACCCACAGGCCGGGCAGCGCACCGGCAGCAGCGTCAAATGTGCACATGCCTTGGGGGCCGCATCACCACCTGGCACAAGATTGGCTTGTTTTTTGGCCACATCCTCTGCACATGGGAGCGCCAGGGCGTATGTCTTTTGGTGGAGGCATGTGGTTTCCAGAAGCCGATAATTCGAGGAGATGCCGAATGGTTATCAATAGGGCACACTTGCTGCGACGCGCCGCTGGCGGTCTGCTAGCATCTGCATTGGCACTGCCAGTCCATGCCGGCGTGAGTTCGAGCGCAGTGCTCGACATCAGCCAGTTCACGCTCAGTGGCAACGGCATCGTCTTCTCCAGTGGGTAACCGGTCGCGAGTGTCGACGTCAAAGCCGACCTCACCGGCTTACCGAGCATCGGTCACTCGGGCAGTTCGGCCACCAACCTCTTGGACCTGCCGGCAGTGTGTTTGGGTACCTGTCCGCAGATCGGCGAGAACCTGTTGCCGGTGATCTCCGGCACGCCCAACACGACCTTCGCCGCCAGCGACCAGTACTACGCCGGTACGCCCACTTCCGGAGCGCAATTGGGGGCCGGCGTGTACACCTTCATCGACGCCGGCCAGGGTGACGCATCGTCTGACTCCAACACCAGCCTGAGCGGTTACTTCACGGTGGGTGGCGGCGCGGTGACGCTCAGTTTCGATGCGCGCGCCTATCTGGAAGCCTTCGTCAACGCCGGCGAAAGCGCTCCCGGTTTCGCCACCGCCTCCTACCAGGTGACATTCAGTATCCTGAACGTCTCGGATGGCGGCGTCACGGTATTCAGCTGGTCGCCCAACGGATACGCTGGCGGTATCTTCGGCGGCAGCGAGCTGTCTGATCCGTTCACTCTCAACAGCACGGTCAGCATCAACGCGCCGGTACCGGCCGACATCCTGAACACCGGTGGCGTGCATCAGCCGGGCGCTGCGAGCCAGGGTCGATTCATCGCCAATACCGTCGATCTCGTTCCGGGCAAGCTCTACCAGTTGTCGCTGCGCGTGCTGGCCAATGCCGATGCGAGACGCGCGCTAGGCAGCCTGCTCGGCGACCGCGTGTGGTTGGATCGCAACGGTAACGGTGTGCAGGACTGCGTCGACAGCAATGGCAATGGCATCGTTGGTGATGCCGGCGACCTCGGCGCCGAATGCGATGCCGGCGTGCCCAACACCACGGTGCTGCTGCGCACCCCGGACAGCAATGGCGACTGCACCGGCAGCGTCCTCGCCAGCACCGTGACCAATGCCGGCGGCTTCTACCAATTCGTCGGCATGTCTCCGGGAGCCTACTGCGTCCAGTTCATTCCCCCGGCCAGCTACTGCGGCGCTGGCGTGGACGCGAGATTCACGGATGCCAACGTCGGCGCCGACGACACCAGGGACAGCGACGCGCTCGCCAACGGCACCACGGAGCCGGTGATCACCCAACTCGGCGACGCCGATCGTTCGGTGGATGCCGGCATCTACTGCCCGGCCGGACTGGGCGACCGCGTGTGGCACGACGCCAACCGCAATGGCATCCAGGACGCCAGCGAGGCGGGCATGCCGTACGCTGTCGTCAAGTTGCTGACCTGCGGCGGCAGCGAGATTGCCACGACCACCGCGAACGGCGACGGGACGTACCGTTTCGCCGGACTCAAGCCCGGTAGCTACCAGGTGCGCTTCGTCGCCCCGGGCGGCTACGTGTTCACCGCGCCGCTGCAAGGTGGCGATCCGTCGATCGACAGCGACGCACAGAGCAACGGTGACAGTGCGTGCGTCACGCTTGTCTCGGGCGAATTCAACCCGACCATCGACGCCGGCCTGTACCAACCCGCCAGCGCGCAATTGGGCGATTTCGTGTGGCATGACCGCAATGCCAACGGCATCCAGGATGCGAGCGAAGCGGGCATCTCCGGCGCCACGGTGACCTTGTATCAATGTGGCTCCGGCGTGCCGCTGGCCAGTACCAGCACCGACGGTGACGGCCTGTACCTGTTCCAGGACTTGGCCGCAGGCAGCTACTACGTGCGCTTCTCGCGTCCCGCCGGTTACGACTATCCCAGCCCGCGCGACCAGGGCACCAACGACGCTGTGGACAGTGACGCCGATCCATTCTCGGGCGAGACCGATTGTGTCACGCTCGCCGAAGGTGAGATCAACCGCACGCTCGACGCCGGTTTCTACAACCCCGCCGCGCTGGGTGATCGCGTCTGGAACGACGTCAACCAGAACGGCATCCAGGATGCCGGGGAGATCGGCATGAGCAACGTCGTCGTCAGGCTGTATACCTGCGACGGCAGCTTCATCGCCGACACCACAACAGACGGCAACGGCCTGTACGCGTTCGGCGACCTCATGCCCGGCAGCTACCATGCCGAGTTCGAGGCACCGCTTGGTTACGTCTTCAGCCCGCGTGACCAGGGCAGCGACGACAGCATCGACAGCGATGCCGCCAGCAACGGCCGCACCGGCTGCGTGACGCTGAGTTCCGGTGAGTATGACCCGACCATCGACGCCGGTCTTTACCGGCCGCCGTTGTCCCGGCTGGGTGACTTCGTCTGGAACGACATCGACACCGACGGCATTCAGGACGCCAACGAACCCGGTATACCCAACGTCAAGGTTTGGCTGTACGCCTGCGGCTCGGTGATGCCGCTGGCGCAGACCAGCACCAATGCCAGCGGCAATTACCTGTTCAGCAATCTGGCGCCCGGCGATTACTATGTGCGCTTCGAAACGCCCGCGGCGTTCCCGGTGGCCAGCACGCGCTATCAGGGTGGCGATCCGGCGCTCGATAGCGATGCCGACCCAGCGACCGGCGAAACGCAATGCGTGACGCTGGGCCAGGATGAGGTCAACCTGACCCTCGACGCCGGCTTCCATCTGCCGGCCAACCCCGCCATCGACATCGAGAAAGCCACCAACGGCCATGATGCCGACACGCCGACCGGTCCCTTCATCGCGGTCGGTGGCACGGTGACGTGGACCTACGTGGTCACCAACATCGGCAACGTGCCGTTGATCGACGTGGCGGTGACGGATGACTTGGAAGGCGGCATCTGCACTATCGGCAGCCTGGCGCCGGGAGCGAGCCAGACCTGCACCCGCACCGGCATCGCGGCGGCTGGCCAGTACGCCAACCGCGGCAGCGTGATCGGTTACTACCAAGGCCAGCCGGTGAGCGACAGCGATCCCAGCCACCTTTACGGCAAGGCGAGCAGCCCCGGCACCGGTACGCCGGGCTACTGGATGAACCATCCGCAGGCCTGGCCGGTCCAGTCGATCACTATTGGCGGCGTCACCTACAGCAAGGCCGACGCCATCAAGTTGATAAAGGCGGCACCGAAGGGTGACATGACCTATGTCATGTTTGCAGGGTTGGTATCCGCCAAGCTCAACGTGCTGATCGGCAACGAGTCGGGTTGCATCGATGCCACCATTGCCGCGGCCGACGCCTGGATGGCGCAGTATGGCCCGGTTGGCAAGGGCGTCAAGGCGAGCAGCGCGGCTTGGAAAATCGGCGAGCCTTTGCACAAGAAGCTGGACGATTACAACAACGGCAAGCTGTACGCACCATCCCTCGGTTGAAACTGAAACGTCCGCCCGATCGGGGGCGGACGAGGCGGGCCAGAGGATGACCGACGGGCGACTCGAGCAGTCGCCCGTTTTTTTTCACGCCCGCTCACGAGGCCAGGACAAGCTGGTGTACCCTTTCGCGCATGGCTTGCCCGCGCCGATGAGGAGAACGGCCATCAATACCGCAACCCTGGTCCTGGACTTTCGCCTTGCCCTGCGCAATATCCTGCGCCAGGGACGGCGCAGCGGCATTGCGCTGATGGCCATCCTGTTCGGCGTCATCGCCATGATGCTGTCGACTGGCTACATCGAATGGATCAACTGGGCGAGCCGCGAGATTTCCACCATTCCGCAGATCGGCCACGCCCAGATATCGATGCCGGGGTATCAGGACGATGGCCATGCCGACCCCTACGCCTATCTGCTGCCCGAACGAGCGACAGCCTGGCAGCGTATCGAAACGCTCCCCGGGGTCAAGTCGGTGGCACCGCGCCTGAATTTCCATGGCCTCGTCAGCCACGGCGAAAACACGCTGTCATTCATCGGCGAGGGCATCGATCCCGACAAGGACCCCTCGCGCGATAACCTGGTGGTGGTTGAAGGCCAACTGCTGTCACGCGAGGATCCCAAGGGCATCGTCATGGGCGCCGGCCTTGCCGCCAACCTGGGGGTGAAGACGGGCGACAGCATCGTGCTGCTCGCCAACACGGTGTCCGGCGGCATCAACGCGGTGGAGGGCCACGTGCGTGGCCTGGTGTCGACCTACATGAAGGCCTTTGACGACAGCACCCTGCGTATCGACATCGACTTGGCACGCGAACTGCTGCGCACGTCAAGCGCCCATGTCTGGGTGGTATCACTGGAACAGACGCGCGCCACCGACAGGCTGTTGGCACAGCTACGCACAGACGCGGACTTGCGCACCTTCGACATCGCCGCCTGGACGCAACTCGCGGATTTCTACATGAAGACCGAGGCGCTGTTCATGCGCCAGATCAATGTGGTGAAGCTAATCATCGCCGTGATCATCGTGCTCAGCATCAGCAACACCATGATCATGAGCGTGATGGAGCGCACCGTGGAGATCGGTACCGCCATGGCACTGGGGCTGCGGCGCGCACGCATCCAGCGGCTGTTTTTGATCGAGGGCGGCCTGCTGGGGGTCATCGGCGGCATCATCGGCGTGATTCTGGGGTACCTTGCGGCAAGCGCGATTTCAGCCATCGGTATCCCCATGCCGCCCGCACCGGGCATGTCGCGCGGCTTCGTCGCGGGCATCAACATCACGCCCGGTATCGCCGTGGACGCCCTGATCCTGGCCGTATCCACCACGCTCCTGGCGAGCCTTTACCCTTCCTGGCGCGCGTCACGTCTGGTCATCGTCGACGCGCTGCGTCACAACCGCTGAGGCCGCGACCATGTGGAAGCTCGCTCTGCGCAACGTGCTGCGTCACAAGACGCGCAGCGGCATGACGCTGATGGCCATCATCGTCGGCGTGGTCGGACTGATCCTGAGCGGCGGTTTCGTGCAGGATATCTTCAAGCAACTGGGTGAAATGCTGATCCACTCTCAGTCTGGTCACATCCAGTTGGCACTGCCCGGCTACCACGAGCGCGGCGCGCGCAGCCCGGAGAAGTACCTGATCGCCGACCCTGAGCCTTACCGCACGGGCGCGCTGGCCATCGACGGCGTCGAGGACGTGATGGGTCGGGTGTACTTTGCCGGCCTACTCAACAATGGCCGCGCCGACCTGCCCATCATCGGAGAGGGCATAGAACCGGACCGCGAAACCCGTCTCGGCACCAGTCTGGTGCTGACTGCAGGGCGAGCACTGCGGGACGACGATGCGCACGGCATCATGGTCGGCCACGGCCTTGCCAGCGCGCTGAAGCTGAAACCCGGAGACTGGGCCAACCTGGTGCTGAACACGGCGGATGGCGCGCTCAACAGCATGGAGTTCGAGGTGGTCGGCGTATTCCAGACCTTTTCCAAGGACTATGACGCGCGTGTGGTGCGTATCCCGCTCACCGCGGCCCAGGATCTGCTCGCCAACCAGGGGGTCAACACCCTGGTCATCTCGCTGCGTGAAACCGCGCTCACCGCGACTGTGGTCGATGCACTGAAGACGCGTTTCCCGGCCGACGAAATGGATGTCAAGGACTGGGTCGAACTCAACGATTTCTATGCCAAAACCGTCGATATGTACGACGCACAGTTCGGTGTGCTGCGCTTCATCATCCTGTTGATGGTGCTGCTGAGCGTGGCCAACAGCGTCAACATGAGCGTGTTCGAACGCGTCGGCGAGTTCGGTACCATGATGGCACTGGGCAATCGCGCCAGTCGCGTGGTCGGTCTGATCGTGCTGGAGAATGCCATCCTTGGCATGGCCGGCGCCAGCACTGGCGTGCTGCTCGGTATCGTGTTGGCCTGGATCATTTCCGCGATCGGCATACCGATGCCGCCGCCGCCCAATTCCGATCTGGCCTATACCGCGCACATCCTGGTGGTTCCCTCGGTCGTGCTGGGCGCTTTTCTCACTGGACTGATCGCCACGGTAGCTGCCGCCCTGTTACCGGCTGCGCACATCCGCCGGGTGCCAGTGGTGGACGCGCTACGCCAGAACGTCTGACGCCGCACCGCAACTAAAAATCGTAGCGCAGTTCTCCATAGATTCGATCTGCCTTGTCGAACTGGCCGAACAGACCGTCGGCGGGTCCGCCGAAGATGTCCGCCCCGAAGGTCATGCGCCAATTCTGCTGCACATTCCAGATCAGCTTGGGCCGGAACAGCCAGTCACTGCGATTGAGACTGTGGATCGCCAGCACGTCCACCTCCCAGTCGCGCGCGAACTTGTGATTCAGCAGCAGGGTGGCGCCGCTTTCTACCCGATCGGGTACGATACGCTTGTCGTGGTCGACGAAGACCCGCTGGTACAACTGGGTATTGATGCGCGTGTCGGCTCCCGGCTGGAAGTCAAACCCCAGTACCCAGTCCAGCGTATGCTGGCGAGCCAGCCCGTCACCATCAGCCGGATCACGCACGTTGTAGCTGCGGCCATGGGTGTAGATGGCCTCGCCCTTCAACACGAAATCCTGGAAGTCCTTGGCGAACGTAGCTCCCGCCTGGTGAATACGGCGGTGTTCGGCGCGGTAGTTGTACGCCAAGATCCCAGGCCCCAGCGGTGTCTTGCCCACCAGCCGATACGTGGGCGCGGAATCCATGCTGCTATACAGGAACCCGCCGATGTCCCAGCCCTGGGTCAGAGTGGACAGGCGCACACCGAAATTGGTGTGTGAAGGCTGGTTGGACGGCTTGGTCCACTGCACGACATTGGGCACGACACGACTGCCGCCGTCCAAGGCAGGCACCGAGGGGTAGGCGAAGTAATCGGCCCCGGCCCTGACGCCATCACCCGGTCGGCCAACCTCGTCATAGCTGGGAAAAGGAATCCAGATCGCCTCGAGGTGGAAATTCTCACCGAATCGTTCGGCGCGCGCAGCCCACTGCGGAATACGCAGAATCTGGAAATCCGGCAGCACGAACTCGCGCAAATCCTTGGCCGAGACCACATCCGCAAAGAACAGGCCGACCATCTCGCCCCAAACGATGTGCTGCCGGCCGATGCGCCATTCCATGTCGGCAGCGGCAAAATCGACGTAGCTCTCGCGCACATGGAACTCGGCGCGCTGATCCTTGCGCACGGCGCGCGCATAATGGTCATCCAGATCGAAGATGCCGTTGTAATCCACCCGTCCGCTCAATTTCCATTTGCCCCCCTGGGCGAGACGCCCCTGAGTGCCCAGTTCCAGGCGGCCCATGGCCTTGGACCAATGTGCGGGACTGTCCGGCAGATAGGCCAACTCGCCCTGAAGGAAGCCGCGCCAGTGTGACGCCGGCGTCTCCGGCAGCGTCCGTGCCGCGATGGCCGGCGCCGCCGCCGGCGCGTCGCCGAACAAGGCGTCGCGGCTTGCGGGCGCAGCCTGCTCGCGTGCCAGCCCTGTTTCAGATGGAGACAGTCCGAACAACTCGTCGCGACGTGCCGGCGGCACCGCTGCGTCGACGCCCGCATTCGGTGCCGGCGCTGACTCGAACAGCACGTCACGCGACGACGCCGGCGCGCCAGGTTTGGAATCCACATCGTCCAGTGCAAACAGGTCATCCAGTGAAGCCGGCAGTTCCTTGTCCTGTGCTGCCACGGCGGGCGCCGCAGAACCGAGCGCCAGCACCAATCCAAAAGTGATCCAACGATTCGTCATGTGCCGTTTCCCCGCGTCATCGCCGCGCGCGTATCCAGGCGCGCCTTCTTCCATTTGTCGTCGACCTTCATCGCCAGCATCACCACACGGCCATCCTCGATGCGGATCAGACGATCCGCCATGGACATCACGCGCCGGTCATGGGTGGAAAAGATGAAGGTGGTACCCAGTTGCCGGTTGATCTCCTTCATCAGCTGCAGAATGCTCTCACCGGTCTTGCTGTCAAGATTGGCGGTCGGCTCGTCCGCCAACACGATGCGCGGGTGGATGGCCAGCGCACGCGCAATGGCCACGCGCTGACGCTGGCCACCGCTCAACTGGTTGGGCAGGTGGTCGGCGTAGCGCTCCAATCCGACCACCTGGAGATAACGCGCAACGCGCCGGCGCCGCTCCGCGCGATCGATCTCCGGCAACTGCAACAGCGGATACTCGACGTTTTCCGCCGCACTGAGTACCGGAAACAAATTGAAGGTCTGAAAAATGAAACCGGTCGTGCGTGCACGCAGATCGGCAAGCGCATCGGCCGATCGGCCGGTGACTTCGACATCATCGAGGAAAACTTTTCCGGCGGACGGCGTGTCGATGCAGCCGATGATGTTGAGCAAGGTGGTCTTGCCGCTGCCGGATGGCCCGGCGATGGCCAGAAACACGCCTTCGTCAAAAGAGAGTGTGATATTGTCAAGCGCGACCACCTGCTGCTCACCCAGCTGATAAGTCTTGGTCACGCCATCGATACGGACGAGACTCATGATCCGGCTTCCGTATCAGGCGGCAACGTCGGAGGATTCCCTGTCATGTCCATTTTTTCGCTGGTCCGCATCCATGCCTTGCTCGTTGCAGTGGGATTGCTGCTGGGCTCCGGATTCTCCATCGCCCAGGATTCCATGGACGACGAGGATGCTCTGGCACGTACCATCCTGGAGAAGTCCGACGCGATCCGATTCCCGCGCGAGGGCTTCCAGGTGGATATCGACATCACCAGCAACCGTCCCGATCAGGAACCGGAGCGCCGCAAATACCGCGTGCTGTCCAAGGGCAACGAAAATACCGTGGTGATGATACTTGAACCCGCATCGGAGCGGGGCCAGATCATGTTGATGCGCGGGCGTGATTTCTGGGTGTTCATGCCCAATGTATCGCAACCCATTCGCCTGGGCCTGGCGCAGCGCCTGACCGGCCAGGTCGCCAACGGCGATCTCGCGCGCGCCAATTTCAGTGGTGACTACACGCCGCGCCTGCTGCGCGAGGAACGCATCGATGGTCAGATGCACTACGTACTGGAACTGCGCGCGGTCGACCGCGGCGTCACCTATCATCGCGTGTTGCTGTGGGTGAACAAGAGCAACTTCCGGCCGCTCAAGGCCGAGTTCTACTCCCTCTCCAACCGACTGATGAAGACCGCCAGTTACGAGGAATTCCGGCCAATGGCGGGGATGGCTCGACCCACGCGCATGGTCATGCAGGATGCCCTGAAACCGGGCGACGTATCCGTGTTGGAGTACGGCGACATGCGTCTGCGCGATCTGCCCGACCGGGTATTCCATCGCGATTACCTGAAACGGCTGCAATGAAGTGCGCGGCGGTGTGCCGGGTCCCCCGGTGCATGCCGTCGCTACGCCACCCGATTCCACGTCACACGAACGCGCCATGAGTACATCACGTCGTCATCGCAAGTCCCGCCTGTCCACCCGCATCATGCGTGCGCTGTCGGCGCACAAGCGCGCCTTAGCCATCAGCGGCGTACTGATCGCCAGCGCAATCGCGGGAGGCGCCTATTACCGTTCGGTGACTCATTCTGCGGAAGCCTACCTGGCACGCGCCATCAAACTGGATCAGCGTGGTGAGCGCGCCGCGGCCGAGATCGAGCTCAAGAACGCACTGCAGTTGAATCCCGACAACGCCGAAGCACGTTTTCGCTTGGGGCGCATCCATTTCGCCAACAACGACTTCGCCAGTGCCGAGAAGGAGCTGCGGCAAGCGCTCCAGCATGGCCACACCGATCCGGAACTGCAGGTGCTGCTGGCGCGGGTGCTGCTAGCGCAGGGAGAGCACGAACGCGTGCTCAACGAGATCGAAGAGGTCGCGACCGCCCCGGATGCCATCAATGCCACACTGCTGGCGCTGCGCGCACAGGCGGCTCTGCAAACTGGCGAAGCCGACTTGGCGAACAACGCCTTGACGGCGGCCGATACGCGTGTGCCGGACCATCCCGACGTGCTTGCCGTGCGTGCGCTGATGGCGGTCAAAGCCGGCGAACCACCGGAACGCGCGCTGGAACTGGTGCAGAAGGCGCTGGCGAACAACGCCCAGCGCGCCGACCTGTGGCTGATGCAGGGCGATCTGCTACGTGCCGCCAAACGCGGGGATGATGAAGCGCTTTCGGCTTACCGCAAGGCGCTGGAGATCGAGCCCGCCAACGTGCCGGCACGCCTCGCGACGGTACGCATGCTGCTCGAACGCAACGATCTCGATCAGGCCGAGCGCACGCTGCAGCCACTCGCCAAACAGGCCCCCAACAACCTGCTCGGACGGTATCTCGCTGCATTGATCGACTTCCGCCGCGGGCGGCTGGATGAGGCCAACAACAAGCTCACGGGAGTGCTCAATTCGGCGCCCAATTTCCTGCCGGCGAATCTGCTGGCGGGCATCATCCACCTGTCGCAGGACAAGCGTGAATCGGCGAACTCCTACCTTGGCAAGGTTCTGGACATGGCACCGGATCACGCGTTGGCACGCAAGCTGCTGTCCGCGTCCATGCTCAGCGCCGGGCGGGTGGACGAGGCCAAACGCATCACCGACCGGTTGCGCGCGGACAACGATGACGCCCTCATGCTCAGTCTGCAAGGCAACATCGCGCTGCGCCAGGGCGACTTCCAGGCGGCGCGGCGTTCCCTGGAGAAGGCTGCGGAACTGGCACCGGACAACCCCGCCCTCATGCGCGAGGTCGCTGCCAGCCGGCTGGGCAGCGGTGACGAGGCGGGGGCCGTGCAGGCATTGCAACGCATGGCGGAGTTGGACCCCGGATCGAACCAGGCCGAGGTGTTACTGGTGATCACCCACTTGCGCGCCAAGCGCTTTGATGACGCGCTGCGCACGGTGGCACAACTGGAAAGCAAGCGCCCGGGCCAAGCGGTCACGCACAACTTGCGCGGCATCGTGCATGCTGCCGCGGGTGACACTGCCAAGGCGCGCGACAGCTTCCAGCAGGCGCTCAAGATCGATGCCGGCTACTTCCCGGCGGCCAACAACCTGGCCAACCTGGATCTGGCCAACAAGGATGCCAAGGCTGCCCGTGCGCGCTTCGAGCAACTGCTCAAACACGCGCCCAACAACAGCCGCGCCTGGGTGGCGCTGGCGGAACTGGCGCGCGCGGAAAACCGCGAGGCGGATTTCGTCAGCAATCTGGAGAAGGCGACACGCGCCGACCCCAAGGACGTCCGTGCCCGCATGATGCTGGCGCGCTACTGGCTGGCCAGGCGTGACGCTGGCAAGGCCATGGCAGAGGCGCGCGCCGGCCTGGACGCCACCGGCGAGGCGCAGTTCCATGACGTGATCGGTTCCGCCCAAGCGTTGCAGGGAGACCACATCAATGCCTTGGCTTCGTTCGTCAAGTGGGCCGAACTGCAGCCGGGTGCACCGCAAGCGCATTTCAAACTGGCTCAGGCGCAACTGGTGCAGAAGAACCCGGCCGCCGCGCTGGGCGCGCTCGACAAGGCACTGGCGCTGCGCCCCGATTTCCTCGATGCCGCGTTCGCCAAGGTCATGACGCTGGAGCAACTGGGGCGGCGCGACGACGCACTGAGCCTGGCGCGCGATCTCCAGGCCAAACACGCCAAGTCCGGCGTGGGCTTCCTCGCCGAAGCCGAAGTGCGCATGGCTGCCAAACAATATCCCGACGCGGCTCGACTGTACGTGCGCGCGGCGCAGTTGTCCGGCCAAGGGCAGGCCATGGTGGGCGCCTATCGTGCCCACGCACTCAACGCGCAGCCGGCAGAAGGCGAGAAACTGCTGCGGCAATGGTTGGGCAGTCACCCGAAGGATGCGGTCGTGCGCCATCAACTGGGCCAGGCCCTACTCAACCAGGGACGCCAACGGGAGGCTGCGGAACAGTACGAAGTGCTGAGCCGAGACAATCCAAGAGACGTCATCGCGCTCAACAATCTCGCGTGGCTATACGGCCAGCTCGACGATGGACGCGCCTTGGCCACGGCGGAGCAGGCGCACAAGCTCGCGCCCGACAACGCTGCCGTGCTGGACACGCTCGGCTGGCTGCTGGTCAACTCGGGGCAGGCCAAGCGCGGCGTCGATCTAATCGCCAAGGCCCACGGCAAGGCGCCTCAGTCCGCCGACATCCACTGGCACTACGTGGTCGGACTCAAGCAGGCCGGTGACCGGACGCGTGCACGTCAGGAACTGTTGCGCCTGCTCAACAGTCGCGCCGAGTTTCCGCAGAAGGCGGAAGCGGTCAAACTGCTGGAAACGCTCTGAGCGCCGCTTGGTGCGGTAATAGCCGGTCTGTCTGAAGCGCAGATCTGCGCTGGCAGGCGATACGATCAGACGATGCCGTGCGCCGCCGCGATGCGGCGCAACGTCGGCACCGCCAGTTGCGCCGCATCGGCCTGATGCAGCGCGCGCTTCAGGGATCGGAAGAGCACACGTCTGAATCCAGTCATGTGCTCTT
>CAYTRH010000016.1:0-33947 GCA_964440155.1 uncultured Thiobacillus sp. | reverse complement strand
GGCGCGCACGATGGCCGCCCAGGCCTCGCCGGCATCCTGGCGCGCGTGCAGCGCCGGGCGCACGGCGCGCAGCGGAGCCGCCGCTTGTGCACCCGCCAGCAGGTAACCGCGCTGGGCCTTGCCGCGCGGTTCGACGCGCAACGGCAGACGTTGCAGCAAACTGTCGGCCAGCGTGAACAACCCCGCCTCAGCGCCGGATTTCAGCTCGATCTCCAGCTCGGACAGCGGCGCGCGTGCGTCGCCGGCGCGGATCTCGCCGCGATCCAGCGCCACTTCGGCCGCACCGCCGTCCGCCAGCGGCACCTGCCAGGTCACGCGGCGGAACTCGGTGACGAACACCGGCACGATGCCGGCCAGGTCGATACCGTGCAGCAGTTCCAGCGCCTCGCGCGGCAGCACGGCGAAATCCGGGCGGGCGCCGGCCACCGCCACTTCCCACTCCGGCCGGCGGGTGAGCGCGCCGACCTGGCCGGCTTCCGCCTTCAACGTCTGCACCCGATGATGGCCCACGCGACGCAGACGCAGCGCGATGCCGCGACGCATCAGCGCGAAGTCGGGCGTGTCGAAATACTCGCTGTGCAGCGTCTGACGCTTGCGCGGACAGTGGGCAAGCTCGGGCAGGCGCGTCAGCGCGGCGGCATGACGGGCGTCCAGCGCCAGTTTCAGTTCGATTTCCATGGCTGCGGCGTCACCTTCACGCGATAGAAGAACGGTGGTTTTTGAGAGTAGCATCGTCGGAATTTGTTCATGTTACAGCCGCCACCATGAGCCAGACCGCCGCCGAACGCCTGATCAACCGTGAACTGGGCATCCTCGAATTCAACCGGCGCGTGCTCGCGCAGGCCGAGGACGAAGACACACCGCTGCTGGAGCGCCTGCGCTTCCTGTGCATCTTCTCCAGCAACATGGACGAGTTCTTCGAGATCCGCGTGGCCGGGCTGAAGGAACAGATCCGCCTCAATCCGCTGCATGTCGGCGCCGACGGCATGACCGCACGCCAGGCCTACGCCGCCGTCGCCCAGGTCGCGCACCAGCTGGTGGCGCGCCAGTACGACCTGTTCAACAAGGACGTGCTGCCCGCGCTCGCGGCCCAGGACATTCGCTTCCTGCGCCGCACGCACTGGAACACCGAGCAGGCGGAATGGATCCGCGCGTTCTTCTTCAGCGAGCTGATGCCGGTACTGACGCCGATCGGCCTGGATCCGGCGCACCCCTTCCCCAAGGTGCTGAACAAGAGCCTGAATTTCGCGGTCGAGCTGGCGGGCAAGGACGCCTTCGGCCGCAACTCCGACCGCGCCGTGGTGCAGGCGCCGCGTTCGCTGCCGCGCGTGATCCGTCTGCCGGCGGAGATCGCCGGCTGCGAGTACGGCTTCGTATTCCTGTCCTCCATCCTGCACGCGCACGTCGGCGAGTTGTTTCCGGGCATGCAGGTACTGGGCTGCTACCAGTTCCGCGTCACGCGCAATTCCGACCTGTTCGTCGACGAGGAGGAGAACAAGAACCTGCGCGAACAATTGCAGGGTGAACTGCCGCACCGGCATTACGGCGACGCCGTGCGCCTGGAGGTGGCCGACAACTGTTCCGAGGAGATGCGCCGTTTCCTGCTGCGCCAGTTCGGCCTGGGTGACGAGGATGTCTACCAGGTGCACGGCCCGGTCAACCTGGTACGCCTGATCACGGTGCCGGACCGCGTCGAGCGCCCGGATCTCAAGTTCACGCCGTTCACCCCCGGCCTGCCGGCGGTGCTGACCCGCCAGACCGATCTGTTCGCCGCCATCGCCGCCGGCGACATCCTGTTGCACCATCCTTACCAGTCGTTCCAGCCGGTGATCGATTTCATCCGCCAGGCGGCCGAGGATCCGGACGTGCTGGCGATCCGCCAGACCGTCTACCGCACCGGTACCGATTCCGAGCTGATGCGCCACCTGATCGCCGCGGCGCAGCGCGGCAAGGAGGTCACGGCCGTGGTCGAACTGATGGCGCGCTTCGACGAGGAGGCCAACATCAACTGGGCGGAACAACTGGAAAAGGCGGGCGCGCACGTGGTGTACGGCGTGGTCGGCTACAAGACGCACGCCAAACTGGCCCTGGTGGTGCGACGCGAGCACGGCCAATTGCGCCGATACGCGCACCTGGGCACCGGCAACTACCATCCGCGCACGGCGCGGCTGTACACCGATTTCGGCCTGATGACCTGCCACCCCGATCTGTGCCAGGACGTCAACGACGTGTTCATGCAGCTCACCGGCCTGGGCAAGGCGCACGAGCACACGCTGCTGTTGCAGTCGCCGTTCTCCATGCACCCGCGCATGATGCAGGCCATCCGCAACGAGACTGAGCGCGCCCGGCGCGGCGAGAAGGCGATCATCGTCGCCAAGATGAACGCGCTGCTGGAGCCGCGCATCATCGCCGCGCTGTACGAAGCCTCGCAGGCCGGCGTGCAGATCGACCTGATCGTGCGCGGCGTGTGCGCGCTCAAGCCGGGCATCCCCGGCCTGTCCGACAACATCCGCGTGCGTTCGCTGATCGGCCGTTTCCTGGAACACCACCGCATCTTCTATTTCTGGAACGCCGGCCAGGAAGACGTCTGGCTGGCCAGCGCCGACTGGATGGACCGCAACTTCTTCCGCCGCATCGAGACCGGCTTTCCACTGCTCGACCCCAAGCTCAAACGGCGCGTCATCAACGAAGGGCTCAAACCCTGTCTCAAGGACAACCTGCGCGCCTGGGAGATGCAGCCGGACGGTCAGTACCGCCGGCGCGCGCGGCGCGGCAAGGGTTTCGACGCGCAGGCGCACCTGCTGGCCCTGCTGGCGGCGAAGAGCTGACCAACGGCATGTTCGAAAAACTGAGGAGCGCCGGCTTCGATGTGCTGGCCCTGCACCATGCCGAAGCCATCCTGAAGCACGACATGGCATCCGCGGCTGAGGAGATCGAGACGGTACTGACGAACGCGAGTGTCAGCGCGGATGAACTCGTCCGCGGTGGCGGCGGTGAGGGAGAACTGACTCAACGGTTGCGCCGCGCGCTTGCCGAACGCGGCTGGAGAAAGCACAACTTCGAGATCAAGAAGATCGTCGATGGCGTCGAGAAAGAATCGGTCTCGCACGAAGTGGACCATGTAAAACGTTTCGATCAAGGCACGTTCGCGCTCGAGATCGAGTGGAACAACAAGGATCCGTTCTTCGATCGCGATCTGGAAAACTTCAAGCGATTGCACGCGGACGGCGTCATATCCATCGGCGGCATCATCACCCGTGGTGCTTCGCTGCAGGATGGCTTGCGCGACCTCATCGCCGAGTTCGCCCGACGCAACGGCATCGATTGCATCGCGGCGGCACAGACCTACTACGCGCCGACCGCGCGGCAACGCCATAACATCGAACGCGCCGCTCAGGCAAAAGCGTCCTTCCATGCCGGCTGGGCACATGCCTTCGTCTCCGACAAGTTCGGCGAGGCGACCACGCATTGGCGCAAGCTGGAGGATCGGGTACGGCGAGGCGTGGGAAATCCCTGCCCGCTGCTGTTGATCGGCATGCCCAAGGGCATCGTCAGTATCCAGGGGTGATCATGGCCGGCAAGGTATACAACATCGCGGAACCCAATCCGTCCGAGGATCTGCTCAGCAGGGTCGATGGACAGTACTCGACGATACTGGCCGATCCGCCCTGGCAGTTTCAGAACCGGACCGGGAAGATGGCGCCCGAACACCGGCGCCTGTTGCGCTACCCCACGATGGAACTGAAGGAGATCATCGAACTCCCGGTATCAAGACTCGCAGCCGCCAAATCGCACCTCTACCTCTGGGTGCCCAACGCCCTGCTGCTGGAGGGATTGCGCGTCATGGAGGCGTGGGGCTACACCTACAAGACCAATCTGGTCTGGTACAAGGTGCGCAAGGATGGCGGCCCGGACGGGCGTGGCGTCGGCTTCTATTTCCGCAACGTCACCGAGCTCATCCTGTTCGGCGTCCGAGGCAGCATGCGCACGCTGGCGCCCGGGCGAACGCAGGTGAACGTGCTGTCATCCCGCAAGCGCGAACATTCACGCAAGCCCGATGAGATCTACGACCTGGTGGAGGCGTGCTCGCCCGGACCCTATCTGGAGTTGTTCGCCCGCTTCAAGCGGGCCGGATGGCGCCAGTGGGGCAACGAAGACGTGGAGGAAAACAGCCACCATGGCGTAGCCCGGCGCAAGGGCCACGAGGAAGCGCAGTTGCGTTTGCTGCAAGCACCCGCCGGTTACCGGGTGAAATAGGTTCGACCCGGCTCAACCCGTCGCGGCGATCGAAGCCAGCCTGAACACCGGCGCCGCCGAAACCAACGGATTGGTAGCCAGTGATGGGAGGCAAGCGCCCCGCTGCAGAGCGCGACTCCTAGTCCTAGACGTCGCCCCGTCGATTCAGATACCCGCAGTCGGCTATCTGTTCGGTGCCTGTATTGATACCATTCGCACATGGCATCCATGCGGAAAATCCTCGATCAGATGCGTCGCGAACCGGCGAACGTCCGCTACAGCGACCTGAAAAAGATCTGCGAGGAATATTTCGGCAAGGCACGCCAGACAGGCACCAGTCACGCGATCTTCAAGACGCCCTGGGTTGGTGATCCACGCATCAACATCCAGGACGACAAGGGCAAGGCCAAACCCTACCAGGTCCGCCAGGTGCTGTTGGCAATCGACAAACTCGAGGACATACGTCATGCACGTTGATCACTACACCTACCGTGTCACCTGGTCACCGGAAGATGGCGAGCACGTCGGTCTGTGCGTCGAATTCCCCTCCCTTTCCTGGCTGGCGGACGACCCCATCGCGGCGCTAAAGGGCATACGCCAGATGGTGTCGGACGTGGTCACGGAAATGGAGGCATCCGGTGAGACGATCCCCGTCCCCTTGGCCGAAAGGCATTACAGCGGCGAGTTTCGGGTGCGGATTCCCCCCGAACTGCATCGCGCCCTGGCCATGCAGGCGGCGGAACAGGGTGTGAGTCTGAACAGACTGGCCAGCGCCAAACTGGCGGCTTGAGCCGGCTCGCGACGAGCCAAACACGGGCGACCATACCCCAGGCCATCTATGCACCCCCGCGTCGATACCACCTCAACCCGTCGCGGCGATCGAAGCCAGCCTGAACACCGGCGCCAGCGCGCGCCATTCCGCCAGTTCCTCGGCCAGCGCCGCCTGAGTCAGCGGGTTGGCCTCCAGCCAGGTGGCGGACAGGCGCAGATCGCACAGTCCACCGTGGCAGATGAGGCGCATGGCCGGTGGCGTCACGTCGTTGCGGCCGAGATTGAACAGCACGGCCAGGCGCAGGCACAGGATCAAGGGCCAGTCGGCGTCGTCCAGGCGCACCGGCAGTTTGCCCAGGCCACCACGGCTGGCGCGCACCAGCGCCGCCAAGCCGGCCTGGTCGCGGCGCGAGAATCCGGGCATGTCGGCGTTCTCCAGGATGTAGGCGCCGTGCTTGTGAAAGCCGGAATGGGCGATGGAGATGCCGATCTCGTGCAGCCGTGCCGCCCAGGCCAGACGCCGTTCGGCCTCTTCCACCGAACCGAGTGGGCACCCCTCACCCGCATCCACCAGATCGCGCAACAGCGCCAGGGCGACGCGTTCCACCCGCCGCGCCTGCGGTTGATCGACACGATAGCGCTGCTGCAACTGGCCGACGGTGACGTCGCGCATGTCCCGGTCGTGCACCCGCCCGAGCAGATCCCACAGGATGCCTTCGCGCATGGCGCCCTGTGCCACGCCCATGGACGTGATGCGCAGTTCCTGGAACAGCGCCAGCATCACCGCCAGTCCGCCGGCGATCACCGGTTTGCGCTCCGCCTTCAGGCCGGCGATGTCCAGACGGGCGACCGCACCGGTCTTGAGCAGGCGCTCGCGCAGCCACAGCAGCCCGTCCAGCGTGATGGCACCGTCGCTGTGGCCGTTGACACGGCAGATTTCGCCCAGCGCGCGCGCGGTGCCGGACGAACCGATGGCCTCACCCCAAGCGCCGGCGCGGAACTGGCCGGCGACGGCCTGGATTTCCACGCGCGCGGCGGTCTCGGCCTGCCGCCAGGCTTCTTTGCCGATCAGGCCGTCGGCGAAGAACTGCCGGCTGTAGCCGACACAGCCCATGCGCAGGCTCTCGCGTTCCAGTGCCTCGTAGCCGCGCCCGAGGATGCATTCGGTGGAACCGCCGCCGATGTCGATGACCAGGCGGGTGGTCTGCGTCAGCGGCAGGCTGTGCGACACCCCCAGGTAGATCAGCCGCGCCTCCTCGCGGCCGGCGACGATCTCGATCTCGCAACCGAGCGCCGCGCGCGCCTTGTCGAGGAACTCCGGCGCGTTCTTGGCCACCCGCAGTGCCGACGTGCCGACCGCGCGCACGGCGCCGGCCGGCATGCCTTGCAGGCGCTCGCCGAAGCGCGACAGACAGTTCAGCGCGCGGCGCTGCGAGGCACCGTCCAGGCGCTTGTTGACGGTCAGGCCGGCCGCCAGCCGTACCGGCTCCTTCAGCGCGTCGAGGTAGAACAACTGCTCACCCTCGACGCGGGCGACCTGCAGATGGAAGGAATTGGAACCCAGATCGACGGCGGCGAGCGTTTCGTAGGCGTGCATGCGGCGGCTAGAGGGTGTGGCGCATGACCGAATTGTGACAGCCCATTGTGACAGCGCGAAGAACGACCGCGCCCGGCCCGGCGGTCATCGGCGGGGCCGGGCGCGAGCAATGCAGGCGGCCAGGGCTCAGGCGATGCGGAAGCGCGATGCCAGCGCGTTCAGTTCCTTGGCCAGCGCCTCCAGCCGCTGCGCCGCATTGGCCGTCTGCCCCACCGCGGCGCTGTTCTCCTCCGAACCCTGGGCGATGCGCTCCACTTTCTGCGCGATGTCGCGCGCCGCCACCGCCTGCTCCTTCAGCGCCAGATTGATGTCGTCCACCGCCTGCATGGTGCGCTGCGCGCCATCGCGGATGCCGGTGACCGAGTCGCCGGCGCGGTGCGCCAGGTTGACACCGTCGTTGACCCGCGCCACGCCGTTCTCCATCTCCTGCACGGCGCGCTGGGTGCCCTGCTGGATCTTGGTGATCATGGCGCCGATCTCCTGCGTGGAATTGGCGGTGCGTTCCGCCAGCTTGCGCACCTCGTCGGCCACCACCGCGAAGCCGCGGCCCTGCTCGCCGGCGCGCGCGGCCTCGATGGCAGCATTGAGCGCCAGCAGGTTGGTCTGATCGGCGATGTCCTTGATCACCTGCACGATGCTGGATATCTGCTCGGAATAGCCTTCCAGCTCGCGGATGGTACTGGCCGTGCCGTTCACCGCCTCGGCGATGCGTCCCATCTCCGCCGCCGCGTCGTGGATGATGCGGCCGCCCTCGCTGGACTGCGCGCTGGACGCCTCGGTCACCGCGCGCGCCTCGCGCGCATGTTCCTCGACCTGGTCGATGGACACCGACAGCTCCTCCACCGACGCCGCCATGCTGGACGCCGCCTCCGCCTGCATCTCCGTGGTGCGCGCGCTTGCCGAGGCGGACGCCGACAGTTCCGCCGCGGATTGCGACAGGCCCCGGGTGTTCTGGCTGATGGAGGCGATCAGCTCGTGCAACGCATTGCGCATCACCGCCAGCTTGGCCAGCAGGGCGCCGACCTCGTCCTCACCGGCGCGCGGCATCGGCCGGGTCAGGTCACCGGCGGCGATGGCGTCGGCGGCCTCGCCGGCGGCGCGCAACGAGCGCGTGATATGGCCGACGCTGGACAGCGCGAGGCCGAGCAGCCCCACCACGCCGATGATCAGCAGCACGACGAAGCGGGTCATGTCGCGCCGGTAATCCGCCTCGGCGGCCTCGAACAGTTGCTTGGCGTATTCGGCCTGATAGGTCATCAGCGCGTCCATGGCCTTCTCCGCCGCCGCGCCCTCCTCGCGTCCGGTCTTGAGGAAGTTGGCCATCAGGCCCGGAGAGAAATCGCCCGCCTCCAGCGCGGCCACGGCCTGCTCCAACTTGGCCAGCCAGGCGCGCCGCTTGGTGTCGACGTCGGCCGCTAGCACCTTCTCCTCCTCGGTCAGGTAGGTCTGCATGTACTTGGTCCAGATCGCCTCAAGTTCGCCCTTGCGCCGCTTGATCGCATCGGTGTGCAGGCTCATGGGATGGTCGTGCACCGCGAACAGCGCGCCGTTGGGGTCGTGCTGGAAACCGCGCAACACCTCGGCGTAGTTCTCCTTCATCAGCCAGTTGAAACGCGACAGGTCGTACATGGGCACGGCGCGGTCCTCGTACACACTCTTCAACGCGTCGCGCGACTGGCTCAGGCCCAGCCAGCCGATGACCACTGCCGCGATGAACAATGCCAGCGCCAGCGCCACCATGATCCACAGCCGATGGGCGATGCGCAGCCGGCCGAACAGCCGGTGCGCGAGGCCGGCCAGCCCGGTCGGCACCGGATGGCCGCCGGCCATGCGCAAACCGGGATCGTTGCGCATGGCGCGGTACAGCGTCTCCGCCGCATCCACCTCCTGCCGCGTCGGCTTGCCACGCACCGAGGTATAGCCGTCAGCGGTGGGCGACACGTTGGCACGCGCCCAGTAATGGTCGCCGTTCTTGCAGCGGTTCTTGACCAGACCGCTCCATGGCCGGCCGCGCTTGAGCGTAGCCCACAGATCGCGGAACGCCTCCGGCGGCATGTCCGGATGGCGCACGATGTTGTGCGGCTGGCCGATCAATTCCTCACGGGTGAAGCCGCTGATCTCGACGAACTCGTCATTGGCGCGGGTGATGCGCCCCTTGGCATCGGTATGGGTGATGAACGCGGCATCGGCGCGGATGTCGATCTCGCGCCCGGTCACGGGTTGATTGTTGCGCATGGTCGGCGGGTCCTGAGTGGTGTCGATTGGCTATCGGGATGAACATGACAAACGCAGGACAGTATCGGCGCGCCGGATGCTAACTTTAGCCATAGGGGTAAAGAAGACGACGAGAACGGGCAAACCAGTGCCGAGCGCTGGTCGGCCGGGATCAGCGCGTCAGCGCACCGAAGAACAGATAACCGGCGAACACCGCACCGGCGAACCCGGCCACATCCGCCACCAGGCCGCCGGCCACGGCATGGCGCGCGCGCTGGATGCCGACCGCGCCGAAGTACACCGCCAGCACGTAGAACGTGGTCTCGGTACTGCCCTGGACGATGCTGGCCAGCCGCCCGGCGAAGGAATCCGCGCCATGGCTCTGCATGGTCTCCACCATCATGGCGCGCGCGCCCGAGCCGGACAGCGGCTTCATCAGCATGGTCGGCAAGGCGTCCACCCAGGCGGCGTCGAAACCTGCGGCCAGCACAGCGGCGCGCACCAGCTCGACGAACGCCGGCAGCGCGCCGCTGGCGCGCAGCATGCCGATGGCCACCAGCATCGCCACCAGGTAGGGAATGATGGTGACGGCGGTGTGGAAGCCGTCCTTGGCACCTTCGATGAACGCCTCGTAGGCATTGACCCGGCGCACCGCCGCGCCGGCCAGGAACAGCACCACCAGCGCCAGCAGCAGGAAGTTGGACAGCGTGGAGGAACGCGCGGTCATCGCCTCCGCCGGCAGGTGCGCCAGCCACCAGGCCAGCCCGCCCACCACCGCGGCGATGCCGACCAGCCAGGCCAGCACCACGCCGTCCACGCGCAGGCGCTGCACCGCGGCGACGAACAGGAAGCCGGCCAGCGTGGAACAGTAGGTGGCCAGCAGGATGGGCAGGAACACGTCGGTGGGATCGGCCGCGCCCATCTGCGCGCGGTAAGTGAAGATGGTGACCGGCAGCAGCGTGATGGACGAGGCATTGAGCACCAGGAACAGGATCTGCGCATTGCTGGCCGTGGTCTTGTCGGGATTCAGCTCGTGCAGTTCGCGCATGGCCTTCAGCCCCATGGGGGTGGCGGCGTTGTCCAGGCCGAGCACGTTGGCACCCATGTTCATGGTGATGGAACCGAGCGCCGGATGACCGCGCGGCACGTCCGGGAACAGGCGCGCGAACAGCGGCGCCAGCAGGCGTGCCAGCGCGTCGAGAAAGCCGGCCCGCTCGCCGACGCGCATGACGCCCAGCCACAGGCACATCACGCCGGTCAGGCCCAGGGCCACCTCGAAGCCGGTCTTGGCGGCATCGAACGCGGCGCGCATCACCTGCGCGAACACCGTGCCATCGCCACCCAGCCAGGCCAGCACCGAAGCGCCGAAGGCGATCAGGAAGAACGACAGCCAGATGGCATTGAGCATGGACCGTGCGCTACAACCCGCCGAGCCACAGCAGGCCCAGCACCGCCAGCCACAGCACCACCGCGCGCCAGACCAGGGCGATGGCGCCCGGCACCATGTCCGACTGGGCGGCTTCACCCACGCCCAGCGGCGGGCGCAGCAATTCGCCGCCGCCCACCGGCAGATCGCCGCCCAGGCGCACCCCCAGGGCGCCGCCGGCGGCGGCCAGCAGGGCACCCTCGTTGACATCGCCCCAGGTATCCGCCTGGCCACGCCAGCTCTCCAACGCATCCTGGAAGTTGCCGACGATGGCGAAGCTGAACGCCGCCACCCGCGCCGGCGCCCAGTCCAGCCAGCCGGCCATGCGCGCGGCAAAGGCGGCGAACGCCGGCTCGCCATGCCAGCGCTGGCGGCAGGCCAGGGTCAGACAATACAGTGCGATGCCGGCCACGCCGGCCAGCAAGAACCAGAACAACACCCCGAACAGGCGCGTCAGCGCAGCCCTGAACACCTCTTCCAGGGTCTGCCGCGCCAGGCCCTCGTCGGTCTCGGCCGGGATCAATGCCGGCCGCCAGGTCAGCAGCATGGCGCGCGCACGCTCGCGTTCGCCGGCATCCAGGGCGCGGCCGATGGCAGCCGCCTGGTAGGCGTCCTGACGAAAGCCCAGACACAGATACAGCAGGCCCACCGCCAGCAACCACTTCAGCGGCGCCGCGAGCCAGCCCAGCAGCGCCGCCGCCATGCCCATGGCCAGCGCCGGCAGCAGCGCGCCCAGCGACCAGGCCAGCAGGCCCTGGCGTTCGTCGCCGGCATTGACCCGCTCACGCAGCCAGTCATGCCAGCCGGCGGCGGCGCGCATCACCGCATCCGGCCGCCCCGGCCGGTAATGGGCGAGCAGCAGCGCCGCCAGCATGGTGAACAGGCTCACCGCGCGTCCTCCATCTCCACCGTCAGCACGCCCATGCGCAGCACGCTGTCGGCCGGCTCATAGATCTCCAGCGTGGGCATGACGATGCCCCGGCCTTGCGCCTGCAGGTGACGATCCAGCGCCAGATAGGCCCGACTCGGCGCCAGCAGGCGGCCGGCGCGCACGCGCGCCAGCAGCACCCGGCGCGCCGGCACCTCGGCGATTCGCAACGGCTCCGCCACCCGGGTACCGGGCGGCACCAGGAAACCGACGTGCGCCCGCCGCCGGTCCTGCTCGACCAGATCGGGATTGGAGAACAGCACGTTGACCGGCAGACCCGGCGTGATCCCGGCGCGTTGCAGTTCGGCACGCACGCGCGGCAGCAGCGGCGGCAATCCGGCATAATCGCCGACGTGCTCCAAGTAGGCGTAGGTGTAAGGGCCGCGCGTGTCGTGGCTGATTTCCACCGGGTTGAAGCCGCCCCACCAGCCGTAGACCAGCACCAGCGGCAATACGAAGGCCAACAGAAACGGCAGGAACTTCTTGAGACGCACGATGCACCATGAACCTGAAGACCGGGCAAAGATAACACCTTCGGCGCCGTCCCGAGCCTTCCCCGCCGCCGGACCCGGTCGGTCCGACGTTCAACCCGATGGAGGATATGCCATGCGCCTGCTGCTGGCCCTGTACGGCCTGATGCTTTCCCTCGCCGCCCTGGCCGCGCCCTACCCGCCCGTGACGGTGCGGGTCGGCGCGGAACAGCTCGGCGCGCACAGTTGGTACGTTCCCGGACTGGCCGGTGCCGCGAGCACGCAGAACCAGGGCTTCATGTCCAATGCCGGCTTCGTCGTCACCAACGACGGCGTGGTGGTGTTCGATACCCTCGGCTCGCCGTCGCTGGCCTGGGAGATGGTCAAGCGCATCCGCGAGATCACCTCGGCGCCCATCCGCATCGCCATCGTCAGCCACTATCACGCCGACCACTATTACGGCGCCCAGGTGTTGCGCGACGAAGGCGCGCAGTTGTGGGCGCACGAAGCCGCGCGCGGCGTGCTCGGCTCAGACGATGCCGCATCGCGCTTCGCGCAGCGCATGGACATCCTCGGTCAATGGATCAACCCGGACACGCAACGTTTTCCCCAGCCGGACGTGTGGCTCACCGGCGACACCGAGTTCGAACTGGGCGGTGTGCGCTTTCAGGTACGCCACGTCGGCCCGGCGCACTCACCGGAGGATCTGGCGCTGTATGTCGAGAACGATGGCGTGCTGTACGCCGGCGACCTGATCTTCCGCGGCCGCATCCCCTTCGTCGGCGACGCCGATTCCGCGCAATGGCTGGCCGCGCTCGAACGCCTGATCGCGCTGCAGCCGCGCATCCTGGTGCCCGGCCATGGCGGCGCCACCGACGATCCGCTGGCCGACCTGACCCTGACCCGCGACTACCTCAAGTTCCTGCGCGCCGAGATGGGGCGCGCGGTGGCGGACATGCTGTCGTTCGACGAGGCCTACGACAGCGTCGACTGGGGCGACTACCGCTACATGCCGGCATTCCAGGAAGCCAACCGGCGCAACGCCTACAACACCTATCTGCTGATGGAAAAGGAAAGCCTGAAGTGAGCGGCCTGCCCGAACTGGAACGCAACGCCGACCCGCAGCGCCTGGCTGCGCTGGGTGTCTCCGGCTGGCCGACCTGGACCGACCCGCAAGGCGAACGCACGCTGCATTGCGACGCGCCGGAACGCAACTACCTGCTCAGCGGCGCTGCCATCCTGACGCTGGCCGATGGCACACGGGTCGAGGTCGGCAAAGGCGACCTGTTCATGCTGCCGGCCGGCGACTGCCACTGGCGGGTCACCCAGACGGTGCGCCGGCACTATCGCTCCGAGGCGCTGTCCCCGGCCTGCTGCATCATCTGACCGCCCGCCGCACCCGGCCGAGCGGTCGACGGGCGCGCCGAGCCGTTGGCGCCGATGCCGGCCGTGCAAAACGGGTCCGGCGCAGTGCCTGAGCCCCATGCCGTTCACCCCTGAAAAACGCAGGTGCCTGAGGTAAACTCCGCGCCCGGCGGGCCGCAGAGCCCGCGAAACCAACGCGTTCATCAGGGAGCAACACATGCACACACCGGAAACCCGGGATCAAGTCCTGTCCGTCTCGTTCACCGGCCAAGGCGGCGAATATTTCCGCATCTGGATCGTCAATCTGGCGCTCACCATCGTCACGCTGGGCATTTATTCCGCCTGGGCCAAGGTGCGCCGGCTGCAATACTTCCACCGCAACACCCACGTCGCCGGCGCCGCCTTCGACTACCACGGCGAGCCGCTGGCCATCCTCAAGGGCCGCCTGATCGCCGTCGCCCTGTTGGTGCTCTACTACCTTGGCAGCAGCATCAGTCCGGCAGCGAGCGTATCGTTGCTGATCCTGCTGATGGCGGCCATCCCCTGGCTGGTGCAGCGTTCGCTGTGCTTCCGCCTGCACAACACCAGCTATCGCGGCCTGCGCTTCCGTTTCGACGGTTCGCTCGGCAGCGCCTACAAGGCTTTCCTGCTGTGGCCGCTGCTCGGCTACCTCAGCATCGGCCTGCTCGCGCCGCTGGCGCATCAGCGCATCAAGACCTACCAGGTCGGCAACAGCCGTTACGGCAGGACCGGCTTTGCGTTCGGCGCCGGTCCGGGCCGCTTCTACGCGCTGTACGGCAAGCTGATCCTGATGGTGCTGGTGCCGCTGGTGCTGGTGGCGGTGCTGGGCGGATGGGGACTGGTATCGGCATTCCAGACCCCGCACATGGACCAGCAGCAAAAAATGCAACTGATCGGCACGCTGTTGTTGTTGGCGCTGGGCTTCTACCTAGCGCTGTTCCTGTTCATCGGACCATGGTACGCCGCGCGTATCCAGAATCTGTCCTGGAATGCCACCACGTTGGGGCCGCACCGCTTCACCAGCGATGTGCGCGCCCGCGACCTGCTGGCGATCTACCTGACCAACTTCGTCGCCATCGTGCTGACCCTGGGTTTGTACAAGCCCTATGCCGACATCCGCGTGGCGCGCTACCGCCTGCAGCACATGGCGTTGCTGGCCGGTGACGACCTCGATCGTTTCGTCGCCGAACAGAGCGGCAATGTCGGCGCCATGGGCGAGGAGAGCGCCGAGTTGTTCGATTTCGACATCGGCTTCTGAACGTTCATGACACGTCCGTTGCACACTGACGCAGCGGCTCCCGCCGGCATGCCCTCGGTGAGCGCGGACTATTTCGACGGACACAGCGCGCGCGCCCACCCGGTCACGCTGACGCTGGTCGGCGACCGTCTGGACCTGAGCGGCGACGGCATCGCGCGCAGCGAACGCCTGGCCGACCTCCGCGTATCCGAGCCAATGGGTTCGGCCCCGCGTCTGCTCCGCTTCGCCGACGGCGCACACTGCGCGGTACGCGATCACGCCGGCCTCGACGTGTTGCTGGCGGCGGCCGGCCACCGCGATACCTGGGTGGTGCGCCTGCAGGCGCGCTGGCACTGGGCCGTGGCGGCCTTGCTGGTGTCCGTAGCCAGCGTGGTCGCGGCCTACCTCTGGGGTCTGCCGGCGTTGGCCGGCGCGCTGGCTTCCGTCACCCCGGACAGCGTGGTGCGTCAACTCGGCCGGCATAGCCTCGCCACGCTCGATGAGGCCGTGCTGGCCCCGAGCAGCCTCGACGCCGCCCGGCAGCAGGCACTCATCCGACGGTTCGCCGACCTTGCGCCACCGGGCGAAACCCGACCCGGCTACCGCATCCTGTTCCGCGACGGCCGGCGTGTCGGCGCCAACGCCCTCGCCCTGCCCGACGGTACCCTCATCGTGACCGACCAGTTGGTGAAACTGGCAGACGACGACGCGCAGATCATGGCCGTGCTGGCGCATGAACTGGGCCATGTGCGCCACCGCCATGGCCTGCGCCTGCTGATCCAGACCTCGGTGGTCGGTCTGGTCATGGCCTGGTACATCGGCGATGTCAGCAGCCTGGCCGCGGGCCTGCCCACGCTGCTGCTGCAAGCCGGCTATTCACGCGCGCACGAGCGCGAAGCCGACCGCTACGCCGCCGAGCTGCTGCGCCACAACGGCCTGTCGCCGCATCTGCTGGCCGACATGCTGGACAAGCTGGAGGCGGCGCACGGCGACGGCGAGCTGCGCGGTCTGGGCTACCTGTCGTCCCATCCGGCCAACCGCGAGCGGGTGGCCCATCTGCGCAGCGGCGGGTAAACCGGCCCCGATCGAACGCGCGATTCGGCGCCCTGCCCCGTCGATCGCGTCAGCGCGCCTGGAAGAAATCGTAGGGCCGGAACCGGCTTTCCAGGAAAGCGCCATTCTCTGCCAGCGCACGCGCGTCCTCGGCCAAAGCGTTGGCCAGCATGGCCTGCATGCGCTCGTCCAGCAGCGTGAGCTGCTCGAGCAACATGGCGTCGGCGGTCTTGCCGCGATGCAGCGGGTGGATGTGGGCGAAGGCCGGCGGCAGCCGCAGGTAGTTCTCCAGCGTGGCCGGCAGGTACTGGCGCACGGTGCGTTCGACGCTGTGCCCCTCCTGCGAGAACACCGTGTGTGCGGACACGCGCGGCAGCAGCTCGGCCAGCGTCCGGCGCAGACCGTGCAGACGCTCCAGTGCGGCCTTGGGCAGGCGTTTGCGCACCCGGCGCAGCAGTTGGTCATACTCTTCCAGCAAGGCTTCGGCATGGGCCTCGCGCGCGATGGCCAGTTGCGGCGTGGCCGGCGCCAGCTGCCAGGCGAGCAGCCAGCCGAGTGCGTACAAGCCGGCCACCAGCAAACTCCAACCGGGGCCGATCACACCGCCGAAGTACAGAGCCAGCCCGACCAGGCCGAGCACCGAGCCGACGATGTTGGGATAGCCGTACAGGAACAGCCAGAAGCGGGTGAGCGCAGGCAGACGGGCGGTCATTGATAGCCGCGTATGGCCTTGAACATACCCGACAGGCCGGTCTTGCGGCTGTCGAACATGCGGCCACCGGTCAGTTCGGCCAGGGCGGCTAGCTCCTCGGCATCGCCCTCGCCGAACAGCACGGTGAACACCCGCACCCGGCGCAGATCTTCCGGCAACGCCGCATGGAACTGACGGAACTGGGCGAAGCTCATGCCGGTATTGGATTCGCCGTCGGTCATCGCGACGATGGTGTAGTAGCGTTGCGGTTCGGCGCGCATGGCCACGCCGACCTGACGGTAGGCCTCGGCCACGGCGTCATACAGCGCCGTGCCGCCGCGCACGTGCAGTTCCTGCGCATATTCGCGCAGCCGGGCCAGGGTGCGGGCATTGCTGTCGGCGCTCTGGCCCATGTCCACGGCCAGCATCAGGTCGCGTTCGACCCCGCTGGAGAACGGGATCAGCGTGATGCGTTCGCGGTTCTGGAAGCGTGCGAAACGGCCGGTGAGGCTGTCGTCACCCCCCGCCAGCGCATCCAGCGCGGCGCGCAGGGCGGCGATGCGCTCGCCTTCCATGGAGCCGGACACGTCGAGCACGAAGAAAGCATGTGACGGCGGCCGCTGTTTGCCCAGATAGGACAGCAGCAGACGGTCCACGACTTCGATGCGGCCGGGAAAGGTCAGCTCGCTGAGCAGCACATCGGGGAACAGCGTCTTGTCCAGGGCCACCGCCGGATTGACCGGGCGCCGCCGGGTCTCGCGCATCAGCCAGGTTTGCGCCGCCTCGCCCTTGAGCCACGCCACCGCCTTGTCATAGGCGGCACGCTTTGCCTCGTTGAGCAGCAGCAGCGGGTAGTCGGCGGTGAGGATGCCGTCGCGCGGATAGACGATGCGCAACGGCTCGACGCCGGGGCTGGCGTTGTGCGCCAGCAGCACCGATTCGTAGTTGATCATGCCATCGAGCCGGCCGGCCTCGGCGGCATAGGCCTCGGCCAGCCAGCCGGAACTGCCGGCGGTGAGCTTCTGGCCTTTGAACAGGCCGGTCAGATCGAGCCGGTCGATGTCGGCTTCGGTCAGCGCATCGGCCTTGCCGGCGAACGCCGCCGCCACCCCGATCAGCGCGGAAAAGCCGCTGTTGCTGGAAGCCGGGTTGGTCATGGCGAACTGGAAGCGGCCGGCCTGCGCGGCGCGGGCGATGTCCTGCCAGCCCAGCTCCTGCACCTTGTCCCAGCCCAGGGCCTGGAAGCGGCTGGCCTTCACGCCCACCGCAACCGGCGACAGCATGATCTTCTCGGCGTTGCGCACGCGCGTACGCGCCCTGGGGTCGAGCATCAGATACTTGGCGTGCGAGAACCAGGCGGCATCGAAGCCATCGTCACTCTGCAGCCGCTCCACGCCGTCCAGCGTGCCGATGTATTCGAAGCGCAGTCGCACACCGGTGGCGGCTTCGAGCTGCGGCAGCAACGGTTCGACATCCTTCAGTTCGGAGCCGGCCAGCACCGTCAGGGTGTTCTCCGCTGCGGGCGCGGACGAACGGCCGCAAGCGGCCAGCAGCAACAGAACTGGCAAGGCCAGCAGCAGGGACAGCCGGCGCAGCCAGGTGGACTGGATGGACATGGTGGAGACTCCCCGGTGGGGTGACGGCAGGCCGTGGCGCGGATCAGAGACGGACCACACCGTCGCTGGTCGAGGCCACGCGCGCCGCCTCGCGCGCCTCGCTCTCGCGCACCTGGTCGAGATACTTGCGCGCGCGCTCCACCTGGCCGGTGAGCGCGTCCACGGTAACCTTCATGTTGTCCAGCGCCTTGACCTTGAACTCGGAGATCATGTCCATGCTGGCGAACACGTTGTCGAACGCCTGCTGCAACTTCTCCACACCGATCATGCTGGAACTGGCCTGACGCTGGATTTCCGCGCTCTGCGTGCGCAGCAGTTCGCTGGTGGCGACGATCATGTCCTCGGTGGTGGTGTTGAGCGCCTTGACCTGCTCCAGCACCAGTTTCTGGTTGGTCAGTGCCTGCGCCACCATCACCGCAGTGCGCAGCGCGGAGATGGTGGTGGTCGAGGCACGGTCCACGCCCTTCATCAGTTCGAGGTTGTTCTTGCGGATCATGTCCAGCGCCAGGTAGCCCTGCACGCTCACCGCCAGTTGGGTGAGTAGATCGGTGACTTTCTGGCGGGTGTAGAACAGCAACTCTTCCTTGACGATGCGCGCCTTCTCCGGGTCGGCCGCCTCGATCTCGGCGATGCGCTCGACCAGCTTCTCGTCCAGCCGCTTGCCGATGTAGACGTACTGTTCCAGCCGTTGCATGGTCTCCCACAGCGCCATCTTCTCCTGCTCGATGGCGGCGTTGTCGCGCATCAGCTCGTCCTTGCCGTCGGCCAGACTGGCCAGGATGGCGTTGATGTGACCCTGGGCCGAACGGTATTTGTCGAAATAATCCTCGATACGGCTGCCGAACGGGATCAGACCGAGCAGCTTGCGCGGCTGGAACAGGTCGCCCTGACGCGCCGGGTTGAGTTCCTCGATCTTCTGGCGCAGATCGACCAGCCCCTTGCCGATACCCGATCCGGGACTCAGCAGGCCGTCGTTCATCAATCGCACCGGCCGTTCCAGCATGCGGTTGCTGACGCTGGCGGCGCGCATCGCGTCGGCATCGCCCATGCGGTGGATGCTCTCCACCCGCTCGCGGAAGCCGGGACTGTGATTGTCCAGGGTCAGGGTGTCGCGGATGAAGGCCTCGACCTGGGCATCCAGCTCGGGGACCACCTTGGGGTCGAGCTGCACCATGCGGCCGGCGTGTTCCGGTTCCACCACCGCCACCGGTTCGGGCGGGGTCAGCGCGGGCGGCGCGAGCACTTCGGGCGGGTTGAGTACGCTGGTCTGGCTCATGATGGACTCCGGGGTGTCGGGGCGGGGGTGAACGGGCTCACTGCGCGGCCATCTGCTCGATGGCGGTGATCATCTTTTCCAGGATGTCGTAGGCCGGCGGGTCGACCACGTCCAGCAGCGTCGCCGGCGCGTCGATGCCGCGCGCGCGGTTGACCGATTCGAACAGGCCGGGCCGGCCGACCCGGTAGCCGTACTCGACCGCCAGCCGTTGCAACGCCTCGTCCTCGACCAGCAGCTCGCCCAGACGGCGGCCGCGCTCGGTGAGCGGCACCAGCACGTGCTTGGTATACACCGTCGGCTCCGGATAGAGCAGCACCATGTCCGGATTGCGCGCCGCCGGCGGGGTGTTGGCCAGGTACTCGATGAACTGCGCCTCGTACACCAGCACCAGCGGCGCCTTGCCCATGCCCATGGCGACATAGTCCTCGAACGGTCCGGCGCTGGAGGCTTCCTGGTAACCCTGCTTGAGGAACAGCGGCGCCACCACCGGCAGCACCGCGCCGGCCTGGGACTCGTCCTGCACCACGTTGCGATCGTTGGCCAGATAGCTGAGCAAGGCCAGATACATGGCAGCGGAATTGGAGGTGCGGATGTCCGTGGTCGACACCAGCACGGCCTTGCCCACCGGATAGCGGCTGTTGCCGGGAATGTCGCGCCAGCGCTTGCCGGCATCCATCCAGTGCATCAGCTTCATCATGTCGACGATGTACCAGGCACCGTCGCGCTGATGCACGATGCCCTGGGCCTGGAGCACCTCCACCACCGGCTTCCATGAGGCAATCGCCATGGGCGTGAAGAAGGTGGGGTAGGCCTGATGCACGCCCTGCTCCTTCTGCACCTTGGTGGCCGCCGGGATGCCGGCCGGGTAGGCGAAGTCGTATTGCTTCAGGTCGGGACGCAGCGCGATCTCGCGCGAGCCGGCCTTGTGCGCCTCCAGGCGCAGGCCCAGCGCCTCCAGCCGTTGCTGCACGCGGGGATCCTTGAGGAAGGGCAGTTTCTCCGAGCCGGACAGGCCGCGCACCGTCTCGATGGCGCCGGCGCGTTGCTCGGCCTGACGCCCCTGAAAGGAAAACCAGATACCGGTGGCGATGCCGACCAGCAGGATCAGGGTGAGGATGGGGCCGAGGATCTTGCGTATCGGGTCCGGGAGAGGCATGCGCTGTTTCCACTGGGGGTGAGCGCGATGCTATCACCCGCCCGAAACGCAATTGTTGCGGAAACATTACAGTATTGCCGCGCCGATCCGTGCGCACATACAACGGCCGTTCGGCGCCCACACCAGGGCCGATGCACGCGCCCCCCTTTGCCGGCCTTGCTTCCCGCGCGCGCGGGCGGATAATCATCCGCTTTGCCGCCTCGCCGTACCCCGATGAACCTGAGGAAAGTCTTGCTGCCCGTGCTGATCCTGGCGCTCGGCATCGGCGGATTCGCCGCGCTCAAGGCCACGCGGCCCAAGGCGCCGGTGGCGCCACCGCAGGAGCCGGTATGGCGGGTGGCGACGGTACCGGTGCAGTTGCACAGCGCCGGCCCGGTGCTAACCCTGAACGGCCGCATCGAGAACCCGGACCTGACACGCGCGGCGGCACCGGCCACGGGCCGGGTGTTGCGTGTGCAGGTGCGCGAGGGGCAGCGATTCCGTGCCGGCGAATCGTTGCTCGAACTCGATCCACGCGATTTCCTGCCACGCGTGGAACAGGCGCGCGGAGAAGTGATGGAGCTGGAGGCGGCGATCCGCGGCGAGGAATTGCGTCATCAGGCGGACCAGGACCAGTTGCGCGAGGAGCGCCGGCTGCTGGACATCGCGCGCGCGGACGTGGACCGTTTCGAACAGTTGCGGCGCGAGAACTTCTATTCACAGGCGGCGGTGGACCAGGGGCGCGCCAATCTGGCGCGCCAGCAGATCACCGTGCGCACGCGCGAGCTGGCCATCGCCGACCACCAGGCGCGCTTGCAACAGTTGCAGGCGCGCCTGGCGCGCGCCAGGGCCAATCTCGACCAGGCCGAATTGGCCTGGCGGCGCGCCACCGTGGCCGCGCCGTTCGACGGCTACGTGGCCAAGGTCGAAGTCGCCGCGGGCGACCAGGTCAACAGCGGCCAGACATTGCTGAGCCTGTATCCGCTGGCGGGCATGGAGGTGCGCGCCAAACTGCCCGCCACCCAGCAGGATGAGTTCATCGGCGCGCTGGCGCGTGGCGATCGACCGACCGCCAGCGCCCACGTCGGCGGTACGCCCCTGCGCCTGCGCATGACCCGCCTGGCCGGCGCTGCCGACGCACGCGGCCTGGATGCCTTCTTCCGCATCGAGGGCGATGCCGGGCAACTGCGCGTCGGCGAGCTGCTGACGCTGGACGTGGCGCGCGCGCCGGTGCCCGGCGTGGTCAGCGTGCCCTATGCCGCGCTGTACGCCGGACGCACGGTGTATCGCGTGCAACAGGATCGTCTGGCCGCGGTGACCGTGGAAACGCTGGGCGACGCCGGCGGCCAGCCGCCGCGCCTGCTGGTGCGCAGCGCCGAACTGCGCGACGGCGATCGCCTGCTGGCCACGCATCTGCCCAACGCGGTGAACGGCCTCAAGGTCGAAGTGATCGAGTAGGACCGCGATCATGGACGGCATACGGCGGCGCGACCTGCTCGGCAGCTTCGTCCACCATCCGGTGGCGGCCAACCTGTTGATGACCATCCTGCTGCTGGCAGGGATGTTCGCGCTGGCCCGGCTCAACGTGCAGTTCTTCCCCAACTTCAACCTGGACGTGGTGACGGTGCGTGTCGAGTGGCGCGGCGCCGCGGCGGAGGATGTGGAGGAAGGCATCACCACGCCGCTGGAGCAGAAGATCAAGAGCGTGGCCGGCATCAAACACCTCACCTCCACGTCCAGCCAGGGCATCAGCTCGATCAGCGTGGAGTTCCGCGAAGGCACCGATCCGGTCATCGCGCTGGACGAGGTGCGCCAGGCCGTGGCCGAGTTCCGCAATCTGCCGCAGGAGGCCGAGACACCGCAGATCGCCCGGGTGGTGCGCTATGAGCCGATCGCGCGGGTGCTGCTGGTTGGCGACAGCCTGGAGGAGCTGCGCCGTTATGCGCGCCGCTTCGAGCGTGAACTGCTGGCCCGCGGCATCGATCAGGTCGACCTCATCGGCCTGCCGAACGAGGAGATCGCCATCACCGTGCCGACGCACGAGCTGGAGCGGCTGGGCATGACGCTGGACCAGATGGCCGCGCGTCTGGCCCAGACCAACCGCGACATCCCCGCCGGCAAGCTGGGCGAAGGCGAGGCGCAACGCGAACTGCGCGGCGTCAACCTGCGCCGCGATCCGCGCGATTATCGCGATCTGCCGCTGGTCAGCGACAGCGCCGGCCGCGTCGAGCTGGGCCAGGTGGCCGAAATCACGCGCGCGCCGCGCGACGGCAGCCTGTATCTGGAGGTGGATGGGCGCCCGGCCGTGGAACTGCTGTTGAAGCGTGCCGAGGAGGGTAACTCGCTGAAGTCGGCCAAACTGTTCCAGGACTGGCTGGCGGCGACACGGCCGACCCTGCCACCGTCCCTGCACATCGCCGTGTATGACGAACAGTGGAGCCTGATCGCCGATCGTATCGGCCTGCTGGTCAAGAACGGCGGCATCGGCCTGATCATCGTCGTCGGCATCCTGCTGTTGTTCCTGAACGCGCGCGTCGCGTTCTGGGTGGCGCTGGGCATACCTGTGGCGTTCATGGCCACGCTGGCGGTGGTGTTGGCGGTGGGCGGCTCGATCAACATGATCAGCCTGTTCGCGCTGATCATGGCGTTGGGGGTGATCGTCGACGATGCCATCGTCGTCGGCGAGGATGCCTATGCCCATCACCGCATGGGCGAGGATCCGATGTTCGCCTCCGAGGGCGGCGCGCGCCGCATGTTCTGGCCGGTGATCGCCTCGTCGCTGACCACCATCGCCGCCTTCCTGCCGCTGATGCTGGTGTCCGGCCCCATGGGCAAGATCATGTTCGACATCCCCTTCATCATGGTGTGCGTGCTGATCGCCTCGGTGGTGGAATGCTTCCTGATCCTGCCCGCGCATCTGCGCAACGCCTTCACCCGGGACGCCGGCCACCAGGCACGGCGCCTGCGCCAGCGCCTGGAGAACGGCTTCGATTACTTCCGCGACCATCTGTTCCGGCCGCTGGTGACCCGCGCCATCGACTACCGCGTCACTACGCTGGCCATCGGCATCGCGCTGATCATCCTGGTGGTCGGCCTGCTCGCCGGCGGGCGCGTCAAGTTCACGTTCTTTCCCACGCCGGAACCGCAGGTGGTGTTCGCCAACGCCACCTTCGTCAGCGGCACGCCGCGCGCGCAGGTGGACGCCTTCCTCGATCATCTGCGCGTCACCTTGGCTCAGACCGAGCGCAGTTACGGTTCGCGCGTGATCAACCAGGCGGTCAGCCGCAGCGGCAGCCTGTCCGGCGATGCCGGCGCGCGCAGCGGCGACCAGTTCGGCTCCATGACCGTGGAGCTGACGCCGTCCGACCACCGTGACGTACGCACGGAGACCTTCATCGCCGACTGGCAGGCACGTATCCAACTGCCGCCGGGCATCGAGCACTTCGTCGTGGTCGCGCGCCGCGGCGGTCCGCCGGGTGGCGACCTGGTGGTGCGCATGAGCGGGCGCGACGCGCACACGCTGAAACGCGCGGCGCTGGAATTGCAGGGCGGCTTGCGCCAGATCGTCGGGGTCTACGGCATCGAGGACGACATGCCCTATGGCCGCGAGCAACTGCTGTTCACGCTGACGCCGGCGGGCGAAGCGCTGGGTTTCACGCTGGAGGAACTGTCGCGGCAACTGCGCGCGGCACTCGACGGTCGCCTGGTGCAACTGTTCCAAGACGGCGCCGACGAGATCGAAGTGCGCGTGCGCCTGCCGCGCGCGGAGCGCGACAGCCTGGCGTTGCTGGAACGTTTCACGGTGCGCGCGCCCGGCGGCGAATGGGTGCCGCTGGCCACGGTGGCGCGCTGGAACACGCGCCAGGGGTTCGAGGCGCTGCGCCATGCCGACTCGCAACTGGCGGTGGAGGTCACCGCCTCGATCAACAGCGCGGTGGCCAACAGCAACGAGATCCTGGCCAGCCTGGCCGACCAGGTCATGCCGGAACTGGCGCGCAAGTATGGGCTGACCTGGTCGTTCGAGGGGCGCGCGGCGGATCAGCGGGAGACCATGGCGGACATGCGCATGGGCCTGATCCTCGGCCTGTCGCTGATCTTCATCGTGCTCGCCTGGGTGTTCGGTCACTATGGCTGGCCGATCATCATCATGCTGGCCATCCCGTTCGGCCTGGTCGGCGCGGTCGCCGGCCACTGGATCACCGGCATCGACCTCACCATATTGTCGCTGTTCGGTCTGTTCGGCCTGTCCGGCATCGTCGTCAACGGCGCCATCGTGCTGGTCGAGTTCTACCGGCGCGAACGCGCCCAGGGCATGCCCGTGCGCGAAGCGCTGATCAACGCCGCCTGCCTGCGCCTGCGCGCCATCCTGCTGACCTCGCTGACCACCATCGGCGGCCTGTCGTCGCTGATGCTGGAAACCTCGTTGCAGGCGCAATTCCTGATCCCGATGGCCACCAGCATCACCTTCGGCCTGATGGTCACCACCGTGGTGGCGCTGCTGTGGCTGCCGGCCATGCTGTCGTTGTACGAATCGTTTCACGCGCGGCTGATGGGCTGGTTGGGCCGGCCCGCGGTGGCCGGCGCATGAATGGACGCGCAAGGGTCGACGCGCCGCCCGCACGCCGCGCGCGATGACGGGACCCTGCCTCGCCGTCACGGCGAGGTGCGCAGCGCCGTGGCAATCCGGTTGCGACCGTCACACCCGCGCCACCCGCCTGGATCGCCGCGCTGCGCTCGCGATGACGGCCTTTGACGTCGCGCCCAACGGCACCGCCCCCACGCCGTCATTGCGAGGCGGCGCAGCCGCCGCGGCAATCCAGCGGCGACCGTACCCCCTGAAGCGCAGCTCGAAAGCGGGAAACCCGCTTGAGCCAGCGCCAACGCGAAATAAATTCCCCATTGCACGCGCAAGTGCGTATGATGCGCGGGCGCTTGCATCAAGTGGTTGTCAGTGTGGTATCCGCCGTATCCAGCCTTGCGGCTGAACGCGTTTGTGTTCCCTCGGTTACATTCCTTGTGCTTGGGCATTCCGGGCTTGGCCCGACATCTTCAAATCTATTGCAAGGACAGTGACATGAGCACTCAAACCGGTACCGTCAAGTGGTTCAACGATTCCAAGGGCTTCGGCTTCATCACCCCCGATCAGGGCGGCGAGGATCTGTTCGCCCATTTCAGCGAAATCCAGAGCAAGGGCTTCAAGACCCTGGCTGAGAACCAGCGGGTACAGTTCGAAGTGACCCAGGGCAAGAAGGGTTTGCAGGCGAGCAAGATTCAGGCGATCTGAGTCGTACCTGCACACACGAAAAACGCGGCCTCGGCCGCGTTTTTCGTTGCTGCAGCGTCAGCGCCGCCGGAAGGTCGGCGGCGGCGGTGCCACGCTGGGACGCTCGTCCTTGTGGCGGAAGCTGATACGCGCCTTGCTCAGGTCGTAGGGGGAAAGTTCCAGGGTCACCTTGTCGCCGGCCAGAATGCGGATACGGTGCTTCTTCATCTTGCCGGAGGCATAGGCCGATACTTCCATGCCATTGTCCAGCGTGACCTTGAAGCGGGTATCCGGCAGCACCTCGTTGACCACGCCTTCCATTTCGATCAGTTCTTCCTTCGCCATCTGAGGTTCAGCTCCTGCGGCGTCGCGCGCCGGGTTGTCCGGCTGGGGCCGGAGGTTGAGAAAACAAGCACACGAGGATAACACGCCGGGCGCCGGCGTGCGGGCAGGTCAGCGGCGCGACGATGGCGTGACCGTGCTGACCATGACCTGGGCACCACGCAATTCCAACGGACCGCGCGTATCGACGACATAGCGCGCGCCGTTGCGCCAGGCCGGCTCGTAGGTCAGACGCCCGCCACGCGCATCGCGCTCGCCCTGTGGCGCATCGATCAGCAGCAGCCCGTCGAAGTAGGCCACGTGCAATTCGGCGCGATAGCTGCCGGCCTGGCGGCCGTCGTCGCTGATCACGGGGATGCGCAGTTGTTCGCCGCTGACGATGGAGAACGCCAGCGGCGCATAGGCACGATGGCGGCCGCCCAGACGCATGTCGCCGCCCTGTATGCTGACCCGGACCAGGTCACCGGCCAGCCCGCTCTGGCCATCGCGGATCGCACGGATGCGCGCCTCGCGCTCGGCCGCCTCCTGCATCTCGCGCTGGCGGCGGTACTCCGCTTCCTGCCGCGCCTGTTCCAGGCGCAGACGCTCGCGCTCGTTGTAGCCGCGGATCGCCTCCGCGCGCTCGGTCTCGCTCATGCGCTGCCACACCTCGGCTGGTACGCCGTAGTACGTGGTGGTGCCACAGGCGGCGAGCAGCAGACACAACGATGACAGCAGCAGCAGGTGACGCATGTCGAAACTCCTGTACGGTAGGCCATGGCATCCATGTTAACCCGCCGACCGCGGCATCCGCAGCCGGCGTCAGGGTGACGGCGCCCGCCGGCCGCAGTCTTGCATGCCGTCGCGACTGCAAGCGCCGCCGGCGCACCCGCCACAACCGCCCTGCTCATTGCGGAACGGCCCCAGGTGCGGGTGCCGGCAGGCGAACCACCGGTAGATGCGCTGCACCGCCACCCAGCCCAGCAGCAGCACGAACAGCAGGCCGATGGTGACCAGGTAGGTGCTCACCGCCCCGCCCCCAGACCGGTGAAGCCCATGAACGCCAGCGACAGCAAACCGGCGAGCATCAGCGCCAGCGCGGTGCCGCGCACGACGTCCGGCACGGTGGTGAGTTCGAGGCGTTCGCGCA
This sequence comes from uncultured Thiobacillus sp., assembly GCA_964440155.1. Taxonomy (GTDB): domain Bacteria; phylum Pseudomonadota; class Gammaproteobacteria; order Burkholderiales; family Thiobacillaceae; genus PFJX01. The sequence continues at coordinate 7,177 of CAYTRH010000016.1, read as the reverse complement.
GACCGGCCATCAGCACCAGTGCCAGCGTGAAGCCGACACCGGCGGCGAGCGCGAACACCAGCGCCTGCACGAAGCTGTATTCGCGCGCGGTCTGGAACAGCGCGACACCGAGGATGGCGCAGTTGGTGGTGATCAGCGGCAGATAGATGCCCAGTGCGCGGAACAGCGCCGGGCTGTATTTCTTCAGCACCATTTCCACCAGTTGCACCGCCGAGGCGATGATCACGATGTAGGCGATCAGACGCAGAAACTCCAGGTTGAAGGCGGTCACCAGGTAGTTCAGCGCGTAGGCGCACAGGCTGGCCACCAGCATCACGAAGGTCGTGGCCGCGCCCATCGGCACGGCGGTCTGCAGCCTGGCGGAGACGCCGATGAACGGACACAGGCCGAGGAACATGGCCAACACGAAGTTGTTGGCCAGCACCGTGGCGAGAACGATCTGCGCGAGCGATTCGGTCATGGTTGTGTGGCGGTCGGCCTGGCGGACGCCGGCGCGGCCGGTTTGCGCGCCTTCAGCCGGTTGAACAGCAACAACCAGGCGCCGAGCACGAAGAACCCGCCGGGCGGCAGCACCATCACCACCCAGGGCTGGAAGCCCGAGCCGAACAGCGACACGCCGAAGAGCGAGCCCATGCCGAGGATCTCGCGCACCGAACCGAGCGCGAACAATCCGATGGAAAACCCCAGACCCATGCCCAGCGCATTGTTCAGCGCGCGCAGCGGCGGGTTGCGCGAGGCGTGCGCCTCGGCGCGGCCGAGAATCATGCAGTTGACCACGATGAGCTGGATGAACGGTCCCAGCGCCTCGTACACCGTGAGGCTGATGGCGGCGATCAGGTAGTCCACCACGGTGACGAAGGTGGCGATGATGACGATGTAGGTGGCGATGCGCACTTCCTTGGGTACCCACCGGCGCATCAGCGACACCAACAGGGCCGAGCAGGCCAGCACGAAGCTGGTGGCCAGCCCCATGGCCAGCGCGTTGACCGCGGTGACGGTGACCGCCAGCGCCGGGCACAGGCCCAGCACCATGACGAAGACGGGGTTCTGCTTCCACACCCCCTCCATGAAGTTTTCCGTGGCGGTGAGTTGCGGCTGGCCGGGGATCATCATGACGGGACCGGGGAAGCGGAAAAGAGGAGGATCTGCCCGGACCGGTGCGGTGACGGCCCGCCCCTGACGGTATCGAGGTCGCGCAGCAGCAGCGGCAGCAGGCGCTGGGCGCTGTCGTTGATGCCCTTGCCGACCGCCTTGCAGGTCACCGTGGCGCCGGCGATGGCGTCGATCTCCCAGGCATGGCGTTTGCTGCCATGCGGCACCGTGCGGATGGCATGGGCCAACGCGCGCAGGTCGGTATCCAGGCGCGCGTCGAGGGCGACGAAGTTGTCCAGGAAACGGGCATCGGTGACGATGCGGTCGCCGATGCCCGGCGTCTCGCGCATGGCGATGACGCCGAAGCCGGTGATCACCTGGCGTGCGGGGTCATAGCCGTACAGCACGCGCACCGTGTCGGCGTAGCCGGGTGCCGCGCCTTCGGCGGCGATGCCCCTGAGCGCACCCACCCCGTCATAGGCGGCGTAGAAGCGGATCGCGCCCGCCGGCGCCGCCGCCGTCGCCGGCCGGATGCCGTCGGCGGTGGCGTGGAATTCGCGCATCGTCACCGCACCGGGGATCACCTTGAACACCGCCCGTTCCAGCGCCACGCGCTTGTTGGCGGTGACCGCCGGCAGCGTGGCCTGGTAGGTGGTGACGATGAGCAGGCCGCAGAGGGTGGCGACCAGGCCCAGCGTGCGGATCATCGCCAGGCTGGTGGCGGGCGGCGGCGCCGTCAGCGGGATCATCATGCGCCCCTGCCGCGGCGCGCGCCGAACACGCGCGGCTGGGTGTACTGATCGATCAACGGCGTCAGCGCGTTGCCGATCAGGATGGCGTACATGACGCCCTCGGCGAGGCCGCCGAAATAGCGGATTACCACGGTGACCACGCCGATGACCATGCCGTAGATCCACACACCCAGCGGCGTGACCGGCGAGGTCGCCATGTCGGTGGCCATGAACACCGCGCCCAGCGCCAAACCGCCGGACAGCAGCACGAATTCCGGCGGCGGGAAGCGGGTCGGCTGCCACAGGTGCAAGACCAGCGCGAGCAACATGGCGCTGCCCAGCACGGCGAGCGGAATGCGCCAGTCGAGGCAGCGCCGCACCGCGAGATACAGGCCGCACAGCAGTATCAGCGCGGCCGAGGTCTCGCCCACCGAGGCGGTGGCGATGCCGAACAGCAGATCCTCGGCGCCGGTGACCTGGTTCTCGAACTTCCAGCGCGCCAGCGGCGTCGCGCCGGTGTGCGCGTCGACCGCCACGTTTCGCAGCCAGACGCCGATGTCCGGCGGCGCCATCAGCGGCCAGGTGAAGGTGGTGGGAATGAAGGACTCGAAACGGCCGGGGAAATACGCCGGCACCCAGGTGGTGATGGCCACCGGGAAAGATGCCTGCACGAAGGCGCGCCCGACCAGCGCCGGATTGAACACGTTGCAGCCGAGGCCGCCGAACAGCGCCTTGCCCAGACCGACGGCGACCAGCCCGGCGACCGCGCCCATCCACAGCGGAAACGACGGCGGCAGGGTCAACGCCAGTAACAGGCCGGTGATCACCGCGCTCCAGTCGGACAGCGTGTCCGGCTTGCCGGCGAGGTGGTTGAACAGCCGCTCGGCGCCGACGCAGGTGGCGGTGACGGTGACCATCAGCGCTAGCGCCGACAGCCCGTACTGCCACACCGCGAAGGCACAGATCGGCAACAGGGCCAGCACCACGTGCAGCATGATGCGCTCGACCCCGACGCCCCGGCTGACGTGGGGCGCGGCGCGCAGCTCGATGCGGGTGGACATGGCTGCGGTTTCAGCAGCGCCGGACCGCGCTGCCGCCGTAGTCGAAACGTTCGCCGCTGTCGTGCATGGCCGCGCGCGCCGCCGCACGCTCGCGCAAGATGCCCTTGGCGACGCGGAACTGCTGCGTCAGTGGAATACGTGCCGGGCAGACATAACTGCAACAGCCGCACTCGAAGCATTCGCCGATGTGGAATCGGTCGCTCATGCGCTCATAGTCGCCCTGCCGCGCCAGCAGGCCGAGCATGGACGGATTCAGCCCCATCGGGCAGGCACGCACGCACTCGCCGCATTTGATGCAAGGCAGCGGTCCAGCCCGGTCCTCCCGTTCGACACTGCGCCGATCGAACACCAGGATGCCGGCCACGCCCTTGGTCACCGGCACGTCGAGCGAGGCCACCGCCTGGCCCATCATCGGCCCGCCGAGGATGATCTCGCACGCATCGGCATCGACCACCCCGGCCCAGGCCAGCACGGTACGCAGCGGCGTGCCGATGGGCACCCAATAGTCGCCTGGCCGGGCGATGCCGGGACCGGTGACGGTGACCACGCGCTCGGTCAGCCCCTCCCCGGCCGGCAGCAGCGCGCCCAGTTGGGTCAGCGTACCGACGTTGTTGACCACCACGCCGACATGCATGGGCAGCTTGCCGGGCGGCAGCTCGATGCCCAGCAGCGACCTGATCAGCATCTTCTCGGCGCCCTGCGGGTACCTGGTCGGCACCACACGCACGCCGATGGTGCCGTCGGCCGGCAATCGAAGACGGATCGCCGCCACCGCGTCGAGCTTGTTGTCCTCGACGCCGATCAGCGCGCGCCGCGCGCCGATGGCGCGCATCACCAGACGGATGCCAACCATCAGGTCGTCAGCATGCTCAAGCATCAGCCGATGGTCGCAGGTCAGATAGGGTTCGCATTCGCAACCGTTGACCAGCAGGGTGTGGATGGCCTGGTCGTCCGGCACCGTCAGCTTGGCGTGGCTGGGAAAGGCGGCGCCGCCCAGGCCGACCATGCCGCAATCCTGGATGGCCTGGCGCAGTTCCGCCGGCGTCAGGGCATCCAGATCGAGCGGCACGCGCCAGCCGACCGTCTGCGTCGACGCCGGGTAGACGCGCAGCACGATGGACTCCAGCCATGGCCCGCGCGCACTCGGGCACGGCTCGATGGCCTGGATGACGCCGTCCGCCGGGGCATGGATGGGCACCGACAGAAACCCGTCGGCGCGCGCGATCGGCTGGCCGCGCACCACCTCCTCGCCGGCGCGCACCATGGGGATCGCCGGCTTGCCGATGTGCTGCGCCAGCGGCAGGATCATGCGCGGCGCGAACGGCATGCGGCGGATCGGACTGCCGGCGGTGTGCTTGTGCGCGGCCGGATGGATGCCGCGCGCGAAGCCACGGCGGCGGAACAGCGCGGACACGACGGCGGCGATGTTGCCGCCGGTATCCGTCCACCTTGCCGCTGCCTGCCACACCGCCGTCGTCCTCAGTTGTACTTCGCCGCCCGGGCGATCAACTTGTCCAGCCCCGGCTCGTTGGCATTCCACGGCGTGCCCGGATGCAGGCAGCCGGCGGTGCACTTCTCCGCCGCCTTGACCAGATCGGCGAATTTCGCGCCTTTGGGGTTGAGCACCACGACCTTCCTGTCGCCGTTGTAGGCGAACACCTTGGGCGCGAGATTGATGCACTCATCGCAGGCGGTGCATTCCGGGGTGTCGACGTACACCGGCTCGAAGCCGTCCGCGTTGGCGGCGCTCACCGGTGCCGCCGGCGCGCTCGCGGGCGCGTCGATGGCCACGCCGTCGCCAAGGCTGGCGAGACTGGCGGTGAGCTTGCCGATCAGTTCGGCGCGGGCGCGACGGGCGATGGCCTCCTCGTCCACCTGCTCGCGGTCGAGGCCGGCGACATCCCGCAACTGTTGCCAGAAGTGCCGGCGCTCCTCGCAGGATCGCGCCAGCTCGGCCGACACCAGCACGCGCATCAGCCGGTTGTTCTTGTCCACCGCCCAGATGTACGGGTAGCGGCCCTCGCGGGCGTCCGTGTCGAGCTCGAGGAATTCGGCGAGCAGGATCATGTCGTCGTTCCAGGTGTCCGGCGGCGCCTTGCGGAACTGCTTGGCGAAGCGGCCCTCGGTGAGCGCGAAATCGGCGAAGGTCAGCGGCAGCGTCATGCTTTGCTCGCTGCCGTCCTCGTCCCGGTAGCGCAGCGTGTATTCCGGCCAATCGGCCTCCAGCGCCGGGTTGCCCTCCAGACTGACACATTCGCTGAAGGTCACGCCGCGGTCGGGGTCGTAGCGGAACAGCGGATAGGCGCGCGACTCCACCGCCAGCCGGCTCTGCTCCACCGAGCGATCGTCGCCGACGCCGTGCTCCGGCGGGCACACCGCGTAGATGTTGAACAGCGCCGGACGGCGGCTGTTGAGGCCGTCGATGTAGCTCTCGATCAGGTGGGTCGGGTTGCAGATGGCACTCTGCGCAATGTAGGCACTGCGGTGGGTCATGCCGATCAGCGAGATTTCCTTGCGGATCTCGCGCTTGCCGTGCTGCTGCTTGCCGTACGGCGACATGTCGGCCACCTGGCTGATGAAGCCGGAGGTGCACGCCTGGCCACCGGTATTGGAGTACACCTGGGTATCGACCACCAGGATCTTCACCGGCATGCCGGTCATCAGCGCGCGCGAAAGGTTCTGGAAGCCGATGTCGTACATCGCGCCGTCGCCGCCCACCGCCACCACCGGCGGGCACAGGTGCCATTCCTCCGCAGTGAACTGCTGCCAATTGAAGTAGGTGAACTGGGCGTCATGCGTCTGCGGCCGATAACCGCCGGCGAGTTCGATCTCGGCCATGCGCACGGCCTTGAAGCCGTCCGCCATCTTGGCCATGTGTCCCTCGAACAGGCCCATGGCCACCGACGGCGCATCCTGGAACAGGTGGCTGGTCCACGGGAACGGGTACGGGTTGAACGGGAAGGTGGAGCCCCACACCGAGGTGCAGCCGGTGGCGTTGACGATGCCCATCTCGGCGCGGCCGCGGCCGGTCGGGCCTTCGACGTAACGCCAGCGCAGATCCTTGAGCTTTTCCAGCAACTGTGTGACCCAGCGCAACCATTGCGCATCGATGGGCTCGCCGCCGCGCGCCGCCGACAGGTTGGCGGACAGTTTGGCCAGCGTCAGGTCACCCCCGGTGTGCGCATCCATGGCCGCCAGCACGGCGCGCGTGTCGGTGAGGTCCATGGACTCGGTCAGCTTCATGCGGATGTGCTTCTCCAGCCCGTCGATCAGCCCGTCGAGCTTGGCGACGAAAGCCCGCACGCGCGGCTGCATCAGCGCGGTGACGGTGCCGGTGAACAGGTGGATGGCGGTCTTCTCGCCGCAACCCAGGCAGGCGCCGTCACCGCAGGCCAGGCTGTGGTAATTGCGCTTGTCGAGCAGCAGGGTCTCCAGCGCGCCGATCTTCTCGTCCAGGTCGTCGATGCGGTCGTATGCCGCGGGCGTGTTGGGCAGTGCCAGCCAGAACTTCCAATCGCGCCGCAGCCGTTCGGTGCTGGCCTCGGTCTGCGTCACCATCTGCAACGCACCGTCGTCGCACACCTGCACGCACAGCGCGCAGCCCTTGCAGGTGTAAGGATTGACGGTGATCGAGAACAAGCCGCCGCTGCCGGGCGTTTTCTTCTCCTTGTTGGTCCAGTACGGCTTGGTAGCGGCAAACTGGAACTCGCCGAGTTGCTCGACGAGCAGGCGGTATTCCTCTGCCATGGCCGCGTTACCCTGGTCGGGATCCTCGTGCAGCGCCTCGTCGATGGCGCTCTTGAACAGCGCGCGCACGTCCACGCCGTCGCGTTCCAGCGCGCCGCGCAGTTTCTTCTCGATCACCCGCGCCGCCTTGCGCAGGAAGCGCGTCGGCCGGCCGCCCAGCTCGATGTTGCCGATGGCGGTGGCGAGCACGTCGCCGATGGTGGACACCAGGCCGGGGATGGCCGAGTCCGGGCACTGCGTGTAGCAGTTGCCGCAGGCGGTGCAGTGCTCCGCCAGCCAAACCGGATGCTCGAAACGGATCTGCGTCATGTCGCGGTAGACACTCGTCACCGCCGGGATCAGGGCGAGCCCCATGAACGGGTCGGCGAGGTTGTCCGCGCCCTTGCCGGCCACGTAGAAGTTGCCGGTTTGCTGCCAGAAGCGGTGGATGTCGGCGGTACCGCCGTCGCCTTGCGGCAGGCGCTTGAGCATGATCGGCAGTTCCGGCGCGACTGTAGCGTCCCGGATGATCATATCGAAAAGCGACGGTTTCCGTTATTCTTCGCC
>CAYTRH010000015.1:30199-33971 GCA_964440155.1 uncultured Thiobacillus sp. | reverse complement strand
AGGCGGCGCCGGCGTCCGGCGCCCGCGACGTCGCCGGCCTCTCCTGGCGCGACATGCTGCCCGACCCGCGCCTGCAGGCGCTCATCGCCGCCGCGCTGGAACACAACCGCGATCTGCGCATCGCGCTCGCCCGGGTCGAGGAAGCGCGCGCACAGCACGGCATCGTCGCCGCCGACCGCCTGCCCCATCTCAACCTGAACCTCAACCACACCCGCTCGCGCACGCCTGCCGATGTGGGGTCCGGCAACAACAACCAGGCGCGCCAGGAACGGCGCTACGACCTGGCGCTGGCCGTGCCCGCCTGGGAGGTCGATTTCTGGGGCCGGCTGGAGCGTCTGGACGACGCCGCACGCGCCGGCTATCTGGCCAGCGAAGCGGCACGCGATGCCTTGCGCCTGAGCCTGATTGGCGAGGTCGCCAGCGCCTATCTGAGCACCCGCGAGCTGGCCGAGCGGTTGGCGTTGACCCGCGCCACCGTCGCCAACCGCGCCGAACTGCGTGAACTGGTACGTCACCGCCGCGACGTCGGCCTTGCCGGCCAACTCGACTATCTGGCCGCCGATGGCGCGCTGGCCGCCGCGCGCGCCGAACTGGCCAACCAGGAACGCGCGCTGGCGCAGGCGGAAAACGCCCTGCACCTGCTGGTGGGCGCCTGGCCGATGCCGCTGCCGGATGGTCTCGATCTCGGCGACCAGGCCATCCCGCTCGATCTGGCCGTCGACCTGCCGGCCGCGGCCCTGCTGCGCCGGCCCGACGTGCAGGCGGCCGAACAGCGGCTGATCGCCGCCGAGGCCAACATCGACGCGGTGCGCGCCGCCTTCCTGCCGCGCGTCGTGCTCAACCTGGCCCTGGGTACCGCCAGCCGCGACCTCACCGGTCTGTTCGGCGGCGGCAGCGCCGCCTGGAACCTCGCCGCCGGCCTCGCCCAGCCGCTGTTCAACGCCGGCCGCACCGAGGCCAACGTCGCCCTGACCGAAGCACGCCGCGCCGCCGCACTGGCGGAATACGAACGCACGCTGCAACAGGCCTTCCGTGAAGTCGCCGACCTGCTCGCCGCACGCGACCGCCTGGCCGAGCAACTCGCCGCCGACCAGGCTCAGGCGACGGCGCAGGGCGAACGCCTGCGCCTGGCGGAAGCGCGCTACCGCGCCGGCGTCAGCGCCTGGCTGGACGTGCTGGATGCGCAGCGCGAGCTGTTCAGCGCCCAGCAGGCCACGGTGCGCACGCGCGCGGCCTTGCTGGCCAGTGCGGTGCAGCTGTGGAAGGCGTTGGGCGGGGGCGGGTGAGGCATCCCATGCCTATGGCCAGACCTGGCACCTGCCAACCTCCCGGGAACCGCTGACCGGCGCGCATTTCGTGCGCCTGGCGGCGTTGCGCCTCGTTGCAGGGAGCGGACCTGCGCGTCGTCGCGCCCTGCCGGACGGCCCGGCAGACCCATGCTCGTGCCCGATGCGCGGCGTCACTCGGCAAACGGCATATCCAGATCCCTGCAAATGTTCCTTGCCAGGAAATCGTTAATTTCACGGTGCCTGGGAATGGCCGACACCTCGCGGTTCGCCGTGTGCACGTACACCGTAGATTGCCGCCCTCCCGCAACAACCGGCACCCCACGGCCTCCAGGTGCCGGAGCAGGTCGAGACGTTTCATCCCGCGACGGGGATCCGCTCGCGTACGGCGTCCATTCCGGCCAGTTCCTGTTCCGCAGGTTCACGGTTGGCCTCCAGAAGGAGGGTAATGGCCTCTTGAAGGTTACGCCTCGCTTCTTCCTGGGTTTCGCCTTGGCTATTGGCGTCAGGCAGTTCCTCGACGCAGGCGATATAACCTTCCGGGACTTTCTGGAAGATAGCGGTGAGTTGCACCTGCATGATGCACTTCATTCGGTTGGCACGAGCAACGACCTCGATTGCACCTACTTGGCGGATTCCGTCAATCATTGAACGCCGCCCAACAAAACGGGGGCCGCAGCCCCCGTTCGTCCAGCTCCGCCGATGCCGCGGCCCGCGCGCGGGCCTCTTGGCGGCCGGCCATCACTTGGCGGCGAATTCTTCCAGCTTCCTCGCCCGCACCACGTTGCCGTTGAGGCCGGCTTCCTTGGCGGTGCCGCCGTAGGCCAGGGTCATCAGCTGCGAGTAGTACAGCACTGGTATGTCGAACTTGGTGCCATAGCGCTTGTTGATCTGGCCCTGATACACCTCGACGTTGGCCTGGCACAGCGGGCAGGGCGTGACGATCATCTCGGCGCCGCCGTCGTAGGCGGCTTCGATGATGTCCTTGATCTGCGCCTGCGCCTTCTCCGGTTCGGAGAAAGCCAGCGCGCCGCCGCAGCAGGTGACCTTCTGATCGTAGGGCACCGCTTCGCCGCCCACGGTCTCGATCAGCTTGTCCAGGTACAGCGGGTTCTCGAACGATTCGCCGTTGATACCGAACGGCCGGTTGGTCTGGCAGCCGACGTAGCCGGCGAACTTCATGCCATCGAGCGGCTTCTTCACCGGCTTTTTCAGTTCGTCATAGCCCAGGTCTTCGATCAGCACCTCGACCATGTGACGCACTTCCGGGATCACCTTGATCGACAGGCCGGCCTCCTTCAACGCCGTCTGGGTGTCCGCCATCAACCGGTCGTTGTGTTCCAGACGCTCCTTGGATTCACGCGCGCCCAGCCAGCAGGCGGCGCAGGTGGCGACGATGTCCTGTCCGGGCAGGTTGGTTTCCGCCAGCGCGAAATTGCGCGCGTTCATGGCGTGGCGCGGCAGTTCACCGGCCTCGGCGTAGCTGACCGAGGCGCCGCAGCAGTTCCAGTCGGGAATCTCGGTCATCTTGATGTCCAGCGTCTTGCACATGGACTCGACCGAAACCAGGTAGTTGGAGGCCGATGCGCCCTTCTGGGACGAGCAGCCGGGGTAGAAAGCGTATTCCTTGCGTGCCATGCGTGTTTCTCCTCAGGCGCCCTTGTTGTCGCGGCCCTTGCGCTGCGCTTCCAGTTCGCGCGCCTTGGCCAGCATCCGATGGATGCCGTCGACGTCCTTGCACTTGTGGCCCATGCCCAGTGCTTCCAGCGGGTTCAGGCGGCCGGCCTTGACCAAGCCGAGGGCGACGTCCTTCATCTCCAGGCCCTTCTTGATGCCGGCGCCGATGCCGTCCTTGAAGTACAGCGACTGCGTCAGCTTGACCTCGTTGACGCGGCCGTGCTTGGTGGCGTTGTCCCAGAAGGTCTTGGAAAGGTGCTGCGTGGGCTGGTTCTTGGGCGCGCGGCCGATGCGGTAGGCGTACTCGGCGATACCGTGCATCAGGTGGGTGACCGGCACCTTGCGCGGGCAGCGCACGTAGCAGTTGTAGCAGGAGGTGCACATCCACATGGAACTGGACGACAGCACCTCGTCGCGCTTGCCGGCGCGGATCATCATGAAGATTTCCTGCGGCGGGTGGTCCCAGCCGGACTGGAAGTTGGTCGGGCAGGAGCCGGAGCACAGGCCGCACTGCATGCACATCTTGACCCACTCGCCCATCTCCGCCTGTTCCTCGATCTCCTTGAGGAAATTGTTCTTGTAGCGGTTGGCCATCTGCTGATTCAAATCGCTCATCGCAATCTCCTTAGAAGCCCTTGAACGGGGACGGCGGGAAGGACTTGATCAACTCGGCGTACTCGTTGATCTTCTGCGGCAAGGTGGCGATGTCGGTGATCGCGACTTCCAGGTCCTTCACACGCTCGGTCTCCAGGTTCATGCCCTTGAGCGTGTCGCCCACCTTGGACAGGCGATAACGACCCAGTTCGGAC
>CAYTRH010000015.1:29929-30151 GCA_964440155.1 uncultured Thiobacillus sp. | reverse complement strand
CCAGCAGCACGACGCCGGCGTAGCCGCCGCTGAGGGCATCGGTGATCCAGATGGTGTTGACCGAGCCCAGGCAGCGCACCGGGATCACGCGCACGTAAGGGTCGTACTCGTGACGGTTCATGCCGGCCATGTCCAGGGCCGGGTAGGCGTCGTTCTCACAGGCCAGGATCAGGATGCGCGGCTTCTCGGCGAACTCGTCCGGCACGTCGACCGCCTTGATCT
>CAYTRH010000015.1:0-29787 GCA_964440155.1 uncultured Thiobacillus sp. | reverse complement strand
GGGCACTCCACCGTGCAGCGCTTGCACTGCGTGCAGCCTTCCAGACGCACCGTGGGGAAGGACAGATCGCCGGCGCGCGGGTGCGCGGCCTTGCCCAGACCGGCGTTCTCCATCGCCTGGATGGCCTTCATCGCGGCGCCGGTGGCGTCTTCCTGCGCCTGCGCGATGTCCATCGGCCGGCGCACCGGGCCGGCGGAATAGATACCGGTGCGACGGGTCTCGTAGGGGAAGCAGATGAAGTGGGAGTCGGTGAAACCATGCTTGAACTGCGGCATGTCCGGCCCCTGACGGTAGGTCAGGTTGAGGATGGATTCGGGCTTGATGGTGGCCACGACCTCCTTCGGCACCTCGCCCTCGGCAGCCTCGGCCTCGCCGTCCGCGGGCGCAGCGACGGCCTCGATATTGACGCCGGAATTGGGCACCACGCCGGTGGCCAGCACCACCAGATCGGCCTCGGCCTGGGTGTCTTCGTTGAGGATCAGATCCTTGAACTTGACCGTGCAGGCGTTGCCGTTGGGCACCACCTGCGACACCACGCCCTTGGAGAAGATCACACCGCGGTTCTGCGCGGCGCGGTAGAAGTCCTCGCCGTTGCCCGGGGTGCGCAGATCGGTGAACAGCACGACGGTATCGATGTCCGGATTGCTGTCCTTGAAGTACATGGCCTGCTTGATGCTGGTGTTGCAGCAGAAGCCGGAGCAGTACTGCAGGTGGGTGCCGCTGGCATCACGCTGACCGGCACACTGCACGAACACCACGGACCTGACCGGCTGGCCGTCGGACGGCCGGCAGATCGGCTTGCCTTCGGCGGCCGCGGCGCGGGCCAGTGCCTCCAGCCCGGCCTGATCGACCACGTTGGGGGTCTTGCCATAGCCGAATTCCGGCAGCTTGCTGGCGTCGTACAGATTGAAGCCGGTGGCCTGGATGATGGCACCGATGTCTTCCTGCGCGATGCCGCCGGACTCCACCGCGATCTCGACCTTGAAGCGGCCGGGCGCGCCGTCCGTCTTGGCGATGGTGGCGTTGAGGTAGACCTTGATGTTGGCGTCGGCCTCGATGCGCGCGACCAGATCGGCGACACCGTTGTCCTCGGGCGACTTGAACGGTTCGCGCGTCGGCACGCGCTTGTGCAGGCGGGCGGCCCAGCCGCCCAGCGCGCCGGTCTTCTCCACCAGCACCACCTTGTAACCGGCCTTGGACGCTTCCAGCGCCGCGGTCATGCCGGACATGCCGCCACCGACCACCAGCAGGGTCTTGACCGTGCCGGTCTTCTGGTTGCCCGGCGGCACGGTCATGGCCTTGACTTCGGCACAGGCCATGCGCACGTAGTCTTCGGCCATCTCCTGCGTGGTCTCGCGCGCCTCTTCGGTATCCGGACGGATCCAGATCACACCTTCGCGCAGGTTGCCGCGGCTCATCGCGATGGTGGGGAAATTGAACGCCTCGGTCTTGGCACGGCGCGAACAGGCGCAGATGGCGGCGTGGGTGACGCCCTCGTTGTCGATGTCGTTGCGGATCATGGCCACGCCGTCGGCGGAGCACAGGAAATCGTGCTCGCGCACGATGTTCATCTTGCCGGACTTGGTGGCCACCTTGGCGAGCGCGGCGGTATCCAGGCGGACACCCAGTTCGCAGCCCTTGCAGATGTAAGCAGCAGTTTTCGTTTCAGCCATTTTTTCAAGCCTCCGCGCGGGCGACTTTGTTGACGACCTGGATGGCGCGCAGCGCCGCGGCGGTGGCACTCTGCACCGCGCGGTTCACATCCAGCGCGTTGGTGGCGCAGCCGGCGCCGAAGATGCCGGCGTTGGCCGGGTCGGCCATGACGAAGCCGGAGGAATCGCTCATCACCTCGGCGGGGATGTCCACGCCCTTGACCGAGGGTTCCATGCCCAAGGCCAGCACGACCAGATCGTGCGCCGTGGCGTAGCGCTTGTAACCCTCGACATCGACGCCGTTGCACACCGGGTTGCCGTCCTTGTCCTCGGTGATGCGCGCCACCTTGGACTTGACGAAACGCACGTTGGGGTTGGCCTTGACCTTCTGGTAGAAGTCCTCGAAGCGGTCGATGGCGCGGATGTCGATGTAGTAGATGGTCGACTTGCCCGCGTCGCCGTAGGCTTCCTGTACGTAATGGGTCTGCTTCAGCGAACCCATGCAGCAGAAGCGCGAACAGTGGCGCAGGTGGTTCTCGTCACGCGAACCGGCGCACTGGATGAAGGCGACGTTCTTCGCCTCCTTGCCGTCGGACGGGCGCAGGATCTTGCCGCCGGTGGGACCGTGCGGATCGGCCAGCCGCTCGAACTCGACGTTGGTGATGACGTTGGGGAAGCGACCGTAGCCGTAGTAGACGATCTTCTCGGCGTCATACGGTTTCCAGCCGGTGGCCCAGACGATGGCGCCGGCGTTGAGCGTGATCACCTCTTCCTTGTCGTCCAGGTCGACCGCACCGTACTTGCACGCCGCCTTGGCGCGCTCGGCGTCGGGCGTGCCGATGATGCTGGCATCGATCACGTAGCGCTGCGGATAGGCCATGTTGGACGGCAGGTAAGCCGCCTTGATCTTGCCCAGGTTGTAGTTGAAGGCATCGGCGATCTCGGTCTCCACCGCCTTGCCGCATTCGCCGCAGGCGGTGCAGTTCTCGTTGACGTAACGCGGCTTCCGTTTGACCGTGACGCTGTAGTTGCCGCGCTCGCCGCTGATACCGGTGACCTCGGCCAGGGTCAGCACCTGGATGCGGGGATTGGCCTTGAGACGGCGCAGGTTGATCTCCAGGCCGCAGGTGGGATGGCACATCTTGGGGAAGTACCGGTAGAGCTGGACGGTGCGGCCGCCCAGGTACGGGTTCTTCTCCACCAGCACGACTTGCTTTCCGGTTTCGGCCGCTTCCAGCGCCGCCGTCATGCCGGAAATGCCGCCGCCCACGACCAGTATGGTCTGGTTGGTCGCCACTACAGACGTCATGTATCGCCTCCGATGGGTGAAGACTTCAGGATCTCGCATGGCCGGACGCCGCCCGGCGGGGGCCGACCAAATAGGCGCGAATGTTACCCGCAAAGCACCGCCGGCCGCGACCGAGGTTTAATCGAATGTTCTTATGTGCGAATAGACAGGGTAAATCTGACGCCGGCTCAAGGATTTCGTCAGTGCCAAGGTCTGTGTCCGCTGCCCGCTCATGCCGGCTGGCGTGCCCGCCAGGCAGCCAGCGCGCCGGGCAGATCGTGCAGGTGCGGCAGCAGTTCACACCCGGCCACCTCGACACGCCGGCGGGCGGTGCCGGCGCCGCCCGCCCAGATCGCCACGTGCCCGGATAGACGCGCACGCAGTTCGGCCAGGGTCGGCTGGATACGCCTCGCCGGGTAGGCGATGCTGAACGACAGGGCCACGATATCGCTGCGATGGGCGAGCGCGGCGTTGGCGATGTCCTGCATGGGCGTGCGCGTGCCCAGCGACACGCAATGCGCGCCGTCCAGCGCCAACAGCGCGGCGACCATCTGTAGCCCCAGACCGTGCGACTCCTCCGGAGCCGTGGTCAACAACACACGCGGCCGACCGTCGACGTTGGCGAGCGATTCCTGTGCGCCGCGCAGCACCCCTTGCAACACTTCGGTGAACAGGTGCTCCTCATGGATCTCCAGTTCGCCGGCGGCCCACGCGGCCCCGACGGCTTGTATCAGCGGAACAACCGTGTCCAGGACAAACGCACGAAGACCCTGGGACAACAGCAACCGTTGCAGCATCTGCCGCAGACCGGTCAGGTCATGCGTGCGCAAGTGCACCAGGAGCGCAGCGCCGGGCACCGAGGAAACAGATGCGAGCACGCGCGTCGCGCCGACGCGCTCCAGCTCGCACGAGCGCACAGCGGTTTGCGGCACCACCCGCCCGGGACGCATGCCGGCGTCCAGCATGCGCTTGATCTGGCGCAGCCGCAGCACCTGCTCGGGCGCATAAAGGCGCTCGCCGTGCGCATCACGTTCCGGGTTGGGAAAACCGTAGCGCGTCTCCCACTTGCGCAGTACATCCTTGGAGATACCGGTTTCCCGTTCGACGGCACTGATCGGCAACGCGTTCGATAGCTCAAGCATGGCGCCCAACTGCTTGGTTGTCCAAGACATCTATTTGACACTCAGGAACTGCGTTCCTATAGTAGCGACATCGTCACTTTTGTCCAGGACATAGAGTAATGACGACCACCATACCCCATCGGCTCTCCCCTCCCCTCGGAGCCTGGCTGAGCGCCGGCATACTGCTGCTGGCCAGTCTGTGGTTCAGCCCGTCTACGCAGGCCGATTCATGTCCGGAACTGCTACGCCATCAGTTCAACAACCTGCAGACCGGGCAGCCGGAGGATCTCTGTCGGTATCGCGACAAGGTCGTGCTGGTGGTCAACACCGCCAGTTATTGCGCCTACACCGATCAGTACGCCGGTTTGGAGCGGCTGTACCGCGATTACAAGGGACGCGGCCTGGTGGTGCTGGGTTTTCCATCCAACGATTTCGGCGCCCAGGAACCCGGCAGCAACCAGGCCATCGCCCGATTCTGCCGCCTCACCTACGGCGTCGAGTTTCCGATGTACGAAAAAACGCAGGTCATCGGTCCGCAGCGCAACAAACTGTTCGAACAACTGCATCGCCGCACCGGTCAGCAACCGGCCTGGAATTTCCACAAGTATCTGATCGACCGCGATGGCCAGCGCGTGCTGAGCTTCGGCTCCGCAGTGCCACCCGACGACCCGCGGCTGCTGCGCGAGATGCAGCGCATGCTGGATGCGCGCAAGACGGTACGGCGCATCACCTGAGCGCGATGTCCATGACCGCCGCCACCCGCACCGCCCTGCACTGGGTGGAACGAGGACTGCTACCCGATGCCATGGTGCGTGCCGGCATCCGCCGATTGTGCCGCCGGCGTCAGCGTTCGTTGGCCGGGCGTGATGCCGAGCGGGCTGCGGATGATCTTGCCGCCTTCATCGACGGGCTGGCGCAGGCGCCGGTGGCGCCCCGGCCGGAACTGGCCAACAGTCAGCATTACGAGTTGCCTGCGGAGTTCTTCGGCGAGGTGCTCGGCCCGCAGCGCAAATACAGTTGCTGCTGGTGGCCCGAGGGCGTCGCCGACCTCGCCGAGGCCGAAGTGGCGGCGTTGCGCGTGACCTGCGAGCGCGCCGGGCTCGCCGACGGCCAGCGTATCCTGGAACTGGGCTGCGGCTGGGGCAGCCTGTCCCTGTGGCTGGCACGGCACTATCCGGACGCACGCATCACTGCGGTATCCAACGCCCATGCACAACGCCGTTTCATCGAAGCGCGTGCGGCGGACCTGGGTCTCGCCAACCTGACGGTGATCACCGCCGACATGAACACGTTCACCCCGGGCGAGACCTTCGACCGTGTGGTCTCGGTGGAGATGTTCGAGCACATGCGCAACTGGGCCACGCTGATGCGTCGCATCCACGGCTGGCTGGTGCCCGGGGGGCGCTTCTTCATGCATGTGTTCTGCCACCGCGACACCCCCTATCTGTTCGAGGACCGCGGCGATGACGACTGGATGAGCCGGCACTTCTTCACCGGCGGCATGATGCCCAGTGCCGACCTGCCGTTGCGCATCGCACAGCCGCTGGTGCCGTTGCGCCAGTGGCACTGGGGCGGGCGCCATTACCAACGCACCGCCGATGCCTGGTTGCAACGCATGGACGCGCGGCGCGAGGCCATCCTCACCCTGTTCGCCGCCACCTATGGCCAAGCCGACGCGCTGCTGTGGTGGCAGCGCTGGCGCCTGTTCTTCATGGCCTGTGCCGAAACCTTCGGCTGCGACGGCGGCGAGCGCTGGCACGTCGGCCACTATCTGTTCGCGCGGGAGGCCTGAATGGACTGGCTGGCCGCCGCGCTCGCGTTGCCGGTACTGCTGCTGGCGGCTCTGGCCGCCTGGGGCTTCAGCCTGACGCGGCACGACGTCAGCATCGTCGACACGCTGTGGGCGCCGATGATCGCCGGCGCGGCGTGGCTATATCAGCTCTTCGCCGCGTCCGACGGCGCACGCGTCGCGTTGGTATTGACGCTCGCCACCCTGTGGGCGCTGCGTCTGTCGCTGCACATCGCCTGGCGCAATCGTGGTCAGGGCGAGGACCGCCGCTATCGCGCCATGCGTGCGCGGCATGCACCGCATTTCGCCCGCGAGAGTCTATATCGGGTGTTCGGCCTACAGGCCGTGCTCGCCTGGGTGGTCGCAATGCCGCTGATGGCCGCCCTTGCCAGCGATCGTCCGCTCGGCTGGCTCGATCTGTTCGGTGTCGGCCTATGGCTGTTCGGCATCGCCTTCGAAGCGCTCGCCGACCACCAACTGGCCCGTTTCAAGACCGACCCGCGCAATCGCGACGCGGTCATGAGGCATGGGCTGTGGGCGTGGAGCCGTCACCCCAACTACTTCGGCGAATGCCTGATATGGTGGGGCGCCTGGCTGTTGGCGCTGAGCGCCGGCGCAGCGTGGACGGTGATCTCGCCGCTGCTGATGACCGTGCTGTTGCTGCGCGTGTCCGGCGTGGCATTGCTGGAGCGGGACATCGCCCAGCGCCGTCCCGGTTACCGCGACTATCAGGCGCGCACCAGTGCCTTCGTGCCCTTGCCACCGCGACGCGACGCCGCCGATGCGAGGGCGTCGAGGCCATGAACATCGCCATCATCGGCAGCGGCATCGCCGGCCTGACCATCGCACACCATCTGCATCCGCGCCATGACATTCGCGTGTTCGAGGCAGGTGCGCATGTCGGCGGCCACGTCCATACCCACGACGTGGATCTGGGCGGTCACCGCTTTGCGGTCGATACCGGATTCATCGTCTTCAACGACCGCACCTACCCGCATTTCACCCGCCTGCTCGACGACCTGGGCGTGCAGAGCCAGACCAGCGACATGAGCTTCAGCGTCACCTGCCCGGATTTTCCCGGCGGCGGTCTGGAGTACAACGGCACCTCGCTCAACGCCTTGTTCGCACAACGCCGCAATCTGCTCCGACCGGCGTTCTGGCACATGGTGCGCGACATCCTGCGCTTCAACCGCGAGGCTCCGGCGCTGCTCGGAGAGCAGGGCGACGAACCAGCCCTGGGTGAATTCCTCGCGCGCGGCGGTTATGGCCGGCCGTTCCGCGATTACTACATCCTGCCGATGGGCGCCGCCATCTGGTCCACCGACCCGGTGCGCATGCTCGATTTCCCGGCCCGCCTGTTCGTGCGTTTCTTCCACAACCATGGCCTGCTGGCCTTGCGCGACCGCCCGGTCTGGCGCGTGGTGCGCGGCGGTTCGCGCAGCTATGTCGAACGCCTGATCGCGCCGTTCCGGTCACGTGTGCACGTCGCCACGCCGGTGCTCGGTCTGCGTCGCCAGCTCGGTCAGGTGTGGCTGCGCCTGGCCGACGGCGTGCAACGCTTCGACGCGGCATTCCTCGCCTGCCACAGCGACCAGGCACTGGCCCTGCTGGACGATCCAACCCCGACGGAACGCGCGGTGCTCGGCGCCATCCCGTATCAGACCAACGAGGCCGTGCTGCATACCGACCAGCGCCTGCTGCCGCGCCGGCGGCTGGCACGCGCGGCTTGGAACTACCTGATGCCGCACGGGCCGGGTGGCCGTGTGTGCCTGACCTACGACATGAACCGGTTGCAGGGACTGACCGCAGCGGAGCGCCTGTGCGTCACGGTCAACCCGCCGGACCAGGCCGGCGCCATCGACCCGGCGCGCGTCCTGGCGCGCATGACCTACCACCATCCGTTGTTCACGTCGACGGCGGTCGCGGCCCAGGCGCGTCACCGTGACATCGACGGCACCGGCAACACGTATTACTGCGGGGCCTGGTGGCGCAACGGCTTTCATGAGGATGGCGTGGTCAGCGCCTTGGATGCGCTGCGGCATTTCGACGAGGACCGACTGCACCTGCGGCAGCGGCGCGCGGCATGACCCTGATGCCGGCCCCTGGCGGCGCACGGAGCGAAGCAGGCATGCATAGCGCACTGTATGAAGGCTGGCTGCGCCACCGCCGTTACGCCGTGGCTGGCCTGTCGCCACACGCACACGCCTTCACCTACCGGCTGGTGATGCTGTGGCTGGATCTGGACGAGACCGACCGGGTGTTCGACGGGCGCTGGCTGTGGTCCACCGGGCGCGCCAACCTGGCCTGGTGGCGCCGGGCCGATCATCTGGGCGACCCCCATGAGCCCCTCGACGTCGCCGTGCGCGACGAGGTGCAACGCCAGACCGGCTGCCGGCCGGCCGGCCCGATCCGCCTGCTCACCCATCCGCGCTATCTCGGCTACGGCTTCAACCCGATCAGCCTGTTCTACTGCTACGCGGGTGACGGCCAGACGCTGGAGGCCGTGCTGGGCGAGGTGACCAACACGCCGTGGCGCGAGCGCCGCCTGTACGCGGTGTCGATGCGGGACAACCTGGGCCGCGCTCAGCGGCCGAGCTTCCGCGTCGCCAAGACCCTGCACGTTTCGCCCTTTCTGCCGATGAACATGGAGTACCGCTGGCGGCTGACGCTGCCGGGTGAGCGCCTCACGCTACACCTGGACGACCAGCATGAAGGGCACACGCTGCTCGATGCCACGCTGGTGCTGCACCGGCGCGCGATCGACGGTGCCAGCCTGGCGCGTGCGCTGTGGCGGTACCCGTTGATGACCGCCCAGGTCATGTTCGCCATTCATTGGCAGGCCCTGCGCCTGTGGCGCAAGGGCGTTCCCATCCACCACCACCCTGGCCATGCCAGCACCGCGGAGGCGCCCGACCGGGCGTGAATAGCATGCACCCCGAACGTCTCGACCTCGATAGCCCGCACGCGCCACTGCTGTCAGGGCTGAGCAGCAATGCCCGACACGCGCTCACACCGGCGACCAGCCAGCGACGTTGCCCATGGCCTTTGCGCCGCGCACGCGCTGCCGTCCATGCGCGTCTCGCGCGCCTGTCCCGGGGCCGCCTGGAACTGGTAGAGCCCGGCCACAATCGAGTCTTCGGCCAGCCAGCAGACCAAGCCGAGCTGTGCGTGCGCGTGCACATACTGGACGCGCGGTCGTGGTCGGCCATGCTCCTGGCCGGCAGCGTCGGCGCCGGCGAAGCCTACATGGCCGGATATTGGCGTTGCGACGACGACCGCGCACTGGTCGATCTGGTGCGCTTGCTGCTGCGCAACCGCTCAGTGCTGGAGGATATGGAGCGCGGTATCGCCCGTGTCACTGCGCCGGTGCGTGCGTGGCGCCACTGGCTGCGGCGCAACACCCGCTCCGGTAGCCGGGCCAATGTCACCGCCCACTATGACCTGGGTAACGACTTTTATCGCCTGTGGCTGGACGAGACCCTGATGTACTCATGTGCCTGGTTCCGCACCCCGGACATGACGCTGGCCGCTGCCTCGGTCGCCAAGCTGGAGCGTGTCTGCCGCGCGCTGGCTTTGAGTGCCGACGATCATCTGCTGGAGATCGGCACCGGTTGGGGCGGCCTCGCGCTGCATGCCGCGGGGCGCCATGGTTGCCGGGTCACCAGTATCACGCTGTCACGCGCCCAGTTCGATCTGGCACGCCAGCGCGTGGCGCAAGCGGGGCTCAGCGAGCGCGTGACCATACTGCTGGGCGATTACCGCGACCTGGACGGCCGATACGACAAACTGGTATCGATCGAAATGGTCGAGGCGGTCGGCGCCGACCGGCTCGACGACTATTTCCACCAGTGCGGCCGGCTGCTTACGGCAAATGGCGTCATGCTGTTGCAGGCCATCACCATCGCCGATCGACGCTATGCCGCTGCGCTGAACGCAGTGGATTTCATTCAGAAGCACATTTTTCCGGGTGGCTTCCTGCCCAGTATCGGCGCACTGGTTGGCGCCGCCACGCGCGCCAGCGAACTGAAGCTGGTCGACCTGGTGGACATCGGCCCGCATTACGCCGAGACCCTGGCGCGTTGGCGGGCCAACTTTCTGGCCGCCCGCGAGCGCATTCTCGCGCTCGGCTTCGACCAGCGCTTCCTGCGCATGTGGGAGTTCTATCTGTGTTACTGCGAAGGCGGTTTCCGCGAACGCGACCTGGGCACGGTGCAGATGCTGCTGGCCAAGCCGGGCTGGCGCGGCGAACTGCCTCTGGCGAGGGACTGAGACCATGCCACGACATCTGCTCATCATCGCCCACGGCAGCCGCCGTCAGGCTTCCAACGACGAAGTGCGGCGTCTGGGCGAGCGTGTCGCCGGTCTGCGCAGCCCAGGCATCGATCGCGTGCAGGTCGCGTTTCTGGAACTGGCCGAGCCCGACATCGCGGCGGGACTGCGCTGCTGTGCCATGGCGGGTGCCACGGAAATCATCGTCCTGCCCTACTTTCTCGCCGCGGGCACCCACGTCGCCGAGGACATCCCGGCCGAGCTCGCCCGCTTCGCCGACAGCCACCCGCACATACAGTTACGTCTGACCGCCCACCTGGGCGCGTCGGCCGCGTTGCCGCGCGCGATGCTCGACATGGCGACGGACAGCGGACACCAACCGGTGCGCCCAGCATCCCCGAGCGCTCAGGATCATGCCGCGGAGCCCGGTGCGGCGGCTGAACCTGCACCCGCCGGCTTGATGTGGATATCGCGCTGCGGGTAAGGAATGGTGATGCCGGCCCGCTTGAACGCCCGCCATACCGCCAGATTGATGGTCGAGCGAACATTGCCGACACCTTCCTCCGGGTCGTCGATCCACACCCGCAGCTCCAGCAGGATGCCGTTGTCACCGAACTCCATCAGCCGCGCGACCGGCGCCGGATCGGCCAGCACGCGCGGGCTGGCCTTGGCCGCCTCCAGCATCAACGCCATGGCCTGTTCCGGATCGTCGTCGTAGCTGATCTGCACCGGAATGCGCACGCGCACGTTGGGGTCGGTGTAACTCCAGTTGATGACTTCCGAGGTGATCAGATTCTCGTTGGGGATCAACGTCTCGACACCATCCCGGTTGCGCACCACGACATAACGCGCGCGCAACTCCTGCACCCAGCCGAAACTCTGGCCGATGGTGATGACGTCACCCGGCTTGATGGAGCGGTCGAGCACCAGAATGAAACCGCTGATGAAGTTGCTGGCGATGCGTTGCAAGCCGAGCCCCAGACCCACCCCCACGGCGCCGCCGAACACCGCCAAGGCGGTGAGATCGATGCCGACGGCGTTGAGCGACAACAACACCGCCAGCGTGATCAGGAAGAAACGGCTGAACTTGGCGAACGCCACCTGCATGGCCGGGTTGATGTGCGCCGAAGTCCGCATGTGCCGGTCGATGACGTTGGCCAGCCAGAACGCCAGGGTCATCAACAGGGCGACGGCGAGGATCAACTTGATCACCGCCAGCAGGGAAATGCGCGCGCTGCCCAGGTTGACGGCTAGAGCGTCGAGCGCAGCGGTGACCTCCGGCAGCCAGCCCAAGAGGTGCAGCGCCAGCACCACCCAGATCGAGGTGCTGACCACGTTCTCCCAAGTTTTCAAGGCGGGCGTCAGGGTGAAGCCCTTGCGCAGCGCGTAGATCACCAGACGGATCGCCGCCAGCGACATCAGCAGCGGAACGGCGAGACCGAGCACCGCGGTGTTGATGTGCAGTGCATCGAGGATGGCGCGGCCGATCA
Organism: uncultured Thiobacillus sp.; assembly: GCA_964440155.1. Lineage (GTDB taxonomy): Bacteria > Pseudomonadota > Gammaproteobacteria > Burkholderiales > Thiobacillaceae > PFJX01. The sequence continues at coordinate 18,178 of CAYTRH010000015.1, read as the reverse complement.
GCACCGCGAACAGCATCGACAAAGGCAGCAACACACGCTGCGCGGAGCGCAGCGTGAAACGGCGCAAACCGGTCGGCTCCGCCTGATCGGCGCTGCCACCGAGGCGCGCGTCCAGCCGGCGATGCGCGTACCAGGCCCCCAGCAGCGCCACGACCAGAACGGCCAGTTGATACCAGTGCGCCGGCTCGTTCAGCGCGGCGTACCAGGCGTTCAATTCGGCGAGTACGCTCGCCGACGTTTCGCTCTGCATCCCCGCCCCGCCTCAGCCCAGACGCCCGCGCTGCGCCCGTACCTTGGTGAGCGTCGCGGCGAAGTCGGCCAGACGCCGGCGTTCCTGTTCGACCACGGCGGCGGGCGCCCTGTCGACGAACGCGGGGTTGGCCAGCTTGCCCTCGGCCTTGGCGATCTCCGCGGCAAGACGGGCGATCTCCTTGTCCAGGCGGGCGATTTCGGCCTCGCGGTCGACCTCGATGTGCAGCATCAGCCGCCAGTCGCCGACATGGGCGACCGGTGCGTCGCCGTCCGGCAGCGCATCGACCGCGCGCACCTCGGCCAGGCGCGCCAGAGCGCGCAGATAGGGCGCAAACAGCGCCACGCGTGCCGCATCGCCTTCGACATAAAGCGGCACCTTCACGGCCGGCGACAGATTCATCTCGCCACGCAGGTTGCGCACGCCATTGACCAGCGCCTTGAGTTCCGCCATGTTCGCGCCGGCACCGGCGTCCGCGGTCGAGCCGACCTCGGGATAGGGCGCAAGCATGATACTGTCGCCGCCCTTGCCGGCCAGCGGCGCCACGGCCTGCCACAGTTCCTCGGTGATGAACGGGGTGATCGGATGCGCGAGGCGCAGTACCGTCTCCAGCGCCGTGAGCAGGGTATGCCGTGTCGCCGCCGCCACGTTGGCGTCTGCCGAGTCCTGCAACTGCACCTTGGCCAGTTCCAGGTACCAGTCGCAATACTCGTCCCAGACGAACTCGTAGATCGCGCGCGCCGCCAGATCGAAGCGATACTGGTCGAAGCCCGCGCGCACTTCGGCGATGGCCCGATCCAGACGCCCGAGGATCCAGCGGTCGGCGAAGGTCGCTCCCTGCTGCGCCACCCCGCTTTCGCCATTGGCCGCATTCATCAGCACGAAGCGACTGGCGTTCCAGAGCTTGTTGCAGAAGTTGCGGTAGCCCTCGCAGCGCGCCATGTCGAACTTGATGTCACGCCCATGCGTGGCCAGGCTGGCGAAAGTGAAGCGCAAGGCATCGGTGCCGTAGCTGGCAATGCCATTCGGAAATTCCTTGCGCGTCGCCTGCTCGATGGCCTGCGCCTGTTTGGGATTCATCAGGCCGGTGACGCGCTTGGCCACCAAGGAGTCGAGGTCGATGCCGTCGATCAGATCGATCGGATCGAGCACGTTGCCCTTCGACTTGCTCATCTTGTGGCCATGCGCGTCGCGCACCAGGCCGGTGACGTAGACCTCGCGGAACGGCACCTTGCCGGTGAAGTGCAGGGACATCATCACCATGCGCGCCACCCAGAAAAAGATGATGTCGAAACCGGTGACCAGCACCGAGGTGGGTAGGTAGTGCTTGAGTTCCCAGGTATCCTCCGGCCAACCCAGGGTCGAGAACGGCCACAGCGCCGACGAGAACCAGGTGTCCAGCACATCCTCGTCGCGACGCAGTTCGCGCCCGGCGGCCTGACGGCGCGCAGCCGCCTCGTCGCGCGCGACGTAGACGTTGCCGTCCTCGTCATACCACGCCGGGATGCGGTGCCCCCACCACAATTGGCGCGACACGCACCAGTCCTGGATGTTCTCCAGCCACTGGCGATAGGTGGTGGTCCAGTTCTCCGGCACAAAGCGCAGTTCACCCGACTCCACCACGGCGAGCGCCCGTTGCGCCAGACTCTCCATGCTCATGAACCACTGGTCGGTGAGCATCGGTTCGATCACCGCGTGCGTGCGATCACCGCGCGGTATCATCAGTTTGTGCGGCTTGGCGGATACCAACAGACCGCGCGCCTGCAAGTCGTCGAGGATTTTCTGGCGCGCCGCATAACGGTCCAGTCCCTGATACTCGGCCGGCCCGAACTCGTTGATCTTGGCATCCAGGGTCAGCACGTTGATCGCCGCCAGACGGTGGCGCTGCCCCACCTGCCAGTCGTTGAAATCGTGCGCCGGCGTGATCTTCACCACGCCGGTGCCGAACTCGCGGTCCACGTACTCGTCGGCGATGATCGGGATGGTGCGCTCAGCCACCGGCAGACGCACGCTCTTGCCGATCAGATGACGGTAGCGCTCATCCTCCGGATGCACCGCCACCGCGGTATCGCCGAGCAGCGTTTCCGGTCGCGTGGTGGCGACGGTGAGATGGCCCGCGGCACCCTCCAGCGGATAGTTGATCTCCCAGATGAAGCCGTCCTCCTCGGTGTTCACCACCTCCAGGTCGGACACCGCCGTCTGCAACACCGGATCCCAGTTGACCAGGCGCTTGCCGCGATAGATCAGGCCCTCCTCGTACAGGCGCACGAACACCTCGGTGACCGCGCGCGACAGGCCCTCATCCATGGTGAAGCGCTCGCGCGACCAGTCCGGCGAGGTGCCAAGACGCCGCATCTGGCGGGTGATGGTGGAGCCAGAATGCGCCTTCCATTCCCATACCTTGGCGAGGAAGCCGTCACGTCCCAGGTCGTGACGGGATACACCTTGCGCATCCAGCTGCCGTTCCACCACGATCTGCGTGGCAATGCCAGCGTGATCGGTGCCCGGTTGCCACAGCGTGTTGTCGCCGCGCATACGGTGGTAGCGGATCAACGCATCCATAAGGCCGTGCTGGAAGGCGTGGCCCATGTGCAATGTGCCAGTGACGTTGGGCGGCGGCAGCATGATGCAGTACGCCGGGCGACCCTCGGCGCGTCCCATGGCGAAGTAGCCGGCGGCCTCCCAGTGCGCATACCAGCGCTTCTCGATGTCGTGCGGCTCGAATGACTTGGCGAGTTCCATGATGATGAGTCGGTGCGCGCCGGGCGCTTACAGTGCGGTGGATCGAATTCGTGATTATAGGGTGCCCGCGCACACCGGCTGGAACGAGTGCACGGCGATCGCGCCGGTGCTTGACGTGGCCGATGCCGCTATGTTTTCGCGGCGCGCGCCAATTCCTCACGGACGATTTTGCGTACTGCGTCCTCGGTGCGCAGTTGTTGCCGAATGAACAGGTCCGCCAGACGACGTTCCAGCGCATCGAACAACCGTTCCAGATCCGGCGGCTCGGTCAAGGCCGGTTCCGCCAGACGGGCGTCGACCTGGCGACGCTCACCCGACCTACGCTGCTGCGTGCGCCGTTCCGCCTGCCGCCGATCCGCCTGGCGGCGCTCGACGCCTCCGGGTGCGCCATGCGCCTCACCCTGGGCAGCCACCACATCTTCCAGCAGCGGGAAATCATCGTCGTCCAGCCCCCGGTCGATCAGCGCGTCGGGCGGGTGCTTGCGCAATAGCGCATCCATCTTGGCGACCAGATCACTGGATGGATGGCTCATTTTCCACCTCCGCGATCATGGATCTGCAGCGCGTAGCCCCGCTCCCGATAGTGACGATAGCGGCTACGCCCGCGTACCAGGTCGTCCTCACCGCTGCCGACGAGTTCGAGCACGCGCTCGAAGCGGCTGAAAAATCCCGGCGTTTCCCCGTTGACGTTGATCAGCACGTCGGCACTGGCCAGTTCCTCCGGATCGGCGCCGATCAACACCGGCGTCTGTCGCGCCAACGGGTGGCCGCATGGGACGTGCGGCAGGAATTCCAGTTGCTGCGCCGTCCAAAACCAATCATCGAGCGTTTGGGCCAGGCGGCTGTCCACGGTGTAGACCAGTGCGTGCTGGCCGGCACGAAACGCCTTGCCGGCCAGCAGCCGCGCGGTCTCCGGCAGAGCAGTTACATTGACGTAGAAATCGATACGGGTCATGGCGCCGTACAAGGCTGACGACAAGGCCGAGTTTAGTGCGGAACGCACGCGCCTGTGCCCGTAAACCCGCACGCCTTTGCAGTCCGCCACCACCACCAACAAAAAAGCCGGCCACGTGGCCGGCTCGGTGCGAGCATGACGATCAGGCTTCGCCACCCTCTTCGGACGACGTCGCCTGAGGCGCGCGGTCCACCAATTCGACATAGGCCATCGGCGCGTTGTCGCCCGGACGGAAGCCGAACTTCAGGATGCGCACATAGCCACCGGGACGCTGCTGGAAGCGCGGACCGAGATCGTCGAACAACTTGCCAACCATGTCGCGGTCGCGCAGACGATCAAACGCCAGCCGGCGGTTGGCCAGCGTCGGTGTCTTGCCCAGTGTGATCAGCGGTTCGACCACTTTGCGCAACTCCTTCGCTTTCGGCAGCGTGGTGCGGATTGCCTCGTGCTTGAGCAGGGCAATGGACAAATTGCGCAACAGCGCCTGACGGTGGCTGCTGGTGCGATTCAGTTTACGATGGGAGAGACGGTGGCGCATGATGATTACCTTATGTTCAGGGCTTTTCCAGACCCGCCGGTGGCCAGTTTTCCAGTTTCATGCCCAAGGTCAGGCCGCGCGCGGCGAGCACATCCTTGATCTCGTTCAGGGACTTGCGGCCGAGATTCGGCGTCTTGAGCAGTTCCATTTCGGTGCGCTGAATCAGATCACCAATGTAATAGATGTTCTCGGCTTTCAGACAGTTGGCTGAGCGTACGGTGAGTTCCAACTCGTCGACCGGGCGCAACAGGATCGGGTCGACCTGCGGCGAGGACGGCTTCATGGTGCTCAGCGCACCCTCCGAGGGGGCGACGCCCTGGAGATTGGCGAATGACGCCAGCTGCTCGATCAGCACACTCGCAGCATTGCGTACCGCCTCGGTCGGTTCGATGACGCCATTGGTCTCGATTTCCAGAATCAGCTTGTCCAGATCGGTGCGCTGCTCCACGCGCGCGCTTTCCACACTGAAGCTGACCTTGCTGACCGGGCTGAACAACGCATCCACCAGGATCACCCCGACCGGGCGTGATTCCTCGTCCCTGATACGCACGCTTGCAGGAACGTAACCGCGTCCGGCCTCGACCTTGATCTCCATCTCCAGTTTGCCACCCTTGGTGAGATGGGCGATGACATGCTCCCCGTTCAGGATTTCCACGTCATGGCCGGCCTCGATGTCGGCCGCAGTCACGGGACCCTCGCCGCTCTTGCGAATGGTCAGCAGGGCCTCGTCGCGGCTGTTCAGCTTGACTGCCAGGCCCTTCAGATTGAGTAGTATGTCGACGACATCTTCCTGCACGCCGTCCAGCGCGGAATATTCATGCACCACACCGGCAATGCGCACCTCGGTCGGCGCATAGCCACGCATCGAGGACAGCAGAATGCGGCGCAACGCATTCCCCAACGTGTGGCCGTAGCCGCGTTCGAAAGGCTCCAGCGTGATACGGGCCTGACGAGGGGATATGCTGTTGACCTCGACGATACGGGGCTTCAGCAGATCGCCTGTATTCGACATAGTGGAGTTCCTTCACGGGACGCGCGCGTCGACGCCGCCGACACGCGCGCAGATGGTTACTTCGAGTAGAGTTCCACCACCAACGCTTCGTTGATGGTGCTGGGCAACTCGGCACGCTGCGGCAGGGCCTTGAAGGTGCCCTTCATCGCCTTGGCATCGACCTCCACCCATTCCGGGAAACCCCGGCCTTGAGCAGCCTCCACCGCTGCCTTGATGCGCAGATGGGACTTGGCCGAATCGCGGACCTCCACCACGTCGCCAGGACGAACCTGGTATGACGGGATGTTGACGCGGCGACCATTGACCAGGATGGCATTGTGACGAACCACCTGACGCGCTTCGTTGCGCGACGCCCCGAAGCCCATACGGTAGGCAACGCTGTCCAGGCGGGACTCCAGCAACTGCAGCAGATTTTCACCGGTGACGCCGCGCCGACGCTCCGCCTCTTTGTAGGTCAGACGGAACTGGCCTTCCAGCAGGCCATAGATACGCCGTACCTTTTGCTTCTCACGCAGATGGACGCCATAGTCGGACAGACGAGTCTGGCGCGCGCCATGCTGCCCCGGGGGCTGATTGCGGCGTTCGATGGCGCATTTTTCGGTCATACACTTTTCGCCCTTGAGGAACAGCTTTTCCCCTTCGCGGCGGCACTGACGGCACTTGGGATCGAGATTTCGGGCCACGTTGTGCTCTCCTGTAGCTTTAGATGCGACGCTTCTTGGGCGGACGGCAGCCGTTGTGCGGAATGGGCGTCACATCGGCGATGCTGGTGATCTTGTAGCCCAGCGCATTCAGCGCGCGCACGGTGGAATCGCGTCCCGGACCCGGCCCCTTGATGCGGACTTCGAGATTCTTCAGGCCATACTCCAAGGCCATCTTGCCGGCATTTTCGGCGGCAACCTGGGCGGCAAACGGAGTGCTCTTGCGCGACCCCTTGAACCCAGCCCCACCCGCAGTCGCCCACGCCAACGCGTTACCCTGCCGATCGGTGATGGTGACGATGGTGTTATTGAACGAAGCGTGGATATGGGCGACCCCGTCAGCCACGCTCTTCTTGACCTTTTTCCGCGCGCGCGCGGCAGTTGCCTTAGCCATTGCGTTGTCCTGTCACTTGCTTTGGTTGCTTCACTTCTTGACCTGCATCTGGCGACGCGGTCCTTTACGGGTGCGTGCGTTGGTGCGCGTACGTTGGCCACGCAGCGGCAGACCGCGGCGGTGACGCACGCCACGGTAGCATCCCAGGTCCATCAGGCGCTTGATGTTCATGGTGACCTCCCGGCGCAGGTCGCCTTCGACGACGAACTTGCCCACACCGTCGCGCAGCTTGTCGACCTCAGCGTCGGTCAGGTCCTTCATCTTGGACGAGGGATTGACACCCGCCTCCATACAAATGATGCGCGCTCGGCTGCGCCCGATGCCATAAATGGCTGTCAGCGCGATTTCCGCATGCTTGTGGTTCGGGATGTTTACCCCAGCGATCCGGGCCATGAACTAACCCCCAGCAATCAAAAACGTTGGATTATATTCGAACTTACAACCACCACGCAAGGCAGCCGGTGTCAGCCCTGACGTTGCTTGTGCCGCGCCTCGCTGCATATCACGCGCACCACGCCATGGCGCCGCACGATCTTGCACTTGCGACAAATCTTCTTCACCGATGCTTGCACTCGCATGTTCAACTCCTCTAAGCAAAATCACTTGGCGCGGTAAACGATACGCGCCCGCGACAGGTCGTAAGGCGTGAGTTCAACTGTAACCTTGTCGCCAGGCAAGATGCGGATGTAATGCATGCGCATCTTGCCCGAGATGTGGCACAACACGACGTGACCGTTCTCCAACTTCACTCTGAACGTGGCGTTCGGCAGGTTTTCCACCACCTCGCCCTGCATCTGAATGACGTCGTCCTTCGCCATCGCCGCGCGCTATCGGGTGATGAAGTTTCCACCCTTGAAATTCGCCTTCTTCAGCAGGCCCTCGTACTGGTGCGTCATCACGTAGGCCTGTACCTGCGCCATGAAGTCCATGCTGACCACCACAATGATCAGCAGGGAGGTGCCACCAAAATAGAACGGCACGTTCCATTTGACGATCAGGAATTCCGGGATCAGGCAGACGAAGGTGATGTAGATCGCACCGACCAGAGTCAAACGGGTCATGACCTTGTCGATGAAACGCGATGTCTGCTCGCCGGGACGGTAGCCGGGGATGAACGCGCCGCTCTTCTTCAGGTTGTCAGCCGTTTCCCGCGGATTGAACACCAACGCCGTGTAGAAGAAACAAAAGAAGAAGATCGCCGCAGCATAGAGCATTACGTAGATCGGTTGGCCCGGCGACAGCGCCGCACCGATATCTTTCAGCCAGTTCATCGACTCCCCGCCACCGAATATTCCAGCCAAGGTTGCGGGGAACAAAATAATGGAGCTAGCAAAGATCGGCGGGATCACGCCGGCCATGTTGACCTTGAGCGGCAGGTGGGAGCTTTGCCCGCCATAGACCTTGTTGCCGACCTGGCGCTTGGCGTAATTGACCAAAATCTTGCGCTGACCGCGTTCGACGAACACCACGAAACCGGTGATCAGCAACGCACCGACGAACAGCATAAGCACCAGCGGGATCGAGAACGCGCCGGTGCGCGACAGCTCCAACGTGCCACCGATGGCATGCGGCAACCCGGCAACGATACCAGCGAAAATGATGATGGAAATGCCGTTGCCGAGGCCGCGTTCGGTGATCTGCTCGCCCAGCCACATCAGGAACATGGTGCCGGACACCAGCGTGATGATGGTGGTGATACGGAACATCATGCCCGGATCGAGCACCAAGCCCGGCTGGCTCTCCAGCGCGATGGAAATACCGATCGCCTGGAATGTGGCGAGCAACACCGTGCCATAGCGCGTGTATTGGGTGATCTTGCGCCGTCCGGCCTCACCTTCCTTCTTCAGCGCCTCCAACTGCGGCGATACCACCGTCAGCAACTGCATGATGATGGACGCCGAGATGTACGGCATGATGCCCAGCGCCAGCACCGAGAAACGCGACAGCGCGCCGCCGGAGAACATGTTGAACATGCCGAGGATGCCGCCCTGCTGGGACCGGAACAATTGTTCCAACACGACCGGATCGATGCCCGGCACCGGGATGAACGACCCGATGCGGAACACGACCAGAGCGCCCAGCAGAAACCACAGGCGACGCTTGAGGTCGCCCAGCTTGCCGGAGTTCTGCAACAGATTGCCAGCAGCGGCCAAGATCGCTACTCCCGTTTAGGCGGCGTCGCTGACCACGGTGCCACCGGCCGCTTCGATCGCGGCGCGGGCGCCCTTGGTGACGCCCAGACCGGACACGGTGACGGCCTTGTCGACCGACCCCGCCAGGATGACCTTGCAGCTTTTCGCCAACTGCGGCACCAGGCCGGCCTGTTTCAGGACCAGCAGATCGACGGTGTCGACGGGCAGCGCGGCGAGATCACCCAGCCGCACCTCCACCTTGAACGCGCGATCGAGCGAAATGAAGCCGCGCTTGGGCAAGCGACGGGCCATCGGCATCTGACCGCCTTCGAAGCCTACTTTGTGAAAACCGCCGGCCCGCGATTTTTGGCCCTTGTGGCCACGCCCGCCAGTCTTACCCAGCCCGGAACCGATTCCGCGCCCGGGTCGCTTGCCGGCCTTGGTCGCGCCGGCAGCCGGCTTGAGGTCATTCAGTTTCATGCGACCACCTCATGCTTGACCAAATAGTTCACACGCTGAATCATGCCCCGCACCGCCGGCGTGTCTTCCAGTTCGACGCTCTGATGCATGCGCTTGAGCCCCAGACCGCGCACACATGCGCGATGCTTGGCAAGCGCGCCTATCGGGCTCCGCACCAGGGTGACGCGAACTTTCGTCTTCGCTTCAGTCATGGCTCACTCCAGAATCTCGGCCACGGTCTTGCCGCGCTTGGCAGCGACCTCGCTCGGCGTCATCATCTGAGACAGGCCGTTGAGGGTGGCGCGCACCACGTTGTAAGGGTTGGTGGAGCCGAGGCACTTGGCCAGTACGTCGTGGACCCCCATGACCTCAAATACCGCGCGCATCGCACCACCGGCGATGATGCCGGTACCAGGCGAGGCCGGCTGGATCAGTACCACGGACGCGCCATGCTTGCCGACCACCGGATGATGGAAAGTGCCGTTCTTCAGCGGCACTTTGATCATCTTGCGCCGTGCCTCCTCCATCGCCTTGGTGACGGCCACCGGCACCTCGCGCGACTTGCCCTTGCCCATGCCAACGCCACCATCATTGTCACCGACCACGGTGAGGGCGGCAAAACTCAGGATCCGGCCACCTTTAACGACTTTGGTGACACGGTTGACGGCGATCATCTTTTCCTTGAGGCCGTCGCCCTGCTCTTCCGTCTGCTGTACGGACTTTGCCATGATGTTCCTCGCTTAAAACTGCAAACCGTGCTCGCGCGCGGCATCCGCCAACGCTTTGACCCGCCCGTGATAGGCGAACCCGGCCCGATCGAACGCGACCCGTTCGACGCCGATCGCCTTGGCACGTTCGGCAATACGCTGCCCGATCAGCCGGGCCGCATCGACGTTGCCACCGGTCTTGATCTGTTCACGAACCTCGCGCTCCAGGGTCGATGCCGAGGTCAGCACGCGCGCGCCACTCGGGTCGATGAGCTGCGCATAAATGTGAGAATTGCTGCGATGCACGCACAACCGGATCGCACCAAGCTCGGCAAACTTGGCGCGGGTTTTGCGCGCCCTGCGCAGACGCCGGATTTTCTTGTCCATTGCAATCGCTCCAGTATCTTGTCCGAGTGGTTACTTCTTCTTGGTTTCCTTGAGCGCCACCACCTCGTCGGCATAACGCACGCCCTTGCCCTTGTAAGGCTCGGGCTTACGATAGGCGCGCACGTCGGCAGCCACCTGACCGACCAGGTGCTTGTCCACACCCTTGATCACGATCTCGGTCTGGGTCGGCGTCTCCACCTTGATGCCGGCGGGCATCGCGTGTTCAACCGGATGAGAGAAACCGAGCGACAGGTTGAGCTTGTCGCCCTGCGCCTGAGCGCGGTAGCCGACGCCGACCAGGGTGAGCTTGCGCTCGAAACCCTTGGTCACCCCAATCACCATGTTCGCCAGCAGGGCCCGCATGGTGCCGGACATGGCATGAGCCTGGCGTGAGTCGCCTGACGCGGTCACGCGCAACTGACCATCAGCAAACTCGACCTTGACGGTGGCATCGAGCTTACGGGTCAACGTGCCCAACGGCCCTTTGACAGACACCCCATCCTGGTTCAGGGAGACTTCCACGCCGCTGGGCACGGCAATGGGATTCTTAGCAATACGAGACATATCTCACCTCACGCGACGACGCACAGCACTTCGCCACCCACACCAAGCGAACGCGCCTTGCGATCGGTCATCACACCGCGGGACGTGGACACAATGGCCACGCCCAGGCCGTTCATTACCCGTGGCAGGTCGTCCCGCCCCTTGTAGATGCGCAGCCCGGGCTTGCTAATGCGCTCGATCCTTTCAATGACTGGGCGACCGGCGTAATACTTCAGCGCCAGTTCCATTTCCGGCAAGCCGCCGTTGTCGCGCACGACGTAGCCGTCGATATAGCCCTCTTCGTGCAGCACCTGAGCGATTGCCTTCTTCAGCTTCGATGCCGGCATGCTTACCGAGCTTTTTTCGACCAGCTGCGCATTGCGAATACGCGTCAGCATATCGGCGATGGGATCACTCATACTCATATCGACACCCCTTACCAGCTGGCCTTGACGACGCCGGGCACCTCACCCTTCATCGCCAACTCACGAATCTTGTTGCGACACAGACCGAACTTGCGAAAAACGCCGCGCGGCCGGCCGGTGATCTGGCAACGATTGCGCAGCCGGTTCTCGGCGCTGTTGCGAGGGAGTTCCTGCAACCGCTGGCGCGCCAACGCGCGCTCTTCCTCGTCACGCGCAGCATCCTGGATGATCGCCTTCAGTGCGCTGCGCTTGGTGGCGTATTTCTTCACCAGACGGCGACGCTTCTCTTCTCGGTTGATCAGTGCGAGCTTGGCCATCGCAACCTCAGTTCTTGAACGGAAACTTGAACGCCGCCAACAAGGCCCGAGCCTCTTCGTCGGTCTTGGCGGTCGTGGTAATGGTGATGTTCATGCCACGTACGGCATCGATCTTCTCGTACTCGATCTCCGGGAAGATGATCTGTTCCTTGACGCCCATGTTGTAATTGCCGCGACCATCGAAGCCCTTGCCGCCAATACCACGAAAGTCGCGGATACGCGGGATCGCGATGGTCACCAGGCGATCGAGAAACTCGTACATGCGCTCACGCCGCAACGTGACCATGCAGCCGACGGGGTAGCCGTCTCGGATCTTGAAACCGGCGATCGACTTGCGCGACAGCGTGACGACCGGCTTCTGCCCGGCGATTTTGGCCATGTCGCCCACTGCGTGCTCCATCACCTTTTTGTCACCCACCGCTTCGCCGACGCCCATGTTCAGGGTGATCTTGGTGATGCGCGGAACCTGCATCGGCGACGTGTAGCCGAACCGGTCGGTCAACTGCTTGACCACCGTATCCTTGTAGAAGTCATACATTCGGGCCATCGTCGTGCTCCTCACACATCCACCACTTCACCATTGGACTTGAAGTAGCGCACCTTGCGCCCGTCCTCCAACGTCTTGATGCCTACACGATCACCCTTGCCCGTGGCGACGTTGAACAACGCCACGTTGGAAACGTCGATCGGCATGTCCTTGTCCATGAAGCCACCGGTGGTGCCCCGCATCGGATTCGGCTTCACCGCCTTGCGCACACGGTTGACACCTTCAACCACCAGCGCGCCGTCGAGCACGCGCAGCACCGTGCCACGTTTACCTTTGTCTTTGCCGGTCAATACGATGACCTCGTCACCCTTGCGGATCTTGCGCATGATTCGGCTCCTTACAGTACTTCGGGGGCGAGGGACACGATCTTCATGAAGCGTTCGCCACGCAGCTCACGCGTTACGGGCCCGAAGATACGCGTACCGAGTGGCTCGAGCTTGTTGTTGAGCAGCACCGCCGCATTGCCATCAAAGCGAATCAACGAGCCATCCGGGCGCCGCACACCCTTCGCCGTGCGCACCACGACGGCATTGTAGACGTCGCCCTTCTTCACACGACCCCGCGGCGCAGCATCCTTGATACTGACCTTGATGATGTCACCGATACCCGCGTACCGGCGCTTTGAACCGCCCAACACCTTTATGCACATAACCGTGCGCGCGCCGGTGTTGTCGGCCACGTCCAACATCGATTGCATCTGGATCATTTTTTCTCTCCAACTTGCCTGCTGTCACCAACTGGCAGTTTTGGATCCCGTTCGGGTTAGGGCGTGCGCGACGCCCGCTTCGATTCACGCGGTTACGACAAAATCACCGCGCGCCAAAAAAGACGATTATGCTAACCGAATTTTTAACACTCACGCAAGCAAAATCTTTAACCTCAGACCAGTTGCGCGCGCTCGACCAAGCGAGCCACCGTCCAGGCTTTAGTGCGCGAAATAGGCCGGCACTCTTCGATCACCACCACATCACCCGGGTGATACTCGTTGTTGGCGTCGTGCGCATGGTACTTCTTGGACAGGCGGATGATCTTGCCGTACAGCGGATGTTTGACCTTGCGTTCCACCAGTACGGTCACGGTCTTGTCCATCTTGTCGCTGACCACGGTTCCGGTCAGGGCACGGGCAATCTTTACGGGTTTCTGTTCACTCATGGCGCTACTCATCAGTTGCCGGCGGCGATTTTCGCCTGGGTCATAATCGTGCGCACTCGCGCGATGTCACGACGTACCCGGCGAATCTCATGGGTCTTGTTGGTTTGCTGCGTGGCGAGCTGCATGCGCAAATTGAACTGCGCACGCAGCAGTTCCTTCAATTCCTGGCGCAGCTCGTCCATCGATTTGGTGCGAAGTTCACTGGTCTTCATGTCACACCCCGAAATGACGCGATACAAAGGTGGTGGCGATGGGCAGCTTGGCGGCGGCCAGGCGGAACGCCTCGCGCGCGATCTCCTCGCTTACGCCTTCCATCTCATAGAGCACCTTTCCCGGCTGAATCTCGGCCACCCAGTATTCCGGGCTGCCCTTGCCACCGCCCATACGCACCTCGGCGGGTTTGCTGGAGATCGGCTTGTCCGGGAAGATGCGAATCCAGATACGCCCACCGCGCTTGATGTGGCGGGTCATGGCGCGGCGCGCCGCCTCGATCTGGCGCGCCGTGATGCGACCACGGGCGATGGCCTTCAGACCGTACTCGCCAAAGCTGACCTTGGCTCCGCGCGTGGCCAGGCCGGTATTACGGCCTTTCTGCTCCTTGCGGTATTTTCTGCGTGCTGGTTGCAGCATGACTGATCACTCCTTTCCAGCCCGAGCCGCCGGACGTCGCGGACGCCGTTCGGGCTCGGGTGCGGCCAGCGGCTTCTCACCACGACCGAGATTCTCGCCTTTGTAGACCCAGACCTTGATGCCGATCACACCATAGGTGGTGTTAGCCTCGGAGAAACCGTAATCGATGTCCGCGCGCAGTGTATGCAGCGGTACACGGCCTTCCCGGTACCACTCGGTACGCGCGATTTCGGCACCGTTGAGGCGGCCGGCGGACATGATCTTGATGCCCTGGGCGCCGAAGCGCATCGCATTCTGCATGGCGCGTTTCATGGCGCGGCGGAACATGATGCGCTTCTCCAGCTGGTTGGCGATCGAGTCGGAGATCAACTGGGCGTCGATTTCCGGCTTGCGCACTTCCTCGATGTTGAGCGTCACGGGGACCGACATCAGCGCGTTCAACTGCCGACGCAGGTTTTCGATGTCCTCACCCTTCTTGCCGATGACCACACCGGGCCGCGAGGAATACAGGGTGATGCGCGCATTCTTGGCCGGACGCTCGATGACGATCTTGCTGATCGAGGCATGTGCCAGCTTTCTGCGCAGAAACTCACGTACCTTGACGTCTTCGTTCAGGGTCGCCGCGTAATGCTTGCTGTTCGCGAACCACTTGGAATTCCAGCCCCGGTTGACGCTCAGGCGAAAGCCGGTCGGATGAATCTTCTGTCCCATGTGCCTTCCTTCAGTCGCCCACGGTCACGGTGATGTGACAGGTCGGTTTGATGATGCGGTTGCCGCGGCCCTTGGCACGCGCAGTGAAGCGCTTCAGGCTGGGCCCCTGATCCACATAGATCGTGCGCACCTTGAGCTCGTCGATGTCGGCCCCTTCGTTGTGCTCGGCATTGGCGATGGCGGACTCCAGCACCTTCTTGATGGTGAACGCGGCTTTTTGCGGCGAGAAGGTCAGGATGTCGAGCGCCTTGTCGACCGGCTTGCCACGCACCAAATCGGCGACCAGACGCGCCTTCTGCGCCGACAAGCGGGTACCACGCAAAATTGCGGAAACTTGCATGCTCGCTCTCCTTACTTCTTCTTCGACTTCTTGTCGGCCGCATGACCCTTGAAGGTCCGCGTCAACGAGAACTCGCCCAGTTTGTGGCCCACCATGTTCTCCGTGACATACACGGGAACGTGTTGTTTGCCGTTATGCACCGCCACCGTCAGCCCGATGAAATCCGGCAGAATGGTGGACCGACGCGACCAGGTCTTGATCGGTTTTTTGTCACCTGCTGCCAACGCGGCGGAGACCTTCTTCATGAGGTGCCCGTCCACGAACGGGCCTTTTTTCACAGAACGCGCCATATCGACTTACCTCTTACGCTTTGTTACGGCGGCGCACGATCATGCCGTCGGTCCGCTTGTTGTTGCGGGTGCGATACCCTTTGGTCGGCTGACCCCACGGCGATACCGGCACACGGCCCTCGCCGGTACGGCCTTCGCCACCACCGTGCGGGTGATCGATGGGGTTCATCGCCACGCCACGCACGGTAGGCCGGACGCCGCGCCAGCGCATTGCACCGGCCTTGCCTATGGAGCGCAGACTGTGTTCCTTGTTGCCCACTTCGCCCAGGGTGGCCCGGCAGTCGATATGCACTTTGCGAATTTCGCCGGAGCGCATGCGCAACTGTGCGTAGCTGCCCTCGCGCGCCAGTAACTGCACACTGGTACCAGCGGAACGCGCGAGCTGCGCGCCCTTGCCCGGCATCATCTCGACGCAATGCACCGTGGAACCGACCGGTATGTTGCGCAACGGCAGGCAGTTGCCCGGCTTGATCGGTGCCTCTGCACCGCTCACCAGGACCGCACCAGGCTCGATGCCGTGAGGTGCGATGATGTACCGACGTTCGCCGTCGGCGTAGCACAGCAGCGCAAGGTGCGCACTGCGGTTAGGGTCGTATTCCAGACGCTCGACCTTGGCCGGGATACCGTCCTTCTCACGACGAAAATCGACCAGCCGATAGTGCTGCTTGTGGCCGCCACCGCGATGGCGCGTGGTGATGTGACCGTTGTTGTTACGCCCGGAACTGCGGTTTTGTTTCTCCACCAAGCTGGCGACTGGCTTGCCTTTGTGCAGACCGGGTGTGACCACCTTGATGACGGCTCGGCGACCGGCGGACGTCGGTTTGACTTTGACCAGCATGATTATTCTCCTGCCGCGAAAGTGAGTTCCTGCCCGGGCTTGAGGCAGACATAAGCCTTTTTCCAGTCCGAACGGCGCCCGAAGAAGCGGCCGAAGCGCTTGTTCTTACCCTTGACGTTGGCAATCTGAACGCTCTCCACCTGCACCTTGAACAGCAACTCGACTGCCGCCTTCACTTCAGGCTTGGTGGCACTGGTCGTTACACGAAATATGACCTGCTCGCGCTTGTCCGCCAGCATGGTGGCCTTCTCGGAAATCACCGGCGCGAGGATGACCTGGAGCAGACGCTCCTCATTGATCGCGGTGTTCATGCGTACATCTCCTCGAGCGTTTTGACGGCGTCGCGCGTCATCAGCACGCGATCGAAGCGGATCAGGCTGACCGGATCCGCTTGATGCGGCTCAAGCACCAACACATTGGGCAGATTGCGGGCCGACAGCCACAGGTTGTCATCGACCGTCGGCGCGATAATCAGCACGCGATCGGTCAGACCCATGTCTTTTAGCTTGCCGGCGAGCACGCGGGTCTTGGGTGCGTCCACGTCCAGACGCTCCACCACACTCAGACGGCCATCCTGGGCGAGGCGCGACAGGATGGTGGCGATCCCGGCACGGAACATCTTGCGATTGACCTTCTGCGTGAAATTCTCGTCCGGCTTGTTCGGAAACGCGCGTCCGCCACCACGCCAGATCGGCGAGGAAGTCATACCGGCACGGGCACGACCGGTGCCCTTTTGCCGGAACGGTTTCTTGGTGCTGTGGCGCACTTCCGCACGGGTCAATTGCGCCCGGTTGGCGGTACGCGCATTGGCCATATAGGCGGTGACCAACTGGTGCACCAGCGCCTCGTTGTACTCCCGGCCGAACACGCTGTCCGCCGCAGACACCGCGCCGGCCGCTTGACCGCGCGCATCGATGATCTTCAGTTCCATCACGCGGCTCCTTTTACAGCGGGACGAACCACCACCTGGCCACCCTTGGCACCCGGTATCGCGCCGCGCACCAGCAGCAACTGGCGTTCGACGTCGACACGCACCACGCGCAGGTTCTGCACCGTGCGGTTGACCGCGCCCATGTGGCCGGACATGCGCTTGCCGGGAAAGATACGGCCGGGATCCTGGGCCTGTCCGATAGAGCCAGGCACATTGTGCGACCGCGAGTTGCCGTGGCTGGCTCGCTGCGAGCCGAAGTTGTGCCGTTTGATGGTGCCGGCGAATCCCTTACCCTGGGTGACGCCGGAAACGTCCACAAGTTGCCCTTCGCTGAACACTTCGACGCTGAGGGCACTACCGGGCTGGAACTGGGCAAGGTCCGCATCCGCCACGCGGAACTCGGTCATGCCGGCAGCGGCGGACACGCCCGCCTTGGCCAGATGACCGGCTACCGGCTTGGTGATGCGGCTGGGCTTGCGCGTGCCATGCGCAACCTGCACGGCGGCATAACCGTCCGTGGCCGTCGTCTTCAGTTGGCTGACACGGTTGTTGGACATGTCCAGCACAGTCACCGGGATGGACACACCATCCTCGGCAAATATGCGGGTCATGCCGATCTTGCGACCGACAAGGCCTAGAGTCATGTTCTAGTTTCCTTTCAAAGGCGCCGACTGCAATTGGCCGGCGGGTTACATCGGTGAAACGGGAAGAACGGCTGCTGCTCGATCGTGCCGCGACCACCCTTCTTTACTGCAACTTGATCTCGACGTCGACACCCGCGGGCAGGTCCAACTTCATCAGCGCATCGACCGTCTTGTCGGTCGGATCGACGATGTCCATCAAACGCTTATGCGTGCGGATTTCCAGCTGATCGCGCGAGGACTTGTTGACGTGTGGAGAACGCAGGATGTCGAAACGTTCGATCGCGGTGGGCAACGGCACTGGCCCCTTGACCACGGCACCGGTGCGCTTGGCAGTATCGACGATCTCCGTGGCCGACTGGTCGATCAGTTTGTAGTCGTACGCCTTGAGGCGGATACGGATTTTCTGACTTTGCATGATTCTTCGCTCGTAGCAGGTGGCCGGCGGCGGGTGGCTTAGTTGAGACCCGCCGCCCGCTGAATTACTCGATGATCTTCGCCACCACGCCGGCACCGACGGTGCGGCCACCTTCGCG
>CAYTRH010000014.1:0-35826 GCA_964440155.1 uncultured Thiobacillus sp. | reverse complement strand
CGCCCGCCGCGCCGGCAGCGCGAGCCGGTGTGCGCGCTGCTGTTGCCGCCGCGTCGGGCTACCGAGCCGCCGGCATCATGAGCCCCGAGGGGGTGCTACTGCTGGTATTCGCCGCGCTGGGCTGGTTCTGGTGGGATAGTCTGCAGAAGCGTGAGCTGGCGGTGCGCGCCGCCCGCCTGGCCTGCGAGCGCGCCAACGTGCAGTTTCTCGACGAATCCGTGGCGTTGCGGCGCATGGCCTTGCGCCGCGACGGCATGCAGCGGGCGCGCCTGTACCGGGAGTTCGCATTCGAATACTCGTTACAGGGTGACGACCGCCAGCCGGGGCGCGTGTACCTGCTGGGTGCGCACGTGCTGTCGGCCGACCTGCTGTCATGATCGCGGCTCGTCTGCCGCTGCTGCGGTCGACCTGCTGTCCGCGACTCGGGTGGACGCTTACGGAACCTGCGCCGCTACGACACGCAACGGATTCACGTTAACCTTGGCTTCGCCTGATTACATTCGACCATCGACCACCCGCCATGCAGGACTCCTGGAAAGACAGCATCTATCGCCAGCGCGAACAGCTTGCGCTGATGCTGCATGAACCGCTCGCGCGCCTGGCTGCGGAATGTGCGCCGGTATGGGGGGACCGCGCTGGTCTGAATTCGGTGCTGCTGCATGGCTTTCCGCGCATTCCGTATTGCACCTTTCTGTACTGCGTCAACACCGATGGCGTGCAGATCTGCGACAACGTCGGCAAGAGCGGTCTGATGCCAGAGCATTTCGGCCGCGATCGCTCGCAGCGCCCGTACATGAAGGAGGCGGTGCCGGCCTGGGGTTTCCTGCTGTCCGATGCCTACATCAGCCTGCTGAAGAAACGCCCCTCGCTGACGGCCTTGCAGATCGTGCGCGTCGACGGTCATGCAGTCGGCTACCTGGGCGCCGATTTCGACCTGCGCAACCTGCCGGTCACCGCCGAGTTGTACGAGGAGCCGGGCAACTGGCGACAGATCAAGGGCGACCCGGCGATACGCGGCAACGTGTTCCAGCAATGCCGCGTCGACAGTCCCATGGATCTCAACCTGACGCAGGCGCTTTCCATCCTGGAGGAACTGCTCACCCACCGCGGCGTGTTCCAGTGCCAGATCCACTTCTCCAGCAGTCAGGCCACCATCTGGACCCTGGCCGACCCCTACCGCTATCGCATCCTCGACCAGGAAGCGCTGAGCGATCCGGACATCTGTCTGGTCTATCCGCCGCAGGACTACCCGACCGACGCGCTCATCCCGCGTCGCCGCGTGCGCGAGATCCTCGACCACTTGCGCGACCTGCGCATGGCAGACGAGAACATCTACTTGCGCATGTCATCGATCAACCTGTTCAACGGCATGATCAGCCTCACCTTTTCCTGCGACGGCTCGCACTACATGCGTTACGACGAGTTCCTGGACAAGGGAGGGGCGTTCTGGTTCGGCGCGGTGACCTGAGGTTCCGCGCCAACGGTGCCGGCCAGCCGATTCAGAACGACTCCGCCTCGATCTCCAGATACGCGCGGCTGATGTTGCCGCCCATCTGCTCGTCGAAGCGGTGCAGCGGCCGCCAGGCCGACAGGTCCAGACGCTGGCGGATCTCGCTGTCGGACAGGCCGGCTTCATAACCCGCCTTGACGCCGGCGTACAACGTGGCCATGCGCTCATGCATGCGCGCCGCGTCGTCGCGGTCCATCAGCGGACCGTGCCCGGGGATGATGACCCGCGCCGGGAAGTCCTGCACCTGCGCCAGCGTCTCGATCCACAAGCGCACGTGGGCATCGCGGAAATTGGGCATGACCTGCTGCACCAGCACGTCGCCGCCCACCAGCACCTGGTCGTCCGGCAGCCAGACCAGCAGGTCACCGGTGGTGTGCGCCGCTTCCGGCACCCACAGGGTCAGACGCACGCCGTCGATGGTGATGTCCGTGCGCGTTTGGTTGGCATAGACCTGCGTGGCCGGCACCGCGCGCGTGTTGGGGAATTTGCGCCCGACCGCGCCTTCCAGAATCGCCAGCCACTCCGCCTCGCCTTCCAGCAGCAGCTTGCGTGCCATCTCCGAACTGATCACCAGTGCGCCCGGAAACGCGGCATTGCCGAACACGTGGTCGCCGTGATGGTGGGTGTTGATGATCACCTTGACCGGCTTGTCGGTCAGCCGGGCGACATGGCGGGCGAGGTGAGCGCCGATCTCGTCGCTGAACCCGGTGTCGATCAGTATGACGCCGCGCTCGCCCTCGATGACCGTGCTGTTGACCATGTAGCCCTGGTTGTGCGCGTTGGGGAATTCCATCGGCCCGATCAAGGCATGCACGCGGGCATTGATCTTGATCACGTCCGGGTCGGGGATGGCGGCGGCGAGCAGGTTGCCGGCGAATGCCAGCAGAAACAGGGTGAGCAGGGTGCGCATGCGGGGCTCCGGATGGAATGGGGTTGAAAGGGGGCGGGCGCCGCGCATTATTGTGCGGCGCCACAGTCGACGCGGCCAAGGGCACAGTCGTACCAGTGGGCACCGTGTCTGGCCGCAGCCCGGACACCTGCTATAACAGACGCATCACACGCTGTTTCGCCGACGCTTGTCGGCCATCCCGTGCTCGGCGGTCACCCGCGCCCGCCACGCACCTGAACACGAGAGGAGCCCAGCATGAAGCCAGCCATTGCGGACGTGATGATCCACGTCGATGAAAACCTGCCCGAATACGGCATGTGCGCCATCGCCGACACCCTGTGCAGCCATGCGCACGTGGTCAGCGGCTGCCTGTCACCCAAGGCCAGCCACATGATCCTGGTGCGCTACGACGCCGAGGCGATGCGTGCCAGCGAACTATTGTCGCAAGTGCGCAATCACGGCGTGCATGCGGAACTGGTGGGGTTCTGAGCGCGCCATCGCCGCCGTGCCTCCGGGTGCGGTGCGTTGCCCTGAGCCGCCGGCGACGCCCCCGTTGCCGGCGCTGCGGCGTTTCGTCCTACAATCCCGCGCGTCTCCAACCCGACAGGACAGGTAGGCCATGAGCATGACACGCAGGAAGTTTCTGTTTTTGGGCGCCGCGCTGGGCGTGGCCTGCATGACCGGCCTGTTCGCCGGTGCAGCCCTGGCGACGCCGGGCACGACGTCACCGGTCGCGGGTGTGACCCGCGTCGATCTGGGTGCCGTGCAGGTCACCATGCTCGGCGACGGCTACTTCGCCCGCCCGCTGGATGCCAATTTCGTGCGCAACGCCGCGCTCGCCGATGTGCAGGCGGCGCTGGCCAGCGCCGGGCTTCCCGTCGACCGCGTCGAGGTGCCGTTCAACCCGCTGGTGGCCGATGTCGGCGGCCGGCGCGTACTGTTCGATGCCGGCAATGGCGAGTTCGGCGCCGCCACGGCCGGCAGGTTGCTGGCCAACATGGAGCAGGCGGGCATCGCGCCGGCGTCGATCGATGCCGTGGTGATCTCGCATTTTCATGGCGATCACATCAATGGCCTGCGTGACAAGGCCGGTCGACTGGTGTTCGCCAACGCCAAGATCTATGTGCCGGAGCCCGAGTGGAACTGGTGGATGGACGACGCCCGCATGGCGGCCGCGCCGGACGGCATGAAAGGCGTGTTCAGCGCGGCGCGGCGGGTGTTCGGGCCCATCGCCGACTCGGTGGTCAGGTTCACGCCGGGCAGCGAAGTGTTGCCGGGCGTGCGTTCGCTGCCGGCCCATGGGCACACGCCGGGGCATACCGTGTTCACCGTCGAGGGCGGCACGCGCCGATTGCTGTACTGGGCCGACACGACCAACGTCGCGGCGTTGTTCGTGCGCAACCCGGACTGGGCGGTGATGTTCGACATGGACCCCGAAGCCGCCCGCCTGACGCGCCGCATGCTCAGCGAGATGGTGGTGAACGAGAACCTGTTGCTGGCCGGCTATCACCTGCCGGGTGCCGGTATCGGCACACTCGTCCGCCGCGGCGATGGGTACGATTTCATTCCGCTGCCGTAGTGTCGCGTGCCCGGTGTCGCCGGGGCCGCGGCCCCTGAGGGTCGGGCTCCAACCCCCGATCTGGCGCGAGTCCGGAGCGTCCGTCAGCGGCTTTCCGCAGCCAGCCGCCGCACCCACGTTGAATCGGCCGCGTCCGGTGCGTGCCCTCCGGACATGCTGCCGTAATATCAAAGAATTCTAATATACGGGTCGAGCCTGTGCCGACGTGGCCCCTGGCGGCCATGGCACAGCGGCACGCACCGGCCGGGGCGGCAGATTCTTGTCGCCCCTGAGTCAAATCCTGAACGACAGAGGAGTGTTCCCATGTACCCGCGCAATTCGATGATCATTTTGACCAGCGCTTTGCTTCTGGCCGGTGCCGTTGCGGCCCAGGCCAATCCCACCCCGACCCCGCTGACCTTGGGCGAGCATTACGCGCTGCGCAGCTACACCGGCCAGGCCATGGGGCTGGCGCTGACCGATGTGATCAAGGCCGAGCGCGTCGGCATCGTGACCAATGCGAGCAGCATCTGCGCCAGCCTCACCGGCGCCATGGGGGCCCAGGTGGTGGCCAAGGCCAAGGGCGAGGGTACGCTGAACGTGGCAAGCCTGGCCAAGGCGGAGGACGCCGCGCGGGTGTTCGCGGCGCTGCGCGACCAGGACGCCATCGCGCTGATTTTCGGCGGCCAGACCCCGGCCGAGGAGAACTACGCGCTGGTCAAGGCCATGCTCAAGGAGTTGGCCGCCAACGACTATCCGGGCGCGGTGCTGCTGCACGTGCGCGTGTGGCTGCCCAAGATGGCCCAGCGCGCCGCCACCGAGGACGAAAGCATCGCGCGTTATCTCGCCGGCAAGAAGAACCTCTACACCGTGACGGTGGATGCCGCCAAGGGCAAGGCGCTGGTGCATCAGGTCGGTGTCGCGGGCGGCGAGCAGCGCTCGTTGAAGGTGCTGCACGAGGTGGCGATGAACGAGAGCTGGCTCACGCTGTTCAAGCGGTCGATCTGAGCCGTCTGCCGCGACGGTTGCAACGCTCGACCGTCGCGCTGGCGGCGCTCACCCCGCATCGCCCATGGGGAGCGCACCTGCTTCGGGCAGGAGCGCAACCGGTCCGAAGTCAGTTCTGCAATTCCACTGCGCAGGTGAACATCAACAGGCCGTAGTCGCGTTCATACTGGCTGTGCAGGCGCTCGACGATACGTTGGCACAGTGCTGCGTCGCCGACCACTTCGATGCGGATGTTGCCGCCTGCGGCCCATTTGCCGGTGCGCACACCGTGCGTGCCGCGTCCGCGCGCTTCGGAGATGGTGTAGCCCTTGGCGCCGAGTTCCATGATCTCGTCGATCAGGGTGTCCTCCAGCACCGCTTCGGTCAGGATGGTGAGCAACTGCATGGGTTGCGCGTTCATGCGATCAGCCTCCGCCTGCATGGATCAGTCGGGCCATCCACAGGTATAGGGGGATGCCCAGGAAGATGTTGAACGGGAAGGTCATGCCCAAGGAGGCGCCGATGGACAGCGCCGGGTTGGCTTCCGGTACGGCGATGCGCATGGCGGCCGGCGCGGCGATGTAGGAGGCGCTGGCGAACAGCGTGGCGAGCAGGAAGGTACCGCCGACCGAGAAGTCCAACATCCAGCCGGTGAACACGCCCAGGGTGGCCGAGAACATCGGCATCAGCACGGCGAACACGGCGAGGAACACGCCGTACTCGCGCAGCGCGGCGATGCGCGTGGAGGCGACCAGGCCCATTTCCAGCAGGAACAGCGCGAGCACCCCCTTGAACAGATCGAAGAACAGCTTGTCCAGCGGCTGGATGCCGTCCGGTCCGGCGATGTAGCCGATCACCAGGCCGCCGGCGAGCAGATAGATGCTCTTGCCGAAGAATACCTCGTGCAGCAGCTTGCCCCAGCGCACCGTGCCCTGACCGTAGCGCGCCAGAATCACGCCCAGCACCAGCGCGGGCATTTCCAGCAGCACCAGGAACACGATCAGATAGCCTTCGAACTCCAGCTTCTCCTGACCGAGCAGCGTGATGCCGACCGAGAAGGTGACGACGCTGACCGAACCGTAATGCGCGGCGATCGAAGCGGAATCGGCCCGGCTCATGTGGCCCAGGTAGCGCAGCACCGGGAAGGCCACCAGCGGGATCACGGCACCCATCAGCACGATGATCAGACCGTCGACCACCAGATCGCCGATCGGGTGCTTGGCCAGCTCGACGCCGCCCTTGAGGCCGATGGCGAGCAGGATGAAGATCGACAACGCCTCATAGATGCTGCCCGGAATTTTCAGGTCCGAACGCAGCAGGCCGGCCGCCGCGCCCAGTACGAAGAACAGCACCACCGGTTCGAAGCTCATCGTGTCCTCCGGGTGTGAGGCGCCGATAGCCGTCTATGCCGGCCGGCGGCGCTCATTCGTCCTCGTCCAGCTCGGGATTCCAGCCGCGTTCGCGCGCGCGTTGCATGGCCCAGGCATAGAGTTCGGCATGGCGCGCGCGCAGATCGTCGGGCAGGCGGCTGGGCAGGTTGCCGTATTCGTCCCAGCGGCGGTTGACCTGTTCCACCAAATGCTGCATGCGTTGCAGGTCCCAGCCGGCGCAGTCCTCCTCGCGCGGCAACAGGCCGAACAGCCAGGCATCCAGCACGATGCGCCCCAGCGTGGTGATGCCGTGGGTATCCTGGTTGAAGCCGGAATAGGTCATCTTGTCCGCCATGGTTTCACTCCGCCCACTTGCCCAGGTAGGCATCGATCATGTCGACCACCGCCTGTGCCTTGATCACCAGACCCAGGTCGATCATCTCCGAACCCATGACCATGCCGGCATTGTTGGCCGGCACCGGCACCGGCACCAGGTGGTTGGCTTCCTCACGGAAGAATACTGCTGCCACCACGCCGGCGAACAGGAACTTGCCACGTCCCAGGCTGGCGCGAGCGCTTTCGGGCTGGTAGATGAACACAGGGCTGCCGCTGGAACCGGGATACACCGCGGCGTCGATGAGGAATTCCGGCCGGCCCTCGAAATCCAGCGCGATGGGCGTGGCCGTGGTGCCGCGGCGCAGGATGGGCATCAGGTTGACCTGGTCCCAGACGCCGCTGGGATAGCCGACGAACAGGATTTCCTCCAGCGCGTCCAGGCCACGCAGGGTTGCAGCGTCGGGCGCAAGGCGGCTGTCGATGACCTGGTAGTACAGCTCGATGCCCTGGTCACGCGCCGCCTGTTCCAGCGGGCGCATGGGGATCACCGCGAGATCGACCTGCGGGTCCGGATGCATGAACCAGGCATGCGGGAAATCCTCGATGTTGAGCTGGAAGCGCTGGCCGAACGCCGGCTGGCCGTTACGCTTCTGCGTGAACACCAGGCCGCCGCGGCGCACGCCGTCGACCAGATGCCGGTTGGTGACGATGAAGGTATGGGCGCCGCGCGCATGCGCATGGCTGACCACGAACGCGGTGCCGGAACCCTCGCTGCCGTCCTCCAGCACCGTGTCGACGCGGATGGTGTTGAACAGCAGCTTCTTGGTGATGGAGTTGATTTCCATGGTCGGCTGCGTGTGCATGTTCAGGCCGTGGCCGGTTTGACCACGCAGAACAGATCTTCCCGCGCGGCGTCGCCCAGGCGCTCGTAGATCGCGCTGATCGCCTGATCCTCTGTGGCGAAGATGTTTTCCTGGCCGACCAGATCGAACAGGCCGGTGCTGCGCATCACGTCCAGCACCTGCTTTTTCAGACCGGAGAACACCAGCGTGACGCCGGATTCCCGCAGACGTTCGACCAGGTGGTGCACCACCTCCTCGCCGGACGCGTCCATCTGGTTGATGGCGTCGCCGACGATCAGCACGTATTTGGCGGTGGGCCGACCGGCCAGGGCTTCCAGCACCGCGTCCTCGAAGTAGGACACGTTGGCGAAATACAGCGAGCCGTCATAGCGCAGCGCCATGATGTGCTCGCTGGTGGGCAGGTCGGGGTTGACCTTGATGTCGCGCAGCGTGCCGTCGGAGTAACGGCCGAGCAGGGCGACGCGCGGCTTCATGCTGCGCAGCAGGAACAGCACGATGGCCAGGCCTGCGCCCACCAGGATGCCGCTGTCCAGATGCGGCGCGAAGAACAGCGTGGCACCGAAGGTGACCAGCGCGGCGGCGCCGTCGTGCTTGTGCGCCTTCCAGGCATGCTTGACCGCCTGCAGGTTCACCAGGCCGCCGACCGCCATGATGATGATCGCGGCCAGCACCGCCTGCGGCAGGTGGTAGAGCAGCGGTGTCAGGAACAGCAGCGCGACCAGCACGATCAGCGCGGTGAATACCGAGGCCATGCCGGAGGTGGCGCCCATGTTCATGTTGACCGCAGTGCGCGAGAACGAGCCGGAGGTCGGGTAGGCCATGGACATGCTGCCGACCAGATTACCCAGACCCTGGCCGATCAGTTCCTGGTTGGGATCCAGACGCTGCTTGGTGCGTGCCGCCACCGCCTTGGCGATGGAGATGGCTTCCATGAAACCGACCAGGGAGATCACCAGCGCGGCGGAGAACAGCGCCGCCAGCTTGTCCAAGTCGAACGACGGCAGGCTGAACTTGGGCAGACCCTCGGGTATGGTGCCGACCACCTCGCCGCCGCCGGTCAGGCGCAGTTCGCCCTTGGCCACGCGCGTGATGCGCCAGTTGACGCCGTCGGTCTGCACGCCTTCCGGCACCATGCCGGCGCGGTACAGGCGGCCGGGTTGACCATCGGCCAACACTTCGCGCTCGAAGCGCAGCTTGCGCAATTCCTTCAGCCGCTTGGCGGTGGATTCCTCCAGGCTCGCGGCCTGCGCACGCAACAGGTCGGCCTGGTAATGCAGGGCCAGGATGAACGGCTCGTTGCGTTCCTCGGCCTTCTCCAGCGCCTTGGCTTCCGCTTCGTTGGTCAGCACGTCCTTGTTGACCTGCGCCAGTTCCTTGATCGCGGCCTCGTACTCCAGCGCCATGGCGGCGATCTGCGGATCGGCCAGTTCGTCGATGTGCGCGCTGCCTTTCTTCTCGAACCCGATCGCCCAGGAGATCAGCGTGGTCAGCGCCACCGCCACCAGCACGCCGGGCCACTTGGGCAGATACTTCTTCATGCCCCACATCAGCAGCATGGCGCCCACGCCCATGGCCAGCGTCGGTAGGTGGGTATCGCCGACCTGCTGCAACACGCCGTAGATGTCCTGCATGAAGGACTCGCTGCGCGGCATCGGCACGCCTAGAATCTTGGAGAGCTGCGACAGCGCGATGATGATCGCGGCGGCGTTGGTGAAGCCGACGATGACCGGATGGGACAGAAAGTTGACCACCACACCCAACTTGAAGATGCCCAGCAGCAGTTGGATCACCGCCACCAGGAAGGTGAGCATGATGGCCAGCGCGATGAAATCGTCGCTGCCCGGCGTGGCCAGTGTGGCCACCGACGATGCGGTCAGCAGCGACACCACCGCCACCGGGCCGGTGGCGAGCTGATTGGACGAGCCCCACATGGCCGCCACCGCCACCGGCAGGAACGCCGCATACAGACCGAAGTAGGCGGGCAGACCGGCCAGTTGGGCATAGGCCATGGACTGCGGGATCAGCACCAGCGCGACCGTGAGGCCGGCCATGAAGTTCAGCCGTACATCGCCGGCTTGCAGCGGGAACCAACGGAGGAAGGGGAAGAATCGTTCGAGTTTGGCGTTCATCATCGTCCGTGGCCGGTGCGCGTCTGCAATATCAGCAAAGCTTGATATTATAGCGCGGCATCCCGTTTCCCGCCGAGCCCTCCCCATGTTTTCCAATCGCGCCAGCATTCCCAGCGCGCTCGCCAGCTTTCGCCTGGACGGCTACATGCTGTGTTACAGCGCGTTCGTGCCCAAACTGTACAACTGGTGCCTGGCGCTGGGTTTCGACGCGGCGCGCATCATGCCCTCGCGCGCATTCTGCTCCGACGAGAGCCAGGGCTTTCCCACCATCCTGATGACCAAGCATTTCGGCGCGTTTCCGTTCAACCACGGCCGCGTCGGCGGCATCGTGTCGCTCAACCGGCACGCGCCGCATGCCGAGCACGGCAAGGATCTGCTGTTGTTGCAGGCCAGCCATGTCGGCTACGACGCCGACAGCGGCGAGTTCGGCGTATACCGGCGGCTGCGCACCGAGCACGAAACCAACAGTTGTTCCTGCGGCAAGATCGGCAGCGTCATCGAAAGCTATGCCGCGGAGTACGCCTATGCCAGCGAAAATATCCGGCTCATGCGTCATGACGGCGAACTGGCGGTGCTGATCGACTACCTGTTGATCTCGCGCACGCGCGGCCCCGGCCTGTTTCCGCTGTTCGAACGTCTGGTGCGCGGTGCCGGGCGCGAACTGCCGCGTCCCCTGGCGACGCGCAGCACCGGCCACGTGTTCCCGGCCGCGGAGACGCTGATCGCGCGTCTGGGCGAGGCGGCCTGGCCGACCGAGGGCAGCGAGGCGCTGGGCACCCGCCTGGAGGCGGAGGATTTCTATTACCGCCGCGAAGGCGCCCAGGAAGACCCTTTCCAGGACCAGTTGGAGGAAAACCTGCTGGCGCCCATGCCCTGGATCGTCACCGCCAAGCATCCGTTGCTGACCGGCGCCTGTGCCAACACGCTGGCGGAATTCGAGCGCACCTATCGCAGCTTCGTACGTGCGCCGGTCATGCATGGCCGTAATCTGCTGTTCGTGGCCGGTCTAAACATCGACATCTCGCCCAAACACGGCGACGATTTTCCGCTGACCAAGTTCGTACCCTGGGCCGCTTATCTACAACGTGCCGACGGCACGCGCCAGGTATTCGAACAGGACGAACTGTTCACCCGACTGAACGATGCCTGCGCGGTCAATCCGTCCCAGCTCGATCTGGAACGCGCGATTCAGGCGCTGACACGGCATCGCGACGTGGTCGTGCGCCTGTGACCGGCGTTTCGCCGGCCTGGGCGCCGGCCGGACGGCGCGAGCCGGTATGCCGGCCCTGAGCCGTGCATGACCGGCTGCGTCGGTCGCAGTGTTTAGGCCGGCGCCAGGTCGAAGCGTCGCCGGGCGGCGTCCACGGCCTGGGCCTTGCTGGGGAACACGTTGTCCCGACCGAGCAATTCGATCAGACCGGCGCGATCGAAGGCATCGGCCACCGGCGTCTTCAGGCTGCTGAACATCAGAGCCACGCCTTGTTGCCGCAGACGCTGCGCCAGTTCGCGCACCTTGTCCGCACCGCTGGCGTCGAGTTCGTTGATGCCGGAACCGATGACCAGGATGCCGCGCGCTTGGGGTTGACGCGCCAGCACATCCAGCACGCTGTCCTCGAACGCTGCGACGTTGAGGTAGTTGAGCGAACGGTCGAAGCGCATGGCGATGAAGTTCCGTCCCAGCGGTTCCAGGGCGCTGCCGTCGGTGCCGCCCAGGTTGCCATCGGCCTTGCGGCCCAACACCGCTGCACGCGGCTTCATGGTGCGCAGCAGGAACAGGGCCGCCGTCAGCGCCATGCCGATCAGGATGCCGTTGGCGATGGCAGGCGCGAAGGCGAGGGTGGCGACGAAGGTGATGAGGCCCGCCACCGCGTCGCTGCGCTGTACCCGCCAGGCCTGCACCAGCGGCGCGATCCGGATCAGGCCGAACACCGCCAGCATGACGATGGTGGCCAGCACCGCCTGGGGCAGGTGGTAGAGGTGGCTGGTGAGGAACAGTAGCACGACCAGCACCACCAGCGCGCTCACCACCGCATACAGACCGGTGCGGGCGCCGGCGCGTGCGGCCACCGCCGAGCGCGAGAACGAACCGCTCACCGTGTAGCTCTGGAAGAAGGCGCCGACGATGTTGGCCAGACCCTGGCCGATCAGCTCCTTGTTGGTGTCGATGCGCACATGCGTCTTGGCGGCCAGGGCCTTGGACACCGATGTGGCCTCCATGAAACCGATCAGCGCCATGACGAAGGCCGCCGGCAGCAGCGCCAGCATGATGTTCCAGTCGAGCGTGGGTGCCTTGAACTCGGGCAGTCCCGCCGGGATCTGGCCGACCACGTCGCCGCCGGCGGCCAGCGTGACCTTGCCGTCCTTGAGGCTCTGGAAGCGCCAGCTGCCTTCGAGCGGGGTTGCGCCGGCGGGCAGCCGGTCGGCGCGATGATAGAACAGCCCGTCGGCGGTCTCGACCGCGACCAGAGGTTGGGCATGCAGGTCGAGCCGGCGCGCGTTGTTCTCCTTCTTGAGGTGCTCGATGCGCACCTCGAGCACCTCGATCTCCGCCTGCAAGCCCGCCAGCGTGGTCGCCGGCGCGCCTGCCGCTTCGGCAGCGCGCAATTCCGCACGCCGGCTGCTGACCTCGGCCGCGAGCCGTTTCACCGTCTGGTTGGTGTCGGCGAAGGTGGTGAGCATGGCGCGCACTTGCGGATCGGCGATGCGCTCCATGTCCGGCTTGGCCACCCGTTCATAGCCGATGGCAGCGCTCAGGCCGGTACCGATCACGACCGCGAGCAGGACCGCCGGCAGCCGCGGCAGCCAGCGCGCCAGCAACCACATCATCAGGCCGGCACCGGCGGCGAAGGCGATGGCCGGCAGATAGGCTTGATCGAGGCGTGCCAGCAGGGCGGCGACGTCGCCGGCGAAGCTGCCGGTGCCCGGGTTGGGCATGTTGACGATGAAGCGCAGTTGCGACAGGCCGATGATCAGCGCGGCGGCGTTGGTGAAGCCGATGAGCACCGGGTGCGACACCAAGTTGACGATGCCGCCCAGCTTGAAGGCGCCCATCAGCAGACGCAGCACGCCGACCATGAGCGCGAGCAGGATGGACAGGGCGATGAACTCGTCCGAACCGGCGATGGCGAAGGGGGCCACCGCTGCTGCCGACATCAGCGACAGCATCACCACCGGGCCGGTATGCAGCAGGTTGAAGTTGCCGAACAGCGCGCCGACCATGACCGGCAGCAACGCGGCATACAGACCATAGACCACCGGCAGGCCGGCGAGCAGGGCGTAGGCCATGCTCTGCGGCACCAACACCAGAGCCACGGTGACGCCGGCGATCAGGTCGGCGCGCAGCGTGGCGGGGGTCATGGGAAACCAGCGTAGAAAGGGTAGCCAGGCGGGCAGGGATGGATTCATTGGATGCTCCTCTCTCTCGATGCGCGGCGGGGTGCCGAGCGCTGCGCATCATGTTAGGGAGCACGTTGTATAAGAGGAAATCAATTGTTACGATGCCAGCTATAGGTAATTACTTATATCAAGCCCATGGCTCACCCCACGCTGCGCCAACTGCAGGTGTTCGAACGCATCGCCCGCTGCGGCAATTTCAGCCAGGTCGCGCGTGAGCTGCATCTGACCCAGCCCACGGTGTCCATGCAGATGGCGCAGTTGCAGGACATCGTCGGCAGCCCGCTGTTCTACATCCACCGCAAGAAGCTGCATCTGACCGAGGCGGGCGAGATCGTGCTGGCCGGCGCGCGCATCATGCTCGACGGCCTGGAGCAGATGCAGGCGCGCCTGCAAGCGCTCAAGGGGCTGGAGGCAGGCCGGCTGCGGCTGGGGGTGGTGACCTCTGCCAAGTTCTTCGCCCCGCGTCTGCTCGGCCATTTCCTGCAACAGCACCCGGCCATCGAACCCACGCTGAGCGTGAGCCAGCGCGACGTGCTGCTCAGGCGCATGCGCGACAATCTCGATGACCTCTACATCTTCAGTGTGCCGCCGGACGGGGCGGACCTGATCGTGGAGCCGTTCATGCCCAACGAGCTGGTGGCCATCGCCGCCCGTCAGCATCCGCTCGCGCGGCGCCGGCGCCGCATCCCCCTGGTCGAGCTGTGCGCCCAGCCCTTCCTGATGCGCGAGCCGGGCTCGGGCACACGCATCACCATCGAGCGCCACCTGGCGCAGCACGGCCTCACCATCCGCCCGCGTATGGAGCTGGGCAGCAACTTCGCCATCGAGCAGGCGGTCGCCACCGGCGTGGGTGTGTCCATCGTGTCCCGCACCATGTTGGCGGGCCTCTATTTCGGCGAGGAGATCCGCGTGCTCGACGTCGATACCCTGCCCATCCACGGCCACTGGTATCTGGTTCATCTGAGCGTCAAGGGCGACCTGCCGGTGGTAGGGCAGTTCCGCCGTTTCCTCCACCAGTTCACCCATGAGTTGCAGGCGCCCTACCGGCGCTCGCCCGAGCGACGGTCTCGGTGCTGACCAGCGTCGGCCACCGTCATGTACCCATGCCACCCGGCTCGATCCGCGGCCGACGTGAACCGTCGGCGCGCTGCGTGATCGAACGCGGCACCGCCAACCAAGCCCAGGAGTGACCTGATGAATCCGGAACAGCAACGCAGCCTGCTCGCCATCGCCCTGTTTGCCGCCTTCGCCGACGGGGCCAAGGACGAGCGCGAACGCGATCACATCCGCGCCATGGCCGAATCGCTCGCGGGCGAAGCGGAGATGCCGGACCTCACCCGTCTCTACCAGGACGTGCTGCTCAAGCGCCTGAGTCTGGCGGATGCCGTGCGCGGACTCACCGATGCGCAACACCGCCTGCTCGCCTACGAAATGGCGGTTGGCGTATGCGATGCCGACGGTGCCACCAATGCGGCCGAACGGCGCTTCCTCGACGAGCTGCGCGTGGCACTGGGTTTGGAGGCGGGCCAGGCGCAAGGCGTCGAGACCGAAGTCGAGGATATCGTCCGGCTCGCCAGCACAGCCGCGCCTGCCGCCGTGCCTGCGGCCGGTCCCGTGGTCGCGGCCGTGCCCAACGTGGCCGAGGCCGAACTCGACCGCTCCATCCTCAACCAGGCCATCCTCGCCGGCGCCCTGGAACTGCTGCCGCAGTCCTGGGCTTCGCTGGCCATCGTTCCGCTACAGATCCGGATGGTGTACCAAATCGGCAAGGCGCATGGCGTGACGCTGGATCAGGGGCACATCCGCGAGTTTCTGGCCACCGCCGGCGTGGGGCTCACCTCCCAGTATCTGGAACAGTTCGGGCGCAAGCTGCTGGGTGGGCTATTGGGCAAGGCCGGTGGCAAGACCATGGGCAAGGTGGGCGGCGCGGCCGCCGGCATGGCTTTCTCTTTCGCCACCACCTATGCCCTAGGCCAGGTGGCCAAGCGCTATTACGGCGGCGGCCGGCAGATGAGTGCCGCGCTGCTGCAACAGACCTTCCGGGAACTGCTTGGTCCGGCCAAGGCGATGCAGGCCGACTATCTGCCGCGCATGCGGGAGACGGCGCGCGGGCTGGATGCCGCCAAGGTCATGGCGCTGGTCAAGGGCGCCTGAATCTCCCGGGCTTGCTGCGCTCACAGCGGCCAGACCAGCAGCAGCGTGGGCAGGCTGACCGCGATCACCACCAGCTCCAGCGGCAGGCCCATGCGCCAGTAGTCGCCGAAACGGAACCCCCCGGGGCCCAGGATCAGGGTGTTGTTCTGGTGGCCGATGGGGGTGAGGAAGGCGCAGGAGGCGCCGATCGCCACCGCCATCAGGAACGCATCGGCGCTGACTCCCAGCGCCGTGGCGGTGCCGATGGCGATCGGGCACATCACCGCCGCCGTGGCGGCGTTGTTCATCAGATCGGACAGGAACATCGTCACCACCAGGACCAAAGCCAGGCCGATGACGGCGTGGCCCTGTGCCAAATGGTCGAGCATGAAGCGGGCGATCAGATCCGCGGTGCCGGTCGTTTCCATCGCGCCAGCCACCGGGATCAGTGCTGCCAACAACACGATCACCGGCCAGTCGATGGCCTCGTAGACGGCGCGCGGCGGCACGGTACGCAGCACCATGGACGCCAGCACACCGGCGGCGAAGGCGATGGCCGCGGGCACCAGGCCGAAGGCCGCGCCGCCGACGGCCACCGCCATGATCGAACCGGCCTGCCAGGCCTTGCGCTGGTCCGGAATGCGCAGTTCGCGTTCAGCCAGTGGTACGCAGCCATGGTCGGCGGCGAACTCGGCCAGGGCCTCGGGTGGCCCCTGCATCAGCAGCAGATCACCGGACTGGATGGCCACCGAGCGCAGTCGCTTCATCGAACGTTGCCCCTCGCGAGACAGCGCCAGCAGGTTGAGCCCGTAGCGGGTGCGCAGCAGGATGTCGCTGGCCGAACGTCCAACCAGGTTGGAACTGGGCAGCACGGCCAGCTCCATCAGGGCGATCTCGCCCGAGTCGGCGCGATCCGGCGCCGCATCGTGCGCGTCGGTGTCGCCATTAGACGTGTCCATGGACTCCGCGGTGTGCGTGGCATCGGCGGCAGGCTCGGGCGTCACTGCTTCCGCCAGGGTCAGGCCAAGGGTGGAGAGCACGCCGGCCAAGGCTTCGGCCTCCGCCTCGATCAGCAGGATGTCGCCGGCATGCACCGTGCGCTGCGCATTGGGCGCGGTCAGGCGCACGCCCCGGTGCACCAGGCCGATGATCTGCGCATCGCTGCCGTCCAGCATCGCCTCGATCTCGCGCAGGCGCGCGCCTGCCGCCTTGCTGTGCTCGGGCACACGCGCCTCGGTGACGTAGGCGCCGGATTCGAAGCCTTCCATGCCGGCGGGCCGGCGCTTGGGCACCAGGCGCCAGCCGAGCAGGGCGACGAACAGGATGCCGGCGACGGCCACGGCCAGGCCGACCGGGGCGAAGTCGAACATGGCGAAACTGCCGGCGCCGGTCTGCGCACGGAAGCCGGAAACGATGAGATTGGGCGGCGTGCCGATCAATGTCGTCATGCCGCCCAGGATGGTGCCGAAGGCCAAGGGCATCAGTACCTGGCCCGGTGTGAGGTTCAGACGCCCGGCCAGTTGCATCGCCACCGGCATCAACAGGGCCATCGCGCCGACATTGTTCATGAATCCCGACAGCAGCGCGCCCAGACCGACCAGCGCGGCCAGGCTGAGGGTGATGCCGGCGCGCGCCGGCAGCACGGCGCGGGTCAGTGCATCCACCGCGCCCGAGGTTTGCAAGCCGCGGCTCAGCACCAGCACGCAGGCGACGGTGACCACGGCCGGGTGGCCGAAACCGGCGAAAGCCTGTGCCGGCGAGACTAGTCCCGCCAGCACGCAGGCGAGCAGCGCGGCCACCGCCACCATGTCGTGGCGCCAGCGGCCCCACAGGAACAGGGCCACTGTGACGAGCAGGATGGTGAGGATCAGAGCTTGATCGGCGGTCATTGGGTGGACGTCTCCATGCGGGGTGATGTGATGGGCCCGCGCCCACGTTCACGCGGCAGGCGGGCTTACCGACGGCCCGGCGGTCGTGTCGCGATCGCCGGGCGGGTGTTGCGACCGGTGGGATCGGCGGCTCCGCCGCGCAGCTCCGCCGTTGCGGCTGCCGGCCACGGCCGCGGCGAAGTATGCAGCCCCGGCCGTCATTCGGGCGTCGATTCGTCCTGTCCCGCGGCGCCGCTCGGTTGCCATTCCACGCCATGCTTTCTCAGATACTCGCGGATCAACTGGCGCACGACCTGCGACGGAGTCATGTCCTGTTGTGCGCACAGCGTCTCGAAGGCGCGTTTCTTGGCCGGGTCGAGCAATACGGTGAGGCGGGCGGTCTTGTGCTCCATCGGTTTCTCCTGATGCATGAAAACATGATAATCTGATGCACATTACATGCGCACCTGATGCAAATATCTGATGCCTGTCCACGTCGTCTCCGGGGTTCTCGCCGTGCATGGTGCGGCCGCCGCCCATGACAACGGACATCCGCGCCGTGAACGGTACACCGATCATCGCCTGCCGGGGTCAGCAGGGGAGGGGCACGTCGAGCGCCGGCAGCGCCCCGGGCGCATGGTCACGCGACACCCGCATTCGCCGACAGGTGTGGCCGGTGCCTGAAGCTGCGCCACTGGACTGGGCCTGGGGCGTCGTGCTGTTCTGGCTGGGGCTCGCGGCAGTGGCGCTGGTCGGGGGGCGGCGGGCCACGCGCATCAGGCGCTGGATCCTGCCGCTGGGTGCGCTGGGTTGTCTGCTCATGGCCGGCATCGGCGCGAGTGCGCTGGCGCTGCCGCCGGCGGCCTTCGTCCTGCCCATCGGCCTGCCCGATCTGCCGTTCCATCTGCGTCTGGATGCGTTGTCCGGGTTTTTTCTGCTATTGCTCGGCGTCGCGTCGTTTGGTGTGACCGTGCATGCCGCCGGCTATTTCCGCACGCTGGCGGCGGCACCGCTGGCCGAGCTGGCGCTGTGGTACCACCTGTTCCTGGCCGGCATGGCCCTGGTGCTGCTGGCCGATGACGCCTACGCGTTCATGCTGGCGTGGGAAGTGATGGCGCTGGCCTCGTATTTCCTGGTCACCAGCGACCATGCCGTGCCGGAGATCCGCCGCGCCGGCTTTCTCTATCTGCTCATCGCCCATGTCGGCGCGGTGGCGCTGCTGTTGTGCTTCGGCGTGCTGCACGGCGGTGAGTCGGGTCATGCGCGGTCCTACGCTTTCGACGCGATGCGTCTGGCCGAGCCGACGCCGGCATGGGCATCGGTCGCCTTCTTGCTGGCGCTGTTCGGTTTCGGTGCCAAGGCGGGGCTGGTGCCCCTGCATGTGTGGTTGCCGGAGGCGCATCCGGCGGCGCCTTCGCCGGTGTCGGCGCTGATGAGCGGAGTCATGCTGAAGACTGCCATCTATGGTCTGCTGCGCGTGGCTTTCGATCTGTTGGGCACGACCTTGACCTGGTGGGGGGTGCTGGCGCTCGCCTTGGGCTTGGCTAGCGCGCTGTACGGCGTGATCTTTGCTGCCGTGCAGTCCGACATGAAGCGCCTGCTGGCATGGTCGTCGATCGAGAACATCGGCCTGATCGTCGCCGGCTTCGGCCTGACGCTGATCTTCCACGCCGATGGCAAGCCCATGCTGGCGGCGTTGACGCTGACCGCGCTGCTGTATCACGCCCTCAATCACGCCCTGTTCAAGGGTCTGCTGTTCATCGGTACCGGCTCGGTGCTGCATGCCACCGGTGAGCGGCGCATGGGGCGCCTGGGCGGGTTGATCCGCACCATGCCATGGACGGCGTGGCTGACGCTGATCGGCGCGTTGGCCATCGCCGGGTTGCCGCCGCTCAACGGTTTCGTGTCGGAGTGGCTGTTGTTGCAGGCATTCCTGCTCACGCCGGGTCTGGACCGGCCGTATCTGAACATGGTGATCCCGGTGGCTGCGGCAGTGGTGGTGCTGGCGGCGGCGCTGGCGGCCTATGTCATGGTCAAATTCTACGGTGTGGTATTTCTGGGCCGGCCACGCGATACCGCGTTGCATCAGGCGCACGATGCCGGCCGTGCGGAGCGGCTGGGTATGCTCTGGCTGGCCGCAGGCTGCGTGTTGCTGGGCCTGTTTCCGTCCTTCGTGGTCGAGGGACTGGCGCCGGTGACGCGGCAGTTGATCGGCCAGGCGCTGGTCAACGATGGTAGCCCGCTGCTACTCGCGCCGATTGCCGCCGAGCGCGCCAGCTATGCGCCGCTGCTGTTCCTGGGCGTGGTCGTGGCCGTCACCGTGGCGGTGTTCTTCGGCGTCAAGCGTCTGTTCCACGGCCGTGTGCGCCGGGCCGCGCCGTGGGATTGCGGCTACCCCGAGCAGGATGCGCGCATGCAGGACAGCGCCGAGGGCTTCGGTCAGCCCATCCGCCACATCTTCAGTGCATTCATGCGGGTCGAGCGGCACACACCGGACCCGTTCGACCGCCACCCGGTGTACCGCGGTGACAGCCGGGACCGGCTGTGGCTGCTGCTTTATCGGCCGGTCGGTGAGGCGGTGGCCTGGCTGTCCGTGCGCGCCGGCCGGCTGCAGCACGGCCGCATCCAGTGGTACCTGATCTACAGCTTCGCCACGCTGATCGTGCTGCTGGTATTCGTGACCGGATGACGCCATGACCGCCGGCATCCTGCTGCAACTGGCTCAAACGCTGCTGGCCCTGCTGCTCGCGCCGCTGCTGGTGGGGTGGGTGAACCAATGCCGCGCCTGGCTGCTGGGCCGCTCGGCGCCGCCGCTGCTGCAACCCTACCACGCGCTGCGCAAGCTGTTGCACAAGGACGTGGTGCTGGCGCACGAAGCGACCTCGCTGTTCCGATTTGCGCCCTACATCGTCTTCGCCTGCATGGCGCTGGGCGCTGGCATCGTGCCCACGCTGGCCAACGATCTGCCGTTCTCGCCGGCGGCGGACGTGATCGCACTGGTGGGGCTGTTGGCGCTGGCGCGGGTGTTTCTGGCCCTTGCCGCCATGGACGTCGGTACCGCTTTCGGCAGCCTGGGCGCGCGCCGGGAGATGCTGGTCGCCTTTCTGGCCGAACCGGCATTGCTGATGGTGTTCTTCACCGCCAGCCTGATCTCGCAGTCCACCGAGTTGCCGCACATCGTCGAGCGGCTGGCGCACCAGGAGTTCGCGCTCTATCCGAGCATGGCATTCGCCGCAGTGGCGTTCTGGATGCTGTCCACCGCCGAGAACGCGCGCATCCCGGTGGACAACCCCACCACCCACCTGGAGCTGACCATGATCCACGAGGCCATGATCCTGGAGTACTCCGGGCGTCATCTGGCCCTGATCGAGTGGGCTGTGGCGCTGAAGCTGTTCACTTATTCCGCGCTCGGTATCGCGCTGTTCCTGCCCTGGGGCATCGCGCCACGCGGCGATCTGGCGGCGCTGCCGTGGGCGCTGCTCGCCCTGGTAGCCAAGCTGTTGGTCGGCGGCGCCGCGCTGGCGCTGCTGGAGACACTGTCCGCCAAGATGCGCCTGTTCCGCGCGCCGGAGTTCCTTGGCACCGCCTTCCTGCTGGCGGTGCTGGGCATGCTGGTGCATTTCCTGCTGGAAGCCTGAGGCCCGCCATGGCGCTGACGTATCACCTCCAGGTCGTCAACCTGCTGGCCGCGCTGCTGCTGCTGATCGCCTTCGCCATGCTGTCACAGCGGCGCATCGTCGCGCTGATCACACTGCTGGCCTGGCAAGGCGTGGCGCTGGCCACCTCCACCGCCATCGTCGCCTGGTCTACCGGCCAGCATCATCTGTATGGCTCGGCGGCGTTGACGCTGTTGCTGAAGGTGATCGTGATTCCGTGGTACTTCTTCCGTCTGGTGCGGCGGTTGCAAATGGATCGCGAGGTAGAGCCGATGATCAACGTGCCGACGACCATGCTGATCGGCATCGTGCTGGTCATCTTCGCCTTCAACCTGGCTTTGCCGATCGCCCAGATGGCCGGCACGGTCACCCGTTCGACACTGGGCATTGCGCTGGCCAGCGTGCTGCTCGCCCTGCTGATGATGATCACGCGCAGCAAGGCCATGCCGCAGGTGATCGGCTTTCTCGCCATGGAGAACGGGCTGTTCTTCGCCGCCACCAGTGCCACCTACGGCATGCCCATGGTGGTCGAGCTGGGCGTGGCGCTGGACGTGCTGGTGGCGCTGTTCGTGCTGGGCATCTTCTTCTTCCATATTCGCCAGACCTTCGATTCGCTGGATCTGAAACACATGGAACAGCTGAAAGAGCGCTGACATGGAGATCTACTGGCTGCTGGGTCTGCCGTTCGCGGGCGGCGCGGTTCTGGGCCTGTGGGGGCATCGCGCCGGCGCGCCGGAAGTCAATGCCGCGTTCAGCCTGGCCACGCTGATCGCGGCGGTGGCCCTGACCCTGCGTGTCATCGCGCACGGGCCGGCGATGATCGGTGGCCATGGCTGGTTCTTCATCGACCCGTTCAACGTCTTCCTGGTGGCACTGACCGGCTTCGTGGCGTTCACCACCGCGGTGTTCTCGCGCGCCTATATGCGCATCGAGGCAGATCACGGCCGGCTCGGTGCCGGCCGCCTGCGCCTGTATCACGCCAGTTACCAGATCTTCGTCGGCACCATGCTCGTGGCGCTGACCACCAACAACATGGGCATCCTCTGGGTGGCCATGGAGGGTGCCACGCTGGCTACGGTGCTGCTGGTATCGCTGTACCGCACCCGGGCGGCGCTGGAGGCGGCGTGGAAGTACTTCATCCTATGCGGTGTGGGCATCGCGCTGGCGTTGTTCGGCACCATACTGCTCTACTTCGCCGCCGAGAAGGTGTTGGGCGAGGGTGGTACGGCGCTGCTGTGGACGCATCTGAACGGCGTCAAGGCGCAACTGGAACCGACCGTGCTGCAACTGGCCTTCATCTTCCTATTGGTCGGCTACGGCACCAAGGTCGGCCTGGCGCCGCTGCACAACTGGCTGCCGGATGCGCATGCCGAGGGGCCTACACCGATTTCCGCGGTGCTGTCCGGGTTGT
This sequence comes from uncultured Thiobacillus sp., assembly GCA_964440155.1. Classification (GTDB taxonomy): domain Bacteria; phylum Pseudomonadota; class Gammaproteobacteria; order Burkholderiales; family Thiobacillaceae; genus PFJX01. The sequence goes on along the minus strand of CAYTRH010000014.1, from coordinate 13,720 downwards.
TGTTGAACGTCGCGCTGTATGCGGTGATGCGCTGCAAGGTGCTGGTTGACGGCGCCATGGGCACGCCGTTGGCCGGCAACCTGATGATGGGCTTCGGCCTGTTGTCGGTATTGCTCGCGGCGTTTCTGATCAAACGTCAGACCGACGCCAAACGCCTGTTCGCGTACTCGTCGATCGAACACATGGGGCTGATCACCTTCGCCTTCGGCATGGGTGGCGCCGTCGCCAACTTCGCAGCGCTGCTGCACATGACCATGCATTCGCTGACCAAGTCGGCCATCTTCTTTGCCGTGGGGCATGCCACGCAGGCCGCAGGTACGCAGACCATGGCGGACATCCGCGGCCTGGTCGGCAGCCATCCGACCATCGGTTGGGGACTGATGCTGGGCACCGTCGCCATCCTCGGCATGCCGCCGTTCGGCGTGTTTGCCAGCGAGTTCCTGATCATCACCACCACCATGCACGCGCAGCCCTGGGCGACACCGCTGCTGATGCTGGCGCTGGGCGTGACGTTCGCCGGCATGTTCGGCAAAGTGCAGCCCATGGTTTTCGGCGAGGCCGGGCTGCCCCGCCTGCCCCACCAGCCGGCGATGCTGCCGGTATTCATGCATCTGGTCCTGGTGCTGATGCTGGGGCTATTCATTCCCGCCTATCTGGCCGACTGGTATCGCCAAGCGGCCGCGTTGTTGCTGGGAGGCTGAGGTGGAAACGCAGCTGGGCGACTTCGAACTGACCTTGACGCCGCAGGGTGAGGATGCCCTCTGGCGTATTTCGCTCTCGACCGGACGACTGCCGTCGTTTGCGCGCGCAATCCGCGACGAGGGCGGCCAGTTGCTGGCGTTGTGGGGCAGCGACGAGCGTCCGTCCGGTGGCGGGTTCGCACTCGACACCGTATTCCTGTCCAGCCTCGGACTAATATGGGCGCGCTGTGCCCTTGGCCCCGACACGCCGACCTATCCCGATCTGGCCGGGCTGTTTCCGCAGGCCGGGCGCATGCAGCGCGCGACCCGCGATCTGCTCGGCATCGTCGCCGATGGTGCCGAGGACACACGCAAATGGCTGCGTCACGACGCCTGGGCGGCCGACGTCTACCCGCTGCGCAAGGATTTCGACTCGGCGGCGGCATCCGGCGGCGGGGGCGACGACGCCTACGCGTTCGTGCGCGTGGCTGGCGAGGGCGTACACGAGATCCCGGTCGGTCCGATCCATGCCGGCGTGATCGAACCGGGACACTTCCGTTTCTCCGTGGTTGGCGAGAAGGTGCTCAGGTTGGAGGAGCGGCTGGGCTATACACACAAGGGTATCGAGAAGCGCTTCGAGGGTATGGATCTGGTCACCGGCGCGCGGCTCGCCGGGCGGGTATCGGGTGACAGTCACAGCGCTTACGCCTGGGCCTATTGTCGGGCGGTGGAGGCCGCGCTGGATGTGTCCGTGCCGGCGCGTGCGCTATGGCTGCGCGCGCTGGTGCTGGAAATGGAGCGGGTGGCCAATCACCTGGGTGACCTTGGTTACCTGGGCAACGACGTGGCGCTGACGTTCGGCTTCAACCAGTTCTGGCGGCTGAAGGAAGACTGGCTGCGCCTGAGCGCGAAGTTGTTCGGCCACCGTTACCTGTTCGACCGCATCGTGCCCGGCGGGGTGGCGGTCGATCCGCCCTCGTTGGACCAACTGTATGTGGCCTGCGCCCGCCTGCACGACGAGGTAGCCGGACTGCGCGCCCTCTACGACGAACACGCTGGTGTGCAGGACCGCTTCGCCCACACCGGCACGGTGCGCCCGGAGCTGGCTGCGCGCCTCGGGCTTGCCGGCCTGGCCGGGCGTGCCAGCGGCCAGGCGTGGGATCTTCGCGTGCAGTATGCCCATGCACCGTATGATCGACTCGACGTGCGCATGGCCACGGCGCGTCGCGGTGACGTGGCGGCCCGGGTCGAGCTGCGCTTCCTGGAACTGGCCGAGTCGCTGCGCCTGATCGGTGAGATCGTTCACCGCCTGCCGGCTGGATCCTGCCGCGCCGATGTTTGTGCGCACGGCCGGGTCGCCGAAGGTTTGGGTTGGGTGGAAGGCTGGCGCGGCCCGGTGTTGGTGGCTGTACGCATCGGCGTCGACGGCCGGTTGGAGCGCGTGCATCCGCATGACCCGTCGTGGCAGAACTGGCCGCTGCTGGAGCTGGCCATCCTTGGCAACATCGTGCCGGACTTCCCGCTGATCAACAAATCGTTCAACCTCAGTTACTCGGGGCAGGATCTGTAACCATGGCCACCTTTCGGATACTGCGCCAGATGCTGCGCAGCGGCATCGTATCGGAGCCGCCGCCCGCGCCCGACGACGATCGAGCCGAGTTTGTGCGTCTGCACGACGAGCTGCGCCAGGTGTTCGGTCGCGCACTGGTGATCCGCCATGTCGACGCCGGTTCGTGCAACGGCTGCGAGCTGGAGATCCACGCGCTCAACGGGCCGCACTACAACATCGAGGGCTTGGGTGTCCGCTTCGCTGCCAGTCCGCGCCACGTCGACGTGCTGCTGGTCACCGGTCCGGTCAGCGCGCATCTGGAAACCGCGCTGCGACGCAGTCATGATGCGACGCCTGACCCCAAGTGGGTGATCGCCATGGGCGATTGCGCCTGCGACGGTGGCCTGTTCGGCGAGAGCTATGCTTCGCGCGGCCGCATCGCCAACGTCATTCCGGTGGATGTCGAGCTGCCGGGCTGTCCGCCCGACCCGCTGGCGTTGCTGCGGGCCATCCTCGGGGTGGTCAGGCGGCCGCCGGAGGGATCGTCGCGCGTGTAGTCGGATTGCCCCTGCACTTTTTTTCGTGCCCGGCGCGGACGCGGCGGTTTACATGCCGAACCGTTTGAGTTTACGCCACAGCGACACGCGGTCGATGCCGAGCATGCGCGCCGCTTCGCTGCGGTTGCCGCCGGCGAGTTCCAGCGCGCGCAGGATGTGGGCCTTTTCCTGCGCCTCCAGGGTGGCCGGGGTGGCGGCGAGTTCCGGCGTGAATACGCGCACGGTCAGCTTGCCGAGGTGCTGCGGCAGGCTGTCGACATCCAGTGTCTCGCCCTGCGACAGCGCGACGCCGCGTTCGATGAAGTTGGACAGTTCGCGCACGTTGCCCGGGTAGTCGTATTCGCACAGCCGGCGCATCGCTTCGCTGCTGATCTCACGCGTCGGCCGATCCATGGTGGTGGCGTGCTTGCGCAACAGGTAGTAGGCCAGCAGCGGGATGTCGTCCCGGCGCTCGCGCAGCGGCGGCAGCGACAGCGTGACGACGTTGAGGCGGAAATACAGATCGCTGCGCAAGCGGCCGGCATCGACCGCTTCCTGGAGGTCACGATGGCTGGCGGCGAGCACGCGCACGTCGATGGGGAAGGGCTGGACCGCACCGACGCGCAGCACTTCGCGTTCCTGTAGCACGCGCAGCAGTTTGACCTGGATCGATGCCGGCAGCTCGGCTACCTCGTCGAGGAACAAGGTGCCGCCCTGTGCCGCTTCGAACAGACCGGCCTTGCGTGCCTGGGCGCCGGTGAACGCGCCCTTTTCGTGGCCGAATAGTTCGCTCGCCGCCAGATCCTCCGACAATGCACCGCAGTTGAAGGCGACGAACGGCCCCTGCGCGCGCCGGCTGTGGCGATGGAGGTAACGCGCCAGCAGTTCCTTGCCGGTGCCGGATTCGCCGTGGATCACCACGGCACTGTCGGTGCCGGCGACGCGCCGCGCGGTATCGAGCAGACGCTGCATGCCCAGATCCTGGGTGATCAGGGTATGCGGGCTGCGCAACTGTTCGACGCGCAGCCGCAGTTCACGATTCTCACGGCGCACGCGACGGTATTCCAGCGCGCCGCGCACCACTTCGCGCGCTTCGTCCAGACGGAACGGTTTGGCGATGTAGTGGTAGGCGCCGGCCTTCATCGCCGCCACGGCGGAATCGAGCGTGGCATGGCCGGTGATTACGATGACCGGCAGGTCCGGCTGACTCTCGCGCACGGTGCGCAGCACGTCCATGCCGTCGACGCCGGGCATCTTCAGGTCGGTCAGCACCAGGTCGAAGTCGGTCGCGGCCAATGCCGCCAGCCCGGATTGGCCGTCCTTGCAGGCAGTCACCTGATAGCCCTCGCGCTGCAATACGTGGGTTAGATTGGCCAGTGCGATGGCTTCGTCGTCGATCAACAGGACGTGGGGCGCGTTCATGTGCTTTCCTCCTCCAGCGGCAACCAGATGTCGAAGCGGGTGCCGACGCCGGCGCCGGTGCGCAGCACGATGCAGCCGCGATGTTCGCCGACGATCTCGGCGACCAGATAGAGCCCGAGGCCGGTGCCCTCGCCGTCGGCGCGCGTGGTCACGAATGGCTCGAACAGGTGGTCGCGCACCTCGGCGGCGATGCCCGGCCCGTCGTCGGCGACGCTGATGCACACTGCGCGCTCGCACTGCGCGAGCATGGCCGGATCGCCCTCCAGGTATCCGTCTTCGGCCAGCCCGGAGTGCCAGCGGTCCAGGGCGGCGCTGAGCGTGATGTGGCGCGCGCCGGCGTCGGCGGCGTTGCGGATCAGGTTGATCAACGCCTGTTGCAGCCGGTCGCGGTCGACCCGGATGGTCAGGTCGGCGCTGGCCGCCACGCACACCGCGACACCCGCCGGCAACTGGCCGTGGGCCAGGACCAGGGCGGAGCGGATCAGCTCGGTCAGGCATTCCGGGCGCAGGTGGGGGGCGCGCTGGCGCACGCTGTCCAGCAATCGCCGCACGATGCGTCGGGCGCGCTCGGTCTCGCCATCGATCTGGGCCAGCCAGTGCGCGCGCGTGTCGTGGTCGACGGCATCGCCTTCCTCGATCAGCAACTGCACCGAGGTGGAGATGTTGGACAGCGGGTTGTTCAGCTCATGCGCCACGCCGGACACCAGCACGCCCAGCGCCGCAGCCTTTTCCCTGCGTCTGGCCTGGTCCTGCTGTTGCCGCATGTGTTTGAGCATGGCGTTGAAGGCGGCAACGAAGGACACGATTTCTTGGTCCCGGGATGGCAGCGCCAGCGATTGCGACTGCCCCGCATCGATGGCCATGAGCCCGCTTTGCAGACCGCGCAGCGGGCGCAACACGCGGTGCGCGAGGAACAGACCACCGCCGATGCCCAGACCGACCACGCCGATGAACGCGAACAACAGCATCATGCCGGCGCGGTGGATGGCCTCGGCGAGCATGCGGCGCTCGTCGCGGGACAGCGCGTCCGAGGCTTCCGTCAGCGCGTGCCCGAGCGCTCGGATGTGCTGGCGTGCCGCCGTCCTGTCCGCTTCCGACAACAAAGGGTAGCCGAGCGCGGCCGTGCGATAGTCCAACAACAGCGCGCCGATGCGCATCGGCCAGTCGCTGCCGCCGACGGCTTGGAAAGCGGCGGCGTCGTGCGTCAGCGCGTCGGTGGCGGCGTCGGCCTGCGCACTCAGGTGGTCGAGGCTGGACAGATCGCCGAACAGGAACAGGTTCTTCTCGTCGCGGCGCATTTCCAGCACGGTCTCGCGGAAATCGATAATGGTGCGACCGGCTTCGATCTGGCCATACAGGTAGCGCAGATCGAGAAACACGGCGACCGCGAACGCCAGCAGTACCAGCTTGGAGAAGGCATAGGTGTGCAGGATCTTGTTGCGCAGGCTGGGCATGGGTCGCGTCCCTGTAACGGGGTGTTGCGGAGTGTAACATCGTTGCAGCGAAAAAACGTTGCGTTATGAAACGCGCCGCCCGGATTTGATCGCAACACATTGAAAATTAAATGGATTGTGGACAGGCACGATGCTTGCATTTAACTCGCCGTGTCATCACCACAGAGGAGCACATCATGAAACTGACCGAAAACATCCGACGCATGCTGGACGCGATTGCGCTCGCCGACGCCGGCGAGTACCTGTCGCGGCGACAGAAGGATCACGTGCTGGCCGGCGTGCCACAAGCGGTCCCAGCGCAGCAGGCGGCGCCGGCAAGCCCGCGGAAGGCGGCCACGCAAGCGCGTGCCGGCCTGTATCTGGGCTGCACCCTGCCGGCGGAGGTGATGCACTACGTGGTACAGACCTGTACCCGGTTGGGCCACCACTTGACCGTGTTCACTTTCCAGAGCGAGGCCGACGCCCGTGCCCTGTTGCACCCCTATCAGCGTCTCCTCGCCGACGCCGGCATCGACCTAAGGCTGGAGTTGTTGACCGGCGAGCCGCCCGCAGCGTTGGCCCGCGCGCTGCGCCGGCGTTCCGAGGTGGCCTTCCTGGTGTGCAACGAGGCGGGCTTCCTCGGCCATAATCTGCTCCAGACCGCGCCCGGCGCCGGCATCATGCCGGTGCCGGTGGTGCTGGTGGCGCACGAGGAAGCGGTGTCGCCGGCGGCGACCGCCGATGCGCAATCGCCGCGGGCACGTGTTGCCTGAACGCGATGTGGCCAGCGCCGTCAGGCCATCGTCAATTTGTTTCTCCCTGGAGTCCCTGCATGCTGACACGTCTGCTGCCGTTCCTGCGCTGGTTTCCGATGACCGGCGAAAGCCTGCGCGGCGACCTGCTGGCCGGCATCACCGTCGCGTTGATCCTGATACCCCAGTCCATGGCCTATGCCGCGCTGGCAGGGTTGCCGGTGGTCTACGGACTGTATGCCGCGTTCCTGCCGGTGATGGTGGCTTCGATGTGGGGTGCCTCGCGCTTCCTGCACACCGGACCGGTGGCGCTGCTGTCGCTGATGTCGGCGGCGGCGATCGAACCGCTCGCCAGTCGCGGCAGCGCGGAGTTCATCCAGTTGTCCATGACCCTGGCGTTGATGGTGGGGGTGATGCGCCTGGGCTTGGGCCTGCTGCGCATGGGGGTGTTGATCAATCTCGCCTCCCACCCGGTGATCAACGGCTTCACCAATGCGGCGGCGCTGATCATCGGTTTGTCGCTGCTCAACAGTTTCATCAACGTGCCCATGCCGCGTTCGGACGTGTTTCTGCGCGACCTGTGGCACGTGGTCATGCAGTTGCCGCAGGCGCATTGGCCGACCGTGGCGTTCGGTGTCGGCACGCTGGTGGCGTTGTCACTGCTGGCGCGCTGGTGGCCGAAGCTGCCCGGGGTGTTGCTGGTGGTGGTGGTGGGCACCGTGATCAGCGCGCTGGTGGGGTTCGAGCGCACCGCGCTGGTGGAGCCGGCGCGTATCGTCGACGTGGCGGCGCGCGCCGATTTCCAGCGTTACGCCGATCTGGAACGCAATCTCGCCCAGGTGAAGCGCGCGCAGCAGTCGGTGCAGGGCCGCATCGCCACGCTGGCCAAGGCGGAGCGCCACGACTATACGCTGGAAGCCGAAGCACTAAGGCTGGATGGCGAGGTGCGTAGCCTGAAGAAACAGCTCTACGGCCTGCGCGTGGCCGTGCACCGCCACGCCTTGACGCCGCGCAGCTTGCCGGATGGAACCGTGGTGTACGAGACGCTGGCGGATCGCGGCCCGTTCGCCACCGCATGGCGCTTCGTCGGCACGCGCGATGCGCAGTTCCTGTTGTCTGGCGGCGGTCAGGTGGTCGGTGCGATACCGGCTGGCCTGCCCAGCTTCTCCATGCCGCCGCTGGATCCGGGGGTCATGTTCGGCCTGCTGGGCACGGCGCTGATCATGGCGTTGATCGGCTTCATGGAGGCGACTTCGATCTCGCGCGCGCTGGCCGCGCAGAGCCGGGAGAAGCTCGACCCCAATCAGGAGCTGGTGGGGCAGGGGCTGGCCAACATCGTCGGCAGCTTCTTTCAGTCCTATGTGGTGTCCGGCTCGTTCTCGCGCTCCGCGGTGGCGGCGCGGAGCGGGGCGCGCACCGGCTTCTACGCCATCGTCAGCGCGCTCGGCGTGGTGCTGGTGATGTTGTTCCTGACCCGCTACTTCTATCACCTGCCGCAGCCGGTGCTGGCCGCCATCGTCATGAGCGCGGTGTTCGGTCTGATCGATTTCAAGAGCCTGCGCCATGCCTGGAGCGTGCGGCGCAGCGACGGCGTCGCCGGTCTGGTCACCTTTGCCGCGACGTTGCTGATGGCGCCGCAACTGGCCAGCGGGGTGCTGGTGGGCGTGGTGCTGACCGTGCTGGTGTTCCTGCACGGGGTGATGCAGCCGCGCAGCGAGGTGCTGGGACGCACCCCGGACGGCACGCTGGCGGGCGCTGCGACGCACGACCTGCCGCCGCTCAGCGAGCATTACGTGGTACTGCGCTTCGACGCATCGCTGGTGTTCATCAATTCGGCGTTCTTCGAGCAGGCGGTCATGCGTGCCATCAGCCAGTACCCCAAGGCACGCGCCGTGCTGGTGCTGGGCAACAGCATCAACCGGGTGGATGCCACCGGCGAGGAGAAGCTGCGTGCGCTGGCCATGGATCTGCGCGCCGCAGGCGTGACGCTGATGCTGTCCGGGCTGAAGAAACAGGTGCGGGAAGCGTTGCAGCGTGCCGGCCTGGACGAGGTGATCGGCCGGGAAAACATCTTTCCCGGCAAGGAGTTGGCCTTGCGCGCGCTGGCCGAGCGTTACGACCGGCCAGCCGCCGCCTGAGCCGCGCTCAGCGCGTCAGGCCCATGTACAGCATGGGCAGTTTCTCCGGCAGGCGCTCGACATGGTCCAGCACGGTGAAGTTCTTGACGCCGAAGATGCGCGACACGTACTGGTCGGCGTGCGGGTCGAGCGACAGCGCGTAGGTGGTGATGCCGTCGCGTTGCAGTTCCTCCACCGCGCGCTTGGTGTCGTGGCGCAGGTATTGCGGGTCGCGCACGTCGTTGTCGGCCGGTTCGCCGTCGGTGATGATGAACAGGATCTTTTTGTTCTTGGGCTGCTGTTTCAGGTGGCTGGCGGCGTGGCGCAGCGCAGCACCCATACGCGTGGAGTACGAACCTTTCATCGCCGCCAGACGCGCCTTGACCAGGTCGTCGTAGGGCTGGGTGAAGTCCTTGAAGCGATAGTAGTGCACGTCGTGCCGGCCGTCCGAGCAGAAGCCGTGCAGCGCGAACGGATCGCCGATGCGGTCCAGTGCGTCGGACAGCAGCACGGTGGCGGCGCGGGTCAGGTCCATGATGCTGTAGTCCTGGCCGCGCACCTTGTCGTTGGACGATTCCGACATGTCCAGCAGTACCATGACTGCGAGATCGCGCACGTTGCGCTTGTAGCGCATCATGATGCGCGTGTCCGGCTGCTGCCCCATGCGGATGTCGATCATGGCGCGCACCGCAGCGTTGATGTCCAGTTCGTCGCCGTCCTCGACCCGGCGGATGCGCTGCATGCCCTGCGGAATCATGGACTCGATGAGGAACTTCAGGCGCGAGATCACCGGCTTGTTGTCGTCGATGATCCGCTCGATCACCTCGATGTCGCCCGCCTTGGGACGGCGTTCCAGCACGGTGACCCAGCTCGGCCGTTCGAGCTGGATCTGGTAGTCCCATTCGTGGTAGTGCACCGGGTCGGCGATCGGCTCCCGGCCCTCGATCTCGTTGATGGTCTTGCCTTCCTGGTCGAGCCAGAAGGGGGTTTCCAGTACCCAGATTTCTTCCGCGTCGTCGCCGGCGAACTCGTTGTTCACCTCGTTGACCATCTCCATCACGGAGACCTTCTTGCGCACCTGCTGCTGGCGTTGCCAGGTGGCCTCCAGTGCTTCCAGCTCGTCGTACTCCTCGGACTCCCATACCGTGCGGTTGTCGTCGCGGTACAGCGCGCGCAGGCCGTCGGTGCGCGGGTTGTATTCCGGTAGGGGCATCTGACCAAGGTGGTGCGCCAGTTCGACGCCGATGTTCCAGCTCACCTGGTTGCTGGACAGATCCGGTTCGGCGCGGAACAACTCGACACCCTTGCGCACCCAGGGGTGCGGATCGCGGTCGTCCTGCGCCAGCAGCGCACGCGCCAGCCGGTTGAGCAGATCGCCCACCGTCTGCGGCTCGGCCGGGGCCAACGGCGGATGGAAGACCAGCCAGGCGTTGCGCATGTTGGGGAACTGGCGGCAGGCCAGTTCCTCCACGCGGGCGTCCTCGATGGTCTCGATGATGGCCATCTGCGTGGTGTTGAGCATCTGCATGGACAGCGGCGCGCCGGTGAACGCCAGATGCGCGGCGCAGTGATTGGCGGCGGCGCGGTAGATCTCCAGGCCGGGGATGACCGCTTCGGGCGGCGTGTCCGGCCCCTGCGGGCGAAAATCGTCGTAGGCGTCGGCGATATAGATCTGGTAGTGCGCGATGTAGGGCTTGAGCCCCTCGCGGCTCTCGTAGTCGCCGGCGGTGGGGCGCAGGAAGAAGTCGCGCCCCCACATGGCGCGCAGGTAGATGTTGAGGCGCCGTTGCACGTCGACGAACAGCGTGCCTTTGCGCTCCGATTGCAACACCGATAACGCGTCCGGGCTCTGCAACGAGAAGTAGCGCTGTTGGCCTTCAAAATCCGCCTTGTAGGCTTGCGCGCCCCATTGCACCCAGCGGCGCAGGCCGCCGAGCGTGAGCTGGGTGAGCAGTCGGTCGAGGTTCTCCAGCATCGGCCGCAGGCCGCGTGGCGCCTGCGCCAGCATGATGGACAGTACGTTCAGGTACTTGCGGAACAGATCCTCGTCACCCAGACGCTCGGCTGCCAGCGGTGCGGTGCCGGCGATCAACGTCAGCACCTGTCCGGAAGTCTTGGACGCCATGGAGAGCAGGAAATTGACCACCTCGGGCAGCACGTCCTCGCCGATGGCGCGTGCCACCTCGGGCATGGCTTGCAGGTAGGTGACCACCAGTTCCTCGCCCCGACCGAGATGGTGCAGTGCCACCGCGCCCTTGATGTAGTTGTCCAGACCCCGCGCCGAGAATGCGCGCGCGGCCTCGTTCCACGACGCCCGCAGCACGTCCTGGGCATCGTGCGGCAGGTCGTCCAGCAGTTCCTGGTATTCCTCGAGATGGATGGCCATCGGGGTTCAGGGTCCAGGTTTCAGATTCCGGTCAACCCGCGCTGCGTCGCAGCGCGGGACGACGACCGTATCCTGTAACCCGTAACCCGTATCCTGAATCAGAAGTACGTGGTGACTGCGGAATCCAGCGCGTCGCGCATGTCCGGGTCGTCGGTGATCGGCCGTACCAGCGCGACGCGGCAGGCAGCCAACGGCGGCACGCCCTTGGCGATCAGCGAGCCGGCATAGATCAGCATGCGCGTGGACAGCCCTTCATCCAAACCATGGCCCTTGAGGTTGCGCGCACGTTCACCGATGTGCACCAGGTTCTTGGCCACCTCCAGCGTCACGCCGGATTCGTGCGCGACGATCTCGGCTTCGATGTCGTGTTCCGGATAGTTGAAGTCCAGCGCGCCGAAACGCTGTTTGGTGGACTGCTTCAGATCCTTCATCAGCGATTGGTAACCGGGGTTGTAGGAAATGACGATTTGGAAATCGGGGTGGGCCTCGATCAGCTCGCCTTTCTTTTCCAGCGGCAGCACGCGGCGCGCGTCGGTCAGCGGGTGGATCACCACGGTGGTGTCCTGGCGTGCTTCCACCACCTCGTCCAGGTAGCAGATGGCGCCGTGCCGGGCGGCGACGGCGAGCGGACCGTCCTGCCAGCGGGTGCCGTTGGCATCGAGCAGGAAGCGGCCGACCAGGTCGCTGGCGGTCATGTCCTCGTTGCAGGCGACGGTGATCAGCGGCTTGCCGAGCTTCCACGCCATGTATTCGACGAAACGCGTCTTGCCGCAGCCGGTGGGGCCCTTCAGCATCATCGGCATGCGCACCGAGTAGGCGGCTTCGTACAGTTCCACCTCGTCCGCCACCGGCCGGTAGTAGGGCTCGCTCTTCACCAGGTAGGGCGTGAGCACGTCGGCGGTCGTGGTGTCGGCGGCGACGCGCGTGCCAGCACCGGTTGGACCATAAGCGGATTGCTGGGCGGCAGCGCGCGCCAGCGCCTGCTGGCGTGGGGAGTAGGTTCGCAGGAAGGGATCGTTACGCATGGCGGATTACCGGGTGATGGGATCAAGGGACGAGGTCGGCGCGGCGGTGGCCGCTCCGACTCAGTCGGGCCAGACGCGTGCGGGAAACAATTCGCCGGCGCTGTCGCGCACGCTGTTGCCGCTGGCAGCGGCGGGCACGGGTTTGGGCGTCGCCGGTTTCCTGGCTTCGGGCCGGGAAGCGGCGGGCTTGGCGGCCGTGCCTCGGGCCGCAGCGGTGCGGGTCGCCGCGGGCTTCGCTGCCGTGGCCTTCTCCGCTGCCGGCTGGGCGGGCGCGGTCTCGCCGGCGGTGACGTCGGCGGCGGCGGGCGACTGCGCGGCACGGGCCTGACGCACGCTGGCGGAGAGCTTGTCTTTGACGTTGGTCATGATGCGATCACCTCGTTAATGATGGCTTCGATTTCAGCCGCCGCCTGTGCGCCGCGACTGCCCATCTGGTACACCGATACACCCTCCAGCGCCGCACCGCGATAGGCGGCGCGGCGACGCATGGCCGCGTTCAGCACCGGCACACCGAACTCGGCCAGGGCATCGTGCATGGCGGCGGAAATGGCACTCTTCGGTTCGAGCTGGTTGAGCACCAGATATGCGCGCAGATTGGCGTTGTCCTTGCGCGCGTCCTCGATCTCGCGCGGCAGGCGCAGACTGGCCCACAGGTCGACCGGCGATGGCAGTACCGGGATCAGCGCCACGTCGCAGGCGCGCAGCGCCTGCAGCGAGGCGTGGCTATCGAGGGAAGGCGGGCAGTCCAACACCATATGGCGATAGGCCCGGTAGTTCTGGTGCAGCGTGCGCGCATCCCAGCGGCCGTTGATCTGCTTGACCGTGGCCGGGAACGGCGCGCTGCCCTGACTGGCCCATTGCAGCGAGGAACCCTGCGGATCGAGATCGATCACCACGGTCTGCGCCCGCCGCGCCAGACCGGCGGCCAGATTCATGGCCAGCGTGGTCTTGCCGGCGCCGCCTTTCTGGTTGATGACGGCAGTGACCTGGGTCGCCACGTCAGTCACCTGCAGGCGGATACAGCGCGTTGACGCGGCGCGCGAAATCCAGCTCGGCTTCGCCCGGTTCGCCACCACCCGCGCCCTCCAGCGTGACATTGACGTAGGTGGCGCCGAAATTGATGTTCTGCGGGTGCAGCCCGGTCTGTTCGCTGAGCGCGGCGAGCGCGTCCAGGAAGGCGCGCGTCTCGCCGTAGCGGGCGAATGCAAAGCGCCGAAACAGCGTCGGCGGCTTGCCGCGCGCTTCCCAGCCTGCCGGGGTGTCAGCCATGCTGTATCCGTTGCGTCTGCATGTCGTCGAGTTCCTGCACGTGGGCACGCTCCTCTTCCAGAATCGCCTCCAGCAGCGCGACGCTGTCGCCGTCACGCATGCGGCGCGCATGCGCGGCGGCTTCCTGGTACAGGCGCACGGCGTCGATCTCCAGTTGGCGATCGGCCGCGAGCAGGTCATCGACGCCGCGACCCAGCCGCGCCGGCGGCAGATTGCCGGCGGAAGGCGCGACGCCGAGCAGGATCAGCCGTTCCATCAGGCGCTCGGCATGCTCCATTTCCTCCAGCGCCTCGTGCCGCAGCTTGGTGGCGAGCGCTGCGTCACCCCACAGCCGTGCGAGCACGCTCTGCGCCAGATACTGCTGCAACGCGCTCATCTCGTGCGTGAGCGCGCGCGACAGCCAGCCCAGGGTACGCGGATCGACGTGCATCGGCCGCGCGCGCGTCAGCTACGGGTGGAGGTGATCTCGGCGTCGCGTCCGCCGCCACCGGCGTCCGGTGCGGTCGGCAGGATGCCTTCCACTTCGCTGTGCACGCGGGCGATGATGTGCG
>CAYTRH010000013.1:0-37325 GCA_964440155.1 uncultured Thiobacillus sp. | reverse complement strand
CGAGCGCCTACAACAGCCACGATGGCGTCGTCGGCCAGATTGGTGATCTGCGCTTCCAGCGACGGCTGTCCGCCGTCCAGGAAACGGCGTGCCACCTCGCCCAGTTCGCGTGCGTTGCGCGCCGAGCAGTGCTTCAGTATGCCCTCGCGCGCCTCGAAGGTCAGATTGAGGCCGTCGAACTCGGCGTACTTCTGTTCCAACTCGTCGACCACGCGCAACGATTGCAGGTTGTGCTCGAAGCCGCCGTGGTCGCGCATGCAGGCATTGAGCACGTCCTGGCCGACATGGCCGAACGGCGTATGTCCGAGATCGTGCGCCAGCGCCAGCGTCTCGGTCAGATCCTCGTCCAGACCCAGCATGCGTGCCAGCGTGCGGCCGATCTGTGCCACCTCCAGACTGTGCGTCAGACGCGTGCGGAACAGGTCGCCCTCGTGATTGACGAACACCTGGGTCTTGTATTCCAGCCGGCGGAACGCAGTGGAATGCACGATGCGGTCGCGGTCGCGCTGATACTCGGAACGCGGCGCGGCCGGCGGTTCGGCGTGGCGACGTCCACGCGAACGTGCAGGATGCGCGGCGTAAGGCGCGCGCTCGGTCACGGTCGATACCTCGGGCAGCCGCTCAGTCGGCCGCGCCGACATCCTCGGTCAGCGTCGCTCGCAACGCCGCGGTGTCGTGATCGGCGCTGACGAACGCTTCGCCCAGACGGCGCAGCAGCACGAAGCGGATACGACCGTCCTCCACCTTCTTGTCGATGCCCATGTGCGCCATGTAGGCGTCATAGCCCAGCGCAGGCGCGCGCACCGGCAGGCGCGCGCGCCGGAACAGGGCCATCACGCGCGCGACATCGGCCGCCGACAAGAGCCCCAGACGGCGCGACAACTGCGCCGCCAGCACGGTGCCGGCGGCCACACCCTCGCCGTGCAGCCAGGTGCCGTAGCCCATGCCGGCCTCGATGGCATGGCCGAAGGTATGGCCCAGATTGAGCAGCGCCCGTTGGCCGGCCTCGCGTTCGTCCGCCGCCACCACCTCGGCCTTGTTCTGGCAGGAGCGGTGGATGGCATGGGTCAGCGCCTCGGCATCGCGTGCCAGCAGCCGATCCATGTTCGCCTCCAGCCATTCGAGGAAGGGCAGGTCGCGGATCAGCCCATACTTGATCACTTCCGCCAGCCCGGCCGACAGCTCGCGATCCGGCAGCGTATCCAGCGTGGCGGTATCGGCCAGCACCAGACGCGGCTGATAGAACGCGCCGATCATGTTCTTGCCCAGCGGATGGTTGATGCCGGTCTTGCCGCCCACTGACGAATCCACCTGTGCCAGCAACGTGGTCGGCACCTGCACGAACGGGACGCCGCGCAGGTAACAGGCCGCGGCGAAGCCGGCCAGATCGCCGATCACACCGCCACCCAGCGCAATCAACGTGGTCTTGCGCTCGGCGCGATGGGTCAGCAGGGCATCGAAGATGTCGTTCAGCGTCTGCCAGTTCTTGTACGCCTCGCCATCGGGCAGCACCACCGCCTCCGCCTGCACGCCGGCGCGCACCAGGCACTCGCTGAAGCGGTCCAGATACAGCGGGCCGACTGTGGTGTTGGTGACGATGAACACGCGGTTGCGCGCCAGATGCGGCAGCACCAACTCGGCCCGGTCGAGCAGGCCGGGACCGATGTGGATGGGGTAGGCGCGGTCGCCCAGGTCGACGGAGAGGGTCTGCATGTCGGGGGTGTTCGAATCGAGGGCGTAATGATACCGTCCGCGACGCACATCCCCCAAAATGCGACGCACGGGACTCAACAAGGACGGAACGCGGCCATCATGCTGGGCGCAATCTACAGATCGATCGGCAGCACCCTGTCGCCGGCCGGCCCGCGCGCGCGTCTGACCATACTCATCTACCACCGCATCCTCGACGAAGTCGACCCGATCTTCCCGTTCGAAGCCACGGCACAGGTGTTCGACACGCAGATGGCGGCACTGGCATCGGTGTTCAACGTCCTGCCTCTGCCGGAAGCCATCGCCCGCCTGAAGCAGGGCACCCTGCCCGCGCGCGCCGCGTGCGTCACGTTCGATGACGGCTATGCCGACAACCACCGTCTGGCCCTGCCCATCCTGCGCAAACATGGGCTGCACGCCACCTTTTTCATCGCCACGGCCTACCTCGACGGTGGCCGCATGTTCAACGACACGGTGATCGAGGCGATCCGCCACGCGCGCAGCGGACATATCGATCTACGCCGGCTCGATCTGGGTGAACACGACGTATCCAGCCCTGCCGCCAAGGCGACCGCCATCGGCCACATCCTGCCGCGGGTCAAATACCTGCCGACGCCGCGGCGTGAACAGATCGTCGCCGAACTGGCGGCGCTGGTGAGCGACGCGCCGCTACCCGACGACCTGATGATGACCACCGATCAACTGCGGGCACTGCACGCAGCCGGCATGGAGATCGGCGGCCATACCCATCACCACCCCATCCTCACCGGCTTCGACGACGACGCGGTGCGCGCGGAGATCGTCGCCGGCAACCGCTGGCTGGAACAGGCACTGGGCACCCGCGTGCGCGTGTTCGCCTACCCCAACGGCCGACCGGACAAGGACTATCGGCGCGAACAGGCCCGCGTGGTCGAGGCACTCGGCCTGGAGGGTGCGGTATCGACACAATGCGGCGTTTCCACCCGCGACACCGATCCCTACCAACTGGCACGCTGTTCGCTGGCCTGGAGCCCGCCGCCACGATTCGTGCCGATGTTGCTTAACAACCTGCGCAAGGCGGTCTGATCGCGGCTGAACGGACCGTCGCAACACCCATCCCCCACCCCGCTACACCAGCACTTCCTCCGGCGCCGGATGGCCGAGGAAGGCCGTCGGACTGGCACTCAGGCCATAGGCGCCGGATTGCAGCACGACGATCAGATCGCCTACCCGGGCGTGCCCCAGCGCCATCCGGTCGCCGAGTACGTCGAGGGGCGTGCATAGCGGCCCGACGACGGAGGCGATGTCCTCGCCCGGCGCGTGCACGCGGTTGCCGACCAGCACCGGGTAGTTCTTGCGTATCACCTGGCCGAAGTTGCCGGACGCTGACAAGTGATGATGCAGACCGCCATCGGTGATCAGGAACACCTGGCCGCGCGACTCCTTGCGGTCGATGACCCGGCTGACATACACGCCGGCCTCGCCGACCAGAAAACGGCCGAGTTCGATGACGAACTCCGCCTCGGGGAAATCCTTGCGCGCCGCCGGCAGCAGTTCGGCCAGGTGTTCGCCGATACGGCCAAGCGCCAGCCTTTCCTCGCCCGGGAAGTAGGGAATGCCGAAACCGCCGCCCAGATTCAGCAGCCGAATCGGCGCGGGCGCGTGTGCGGCCAGTCGGCGAGCCAGTTCGAAGGTGTTGCGCTGCGCTTCCATGATCGCCTCGGCCTTGAGGTTCTGCGACCCGGAAAAGATGTGAAAGCCGTGGAACGTCAGCGGCAGATCGCGCATGCGCGCCAACATGGCCGGTACGCGTTCGGCATCGACGCCGAACTGTTTGGGGCCGCCCCCCATCTTCATGCCGGAGGATTTCAGCTCGAAGTCGGGATTGACGCGCACCGCCGCCCTGGGGCACAGACCCAGTTGCGCGCCGATGGCGGCAAGTCGTTCCATCTCACGCTCGGATTCGACATTGACGATGATGCCCGCCGCCGCTGCGCGCCGCAGTTCGGCTTCGGTCTTGCCCGGACCGGCGAAACTGATCTTGTCGGGCGGCATGACCGTATCCAGCGCGATCTTCATCTCGCCCGCCGAGGCCAGGTCGAAGCCATCGACCAAGCCGGCCATGTGTTGCACCAGGGCGGGCATGGGATTGGCCTTGATGGCGTAATGCAGATGCACCTCGTGTGGCAGCGCCGCGCGCAACTCGGCGACACGGTGGCTGATCAGGGCACGGTCATAGGCATAAAACGGCGTGCGTCCGACCCGCTCGGCCAAGCGGGTGATCGGCACGCCACCGATCACCAACTCGTCACCGACCACGGCGAATGGATGCGGGGCATGCCGGGGCGTGCTCATGTCTGCTCCTCGAACAGGTCGCTCAGTTCCTCCGCCAGGCGCTTGCGATCGATCTTGCCGTTGGGGTTGCGGGGCAGCGGCGCGCCACGCTGGATCACCCGCGCCGGCACCATGAAGGCAGGCAGCTTTTGCTTGCACGCCAGCAGTAGCGGCTCGGTCAGGGACGCATCCCCGTCGGCCCCGCCGTGGACCACCACCACGATAGCTTGGCCGAGCACCGGGTGCGCGACCCCGATGGCCGCCACTTCGTGCACCAGTCCGCTGCCGTACACCACTTCCTCGACTTCCGACGGACTGACGCGGTAGCCGGAGGTCTTGATCATCTCGTCGCGCCGACCGATGAAATAGAGATAGCCGTCCTCGTCCATGCGCACGGTATCGCCGGACCAAACCGCCAGCTCGGGAATGACCAGGCCGGGCAATTGTCCCGGTACGGGGCGGTAACGCTGGGCGGTCTTCTCGGCATCGTTCCAATAACCCAGCGCGACGTGGATGCCGCGATGCACCAGCTCCCCGGGCTCGCCGGGCGCACAGGCCGTACCGTCCTCGCGCACCACCAGGATCTCGGCATTGGGTATGGCCTTGCCCATGGAGTCCGGCCGGCGGTCCACTTCTTCCGGCGGCAGGTAGGTGGAGCGGAACGCCTCGGTCAGGCCATACATCAGGAACGGCCGCGTGTCAGGCAACTTCGCGCGCAGCGCAGCCAACGTCGTCCGCGGCATGTGCCCACCGGAGTTGGTGATGTAGCGCAGATGCCCGCGCACGGTCTCGGGCCATTCCAGTTGCGCCAGTTGCACCCACAACGGCGGCACCGCAGCCAGCCCGGTGATGCGTTCGCGCTCCACCGCACGAATCACGTCGCGCGGCAGCAGGTAATTCATCAGCACCGCACAGGCACCGACGCGGAACGCGGTGGTGAGCTGCGACAGGCCGTAATCGAACGACAACGGCAGCACACACAGGATGCGATCGCTAGCGTCGTTGCCGAGATAGCTGGAGACGCTTTCCGCGCCGGCCACCAGGTTGCGGTGCGACAGCACCACCCCTTTCGGTCGGCCGGTGCTGCCCGAGGTATAGAGTATGGCTGCCATGTCCTGATCGATGACCCGATGCGCGCCGACCTCCGGGGCGTGTTCGCGCTCGGCCCAGCCGACCAAACGCAGGCCGGTGATATCGCCGGTGCCCGCCTCGCCCACCAGCACCACCGCACGCAGATCCCGGCAATGCGGCAACACCTGCGCAAGGGAGGCGAGCCGATCCGCAGACGTGACCAGGATGCGCGCATTGCAGTCGATGAGCACGTGCGCCACCTGCTCGGGTTTGAGCAACGGATTGACCGGCACGAACACGCCACCCGCGGCCGCCGCACCGAACAAGGCAACCACGGTCTCCAGGCGCTTGTCCAGGTAGACCGCCACTCGTTCCCAACGCTCCAGGCCGATCTGCCGGTACAGCCGAGCCGCCCGCTGCGTCTCGTCGGCGAGTTGCCCATAGTCGAGCCCGCGAGCGCCGTCGCGCAGGGCCTGCGCCGCCGGAGTCGATGCCGCACTCGCCTCGATCAGTTGGTGTATCAGGGATGTCAAAGTCTAGTCTCCAGGGTGAGGGCAGCTCGGCTCGTCGGCACGCCGTGACGCGGTGGCCGTGCGGCGGCGACGCCATTCGCCCAGACCTTGCCGAAGCGCGCCCAGGCGACCACGCCACGTATGCGCATTGTAGGCAACGATGCCCCAACGCTCACGGCGGTGGCTCATCCAGTCACGCTTGTAAGGCTCGTCGCCGATGAGGTAATCGACTTCGTCGACCTGGTCCACATCCAGAACGTGCTGCATCAGATGCGCGGTCAACAGCGTGCCGGCCGACAGGCCGGCATGGCGCTCGTCGTAAGCCAGCTTGTAGATCGCGGCGTGCCGCGCCGTCACCAGCCAGACCTGAGCAGCCACGGGTTGATCGTCGTACCACGCCACGCCCAGACGCAGCCAGCCCGATCGCGCCGCCAGCCGGATGAGGCCGGGCATGAACTCGGGATAGGGCTCGGGCACCTTCCAGCTCGCCGCGTAGACGTGCGCGTAGGCGTCAAGGGCGGCTTCCAGCGCATCGCCACCCGACACGATCTCCAGACGGCCTCGTCCATCCCGCGCGTAGGCCCTGGCCTTGCGCCGATGGGTGTTGCGCAGCGTCGACGGCCGCGCCGCCCAGTACGCCGCGAATGACAGACCCCGGCAGGGCAGATACCAATTGCCGAAGCAGAAATAACGGTAGGGCAGGAAGCCGGCGGCGCGCAGCGCTGGTATCAGCGTGGCGAAGTCCTCGGTCTGCGGATCCAGCGGATGGATGTCGACCACGTCCCAACGCGGCCTGGCGTGGCCCCACTCGGCGCACAGCACAGGGAACGCCGCGGCGGGTACCGCGCCACGCCAAAGTGGCGCATACAGCGCAGTGTAATAATTGGCCAGGGCCTGCATGCGCCGCCCCGAGCGCCAGCCACGCCGTGGTTCGACCATGGGCAACAGCACGTCCCCAGCACCGTCGCGATAGCACCAGAGACGCAATCGGGTATCCGCCGGCAGCGCGGTTCGTGCCAGATGCGTAAACCAGGGCAGGCAGCGATCAAAGCCATCGCAGGGTTGCGGCGGCGTGCGCAACCAGGCTGCATCCAGGGCTGCGAAGTCATCATGGCAACCCGTCCGTGCGACGGCGTATATGGCTGGATCGGCCGCCGTTGTGCGGGCGATCTGCGACGGTTCCCGGACGGACGGATCGGCGGCCAAGGCGGTAGCGGGACATGCAATGATGGATAGGATAACATCGCCGCCACGCTCGTCAGCCCAACCCGCCTTGCGTGACAACGGGAAGCCCCATGCTTGAGAACGACATCAGGAACCTGATCGCCACCACTTTGAACCTCGGCGCCCGTGCCGACGGCATGACCGCCGCGACGCCCCTGCTGGGCGCGCTGCCTGAACTGGACTCCATGGCCGTGGTCGGCCTGATCACCCAGCTCGAAGAACGCTTCGACATCACCGTGATGGACGACGAGATCAGCGCCGAGACCTTCGAGACGCTCGGCAGCTTGACGCGTTTCGTCGAGGAGAAGACACGGGCGGGCTGACGCCGGGCTCGGGCAACGCGCCACGAACCCATGCCTGCCGAGCCGCCCATCGATCTCACGCCGGCCTACCTGCCTGGTAGTGCGGGCGAGTTGTTCACGCTGTATATCGGACCGGCGCTCGCCGCTCCCATCGCTGGCGTCCTCTACCTGCACCCCTATGGCGAAGAAATGCACAAGTCGCGCCGCATGGCGGCGTTGCAGGCACGCCGCTTCGCCGCCGCCGGCTGGGCTGTGCTGCAATATGACCACTTCGGCTGCGGCGACAGCGCCGGCGACGCCGGCGATGCGCGCTGGGACATCTGGATGGAGGATGCCGGACGGATGCTCGACGCGCTGCGCACCCGCTGTCGAGGTCCGATCCTGGTCTGGGGCCTGCGCCTGGGCGCAAGCATGGCGGCGGCATTGAGCGCGCGCCACGACGACGTACATGGCCTGCTGTTGTGGCAGCCCATCATCAACGGCGAACGCTATCTCAACCACCTGCTGCGCCTGAAACTGGCCGCCGAAATGCTGCTGCGCAATCCAGCCGGCGAGACCACCCAGTCCTTGCGCGACCGCCTGGCTGACGGTGAGGCCGTGGAGATCGCCGGCAACCGCCTCGACGCCAGGCTGGCTCAGGCCATCGACCGGATCCGTCTGCCCTCCATACACCCGCTCGCCCCCACGGCGGTGCTGGAGATCCGCCGGCAACCTGGGGATGAGCTTTCTCCGTCCGTGCAACAGTTGTTGCAGTCTTGGCGGCAACGGACCGCAGCGACTGGCAAAGTGGTCGACTGCGCCGAGTTCTGGCAGACACAGGAGATCGAGGTCTGCCCCCGGCTGCTGGAAGTGACCATGGCCTGCGCCGGGACGCTGACGAACCCATGCCCTACCTCGACCAGCCGCTCGTGATCCCGTGCCACGGGGAACGCCTGGTGGGCATCGCCTGCCTGCCGACCGCCGGCTACGCGGGCGGCGACATCGGCGTGGCGATCATCGTCGGCGGCCCGCAGTACCGTGCCGGCAGCCATCGCCAGTTCACCCTGCTGGCGCGCCATTTGGCGGACCGCGGCATCCCCTCGCTGCGTTTCGATTACCGCGGCATGGGCGATAGCGAGGGCGACACGCGCGGCTTCGAAGCCATTACGGACGACGTGCGCAGCGCGGTGGACGCGCTGACCCGGGCCGTTCCGCATCTGCGCCGGGTCGTCCTCTGGGGGCTGTGCGACGGCGCCACGGCAGCCGCGCTGTATGCCGGGCAGGACCACAGGGTGGCGGGCATCGTCCTGCTCAATCCCTGGGTGCAGGATACACAGGCGCACGCCCATGCGCTGCTGCAGCATTACTATGTCGGCCGGCTTACCGATCCCCGGTTCTGGCGCTCGCTGATGACAGGCAAGGTCAACGTGCTGCAATCCGTCGCATCACTCGCGCACACGGTCGTCGACGCCTGCATCCGGCGTACCTCGCCCGCACAGCAGGTCGGCAGCGCGGTGCCGACAGCAGACCGTGCCAGCCCCACCGAAGCACCGTCGGATGCGCAGCTCGCCGAACGCATGCGACGGGCGCTCGATCGGTACGCGGGCGAGACCCTGCTGATCCTGAGCGGCAATGACCTGACCGCGCAGGAGTTCAACAACCTTCGGCATGGCGGACGCGCCTGGCAGGACACCATGCGGCGGCTTTCGCTGCATCATGTCGAGATTGCCGATGCGGATCACACCTTTTCCAGTGCCGCATGGCGCGAACGGGTTGCCGAGGAAACTGCAATCTGGATACTGCGCCTGCCTGGCGCAATCCCCCAGCGAACCGACAAAGACCCGCCGACATGAAGATACCCGACACTGCACTGATCGCCCTGACCGTTGCCCTGACCCTGGTTTCCCTGCGCGCGGCGGCCACGGAGCTCTACCACGTCGGCAAGGTGAGCCCGTCGGAATACGCGATGCTGCCTTCCTTCTGCCAGAAATTCGCCACCCACCTGTCACCCGATCTGACCCATGGCTCGCATTTGTCGCCCCAGGAACGTGGGATCACACGGGGTATCGGCGGCTTGCACCACTACTGCCGGATTCCCGTGCTGCGCAGCCGCTACTTTGCCGAGCGTGACCAGGCGAAGAAGGCTTTCCTGCTGACGGAAATCATCGACGAGGCCAACTACGTGATCCGACACTCGCAGCCGGATGCGCCGATGGTGGGCCAGGTCTATCTGGAGCGGGCGAGGGCATACGCGGATCGCAAACAGCGTGCCGAGGCGGTGAAGGATTACCTGCAGGCCATCGCGCTGGCGCCGAAGGTCGCATCTCCCTACCTCGAACTGTCCCGCCTGTTCGGCGACCTCGGCGACAAGGCCAAGGCCATGGAGTACGCCACGGCCGGGCTGCGTCACAACCCCAATTCGCGCGGCCTGCGGCAACGCTATCTGGAACTTGGCGGCAAGCCGCCGTTTCCCGAACCGATCGAACCGGCACCGCAGCCCCCGACCCCGCCGGCCGCTCCGGTACCCAGCCCGGCTCCGGCAACGCCGCCGGTCACCGGCGATGCGGTGGAACAGCCCGAACGCGAACCGGTGCGCGAGCAGCCCCGGCCGCGTGGGCCGGAAAGCGCGCCACCGACCGGCGCGCAGGATGGTAAGCCCCCCGCGGCCAATCCTTTCTGTCGATTCTGCCCCTGACCCGCCGCCCGAACATGCGGATTCTGCAAATCACGCCGTTGCGCTATCCCGAGATCAAGGGCGGCGTGGATACCATGGTGGTCAACCTCACCGGCCGGTTGCGCCTGGCCGGCCACGAGGTCTCCGTGTTCATTCCCGGGGATTGGCCGCAGGCAACGCTCGGACACCGCGACGAGTCGGGGGTTGCCGTGTATTCCCTGCGCCTGCGCCTGCCCCAGGATCCGCACCGGCCGGTCGCTGCGTTGCTGGGATGGCTGGCCGAGATGCCGTTGACCCTGGCGCGGTTGCGCAGCATGCTGCGCCGGGAGCGGATCGACCTCATCCACGCGCACCTAGCCAAAGACTACCTGTATTACTTCAGGCTGCTTCGCTGGCTGGGCGGCCCCAGGTACATCGTCACGTTGCACGGCAGCGACATCGTCACCCTCGGTCAGTTGAACCGGCTGTCGCGCACGCTGGCCCGCTTCGCACTGCGCGGCGCCTGCGGGGTCACCACCGTGTCGCGCTGGTTGATCGATGTGGCACGTCAGCAGATTCCTGACCTGCACGACATCGAGTGTGTCCATAACGGCCTCGAATTCGATGACATCGCGATCGATGCCCCCCGCGTTCCGGCGCCCAGCGAAAGCGGCCTCCCCCGGCGCTATGCCATCATGGTCGGTTCGTTCGATCCCTACAAAGGTCATGAGTCGGCGTTGCATGCTTGGCCGCAGGTTCTTGCCCATGACCCCGACCTGCATCTGGTGATCGTCGGCGAAGGTGAACTGCAGCCGCGTTACCAGGAACTCATCCGTACCTACGGCCTATCCGGGCGCGTGCATCTGCCTGGACAGATGTCGCGGGCGGCGACGTTCTCGCTCATGCGCGCGGCGACGCTGATGATCCTCCCCTCCCACCGTGAAGGCTTTTCCTATGCGCTGCTCGAGGCTGGCGCGGCACGGGCAGCGGTGATCTGCAACACCATACCGTCGTTCCGCGAACTGATCATCGACATGGACAACGGCCTGTTGTGCGATACCGGCAATCCCGCCGATCTGGCACGCGCCGTTTGCTTGTTGGCGGGCGATCCCGAGCTGAGACAACGATTGGGCAACAGCCTCCACGAGCACGTGCGCAACGGTTACAGCGCACAGATCATGGCACGCGACTATGCACGCATCTACGCCGGGTGCTTGACTTGATCGTGCCGAACGATGCGCGCCGATCCCGGTGCACGGAGCGCCTGCCCCGCGTCCAGCTGGCAAGTGACGAAGCCGGGTGGGGCTGATGGGTAACGCGAGAAGATCCGCCTTGTTCGCCATCGGCGAGCGCTATGGCGCCATGGTCATCACCATCGTCTCGTCCATGATCCTTGCGCGCATCCTGACCCCGGGAGAAATCGGCATCTTTTCCGTCGGCATCGCCGCGGCTGGGCTGTTTCAGACGTTTCGCGACTTCGGCGTCAGCAATTACCTGATCCAGGCACGGGAGATCCCCCTCGACACGATCCGCAGCGCGCTGACCATCTCCGCGCTCATCTCGCTCTCGCTGGGTGCCGTGCTGGTGCTGTCCGCGCCGCTGCTGGCAGAGTTCTATGGTGAGCCCGGGGTGCGTCTGGTCATCTATGTGCTGGCCATCAACTTCCTGTTGGTACCGATCAGTTCGACGCTGATGGCGATCATGAAACGCGACATGTGGTTCGGCGCCATCGCCAAGATCGGCTTGTTGAGCGCCATGGTCTCCGCGATCACCTCCATCGCACTGGCCTGGTCCGGTCTCGGCTTCATCAGCCTGGCCTACGGCGCGGTGGCCGGCACTGCGACATCGGTGCTCGGCGTCATCCGCATGGCGGGCAATCGACACTATTACCGTCCGTCACTGCGCTCCGCAGGCCACATCGTCCGCTTTGGCGGCGCCGCCACCACCGCCGCGCTGATCGGGGAAGTGACGGTGCGGGCGCCGGACTTCACCTTGGCGCGTACCATCAGCTTCGATGCCGTCGGCCTGTATGGCAAGGCCGTGTCCACCGTCACATTGTTCACCTCCACCATATTGGACGGACTGGGCTCCGTGCTCACCCCGGCCATCGCCAAAGAAGTGCGCGCCGGAAACGAGGTCGGCGCGTTCTTCCTGAAAGCTATCAGCTACGTCACCGTCATTGCCTGGCCGGTATACGCCACGCTTTGGTTTCTCGCCGAACCTTTCCTCATGGCACTGTTCGGTCCGCAGTGGACATCTGCGGCTATGGTGGTCTCACTGCTGGCCGTTACGGGATCATTGCAGACCTGCACGTTCGGGATCGAGCACACGTTCATCGCCACCGGCAAGCTGGGACGGCTGATCGCGGTACGCGTGTCGCTTCTGCTGCCCACCTACGGCGCGTTCGTGTTGCTTGCCCCATACGGACTGGAAGCCATCGCCGGCGCCACCATCGTCATCATGGCTGGTTACGGCGTGATCAGTTACCGGCTTGCCTACGACACGCTCAGGATCGGCTTGCTGGATCTGATCGGCGCCACGTGGAAGTCGGCAGTCATCGCCCTGGCATTCCTGCCCGTGTCGTACCTCTTCAACTCCCTCTGGAACGGTAGCGAACCCTTGGCCTGGCTGATCGCGGGACTTTATGCGATCACGGCTTGCCTCGTTTGGTTGCTGTTGATCTTCGCGACCGCCCATCCGATTGCCAGCGAGGTTCGGTCAGCCTTCCGCCTGGCCTACGCGAGACTGCGTTGAATCCAAGCCGAATCGGGAGAAGCGCGGCCTGACTTACCAGCGGCATCCCGGGAGATGCCGTCGATTTTTCGTCGTGGCCGCGGAACCATCATCGCGGCTGGCCGTGGGTCCTTGATGGATGTTCTGGCCTCGTTTCAGCAGCGCTGACGCGGAAAGGCTGGTCCCTGAGCAGCCGTCGTACCAAGCAGTTCTTGGCGTACCCATCTGGCACTTGAATTGCTGGTCGGTAGGTTGAAACCCCTGCTCCTGTTGCCTAGGCTGACTGTATATACCGGCGCGTCTGCGAAACACAGAAACACCAAAGTGTCAAGCCATTGCGCTCCTTATCCCCAAGCGATCTGTTCGAGGCCACTATGATCACCACCAGCCACCGATTATTTTGGGCACTGGCAGCCGCAGCATTTCTGCGAGCGCCGATGGTCAACGCCTCCGCGCCTGTGCCGCAGGCCGTCATCGATGCGCCTCCCAACAGTTGGGTCAAGCTCAACGTGAACCGCTTTGTCGACGCCTGGGCACCCGGCGGACTGACGCCCTATCACACCAAGGCAGTCATCGAGGCCTGGAGCTCGTTCGCCTGGGACAGTAACCGTGGCAATATCATCCTGTGGGGGGGGGGCCACGCCAATTACCATGGCAACGAGGTTTACCTGTGGAACTCGGAAACCGGACTGTGGAGTCGCGGATCGTTGTCGAGTTCCGTCGTCGCCGACCCCAACGTGCACGCCCGTTTCGAGACCATCGACGGTCCGATGCATTCGCCGATATCCATGCACACCTACGACGGCAACATGTTCCTGCCGCGACTGGACCGGTTCGTGGTCTTCGGCGGCCCGCAATACAACCAGGGCGGATATGGCGCCGATCGTTACGACGACAACGGTACACGACGTTGGACCGGTCCGTATCTGTGGGATCCGTCCAAAGCCGACCCGTGGAAGACGGGAGGTCTGGATGGCAGCCACATCGTTTCAGCCGAGTATCCAGCCAATGCCATCCAGGGCGGCGGCATGTGGCAGAACCGCGATAGCTGGCCCCAGGGCATACCGGCGGGTAGCGACCGCATATTCGCGACCAATTTCGCGGCCTACGCAGATGAAAATGGCCAAGACGTCCTGTACCTCGCTGGAACGGGTGGACTGTGGCGCTACACGATCCGTTCGCTGGACGACCCCAGCCAGGATACCTATGAACTGGTGGGCAGGTTCAATGGGGGTCTGCACCCGCATGGGGCAGGTACTTTCAATCCGGAAAGAAGGCTCTGGGTGGAGTTGCGCGGCTCCGATTTCGTCTACTACGACCTGAGTTCACCGGGTGTCGCACTTGGCAAGGTCTTCAATAGCCGCATCGTTTACGCTGATGCATCAGAGGAGGGAACGTTTGCGTTCGGATCCTGGACCTGGCCAACCCTCGGCGACCGCTTCGGATTGGAATACGACCCACCACGCGACCGCTTTCTGCTGTGGGAGGGCACGAACGAGCTATGGGAACTGAAGGCACCGGACGATCTGGCCACTGGACATTGGATCCTCAAGCGCCTTACGCCACCGATCACGAACAACCCTTACCCGGATCGTATCGCTGATAGCGTCCTCTCGGGGGGCGGTTACTACACTTGGACCGGCACGGCTGGAAAATGGAAATACATCGCCGAATGGGATGTGTTCATCGGCCTGTATCACCCGATCAGAGGTGACATCTGGGTTTACAAACCGGCATTGTCCGATCATGCCTTGCCCACCGGCGAAGTCGGGCGACCGTACAGGGCACAACTACAGGCACAGGGCGGTGTGCCGCCTTATAACTGGCAAATCAGCCAGGGGCGCCTGCCGGAGGGGCTGATACTGGACGGCCTCAGCGGCGAGATTCGAGGCATGCCGACCATCGCGGATACACAGAGCTTCACCGTCGACGTAGTCGACGCCGCGCAGGGACGGGTGTCGCTGGAGTTGACCATAACCACTACGGCCAACGACATCGTGTTCGCGGACGACTTTCAGGATGGCACGCTATCGCCTTGGACCCGGTTGCGCAATGGTCAAGTCACGCTGATCGAGGACGGCGACGGCAACCGTGCGCTGCGCAAGACCACCAACAACGACCCTCATGGCGGCTGGGCCGAGTTGTCCTTGCCGGTGGGTAACTATGAGATGGTGCTGCATGCACGCAAAGCCAGCGACGCCGGCGGCGGCACGCTGCGTTACAGCGTGACGGATGCGCTCGGCAACGGCTACGGCATCTACCTGAGTTCCGGTAACGGGCGCATCATCATCGAGCGCCGGGATGGCTGGAAAACGACCGAACTCGCCCGCAGCAGCAGCGGCATCGCCGGCGGAACCGGGATCGGACGTTGGTACACGCTACGCCTCACGCGCCAGGGCGGGATGCT
Organism: uncultured Thiobacillus sp.; assembly: GCA_964440155.1. Classification (GTDB taxonomy): domain Bacteria; phylum Pseudomonadota; class Gammaproteobacteria; order Burkholderiales; family Thiobacillaceae; genus PFJX01. Next base: position 22,421 of record CAYTRH010000013.1, on the reverse strand, counting down.
GCGGGCCGATCTCTTTCTCGATCGACCGGACGTCGACGCCAGCGCGCCACATGTGACGGTGTTCGCCCATGACGCCACACACCTCTTGGCCAGTCGCGTCAGCGTCAACGGTGGCTATGACTACGACACGGACAACCTGCGCATCAAACAACTGCCCTCACCACCCCCAAACGCCCCGCTCCTGTTCGACGACGACTTCGAGCGAGGCTCGCTCGGTCCATGGAAAAACCTGCGCAAAGGCGAGGTTGCCGTGGTGTACGATCAGAGCGTGGGCTGGGTGCTGCGCAAGTCGACATTGAACGACCCCAATGGTGGTATGGCATCGCTGGCCATGCCGGCGCAGGATTTCGATCTGATCCTGCATACACGCAAGGTCGACACCACGGGCGGATCGGCGTTGCGCTACTCGCTCACCGATGCAAACGGCAACGGTTACGGCATCAGCCTCGGCTACCCATCGGGTCGCTTGATCCTGGAACGCCGTGATGCATGGGTCACGACCGAATTGGCGCGCAGCGCTTCCGGTATCGCGGGCATGACGTTGGGCTCGTGGTATACCCTACGCCTCACGCGCCAGGGCGACCATCTGCGCGCCCGGGTCTATGCCGGCCGTACCGATGATCTGACGGCCACGCCGTTGCACGACGTGCAGTTCACAGACGGAACCCATGGCTCGCTCACCCAGATCAACGTCAATGGCGGCTACACCTTTGACACGGACAACCTCAGGATCTGGTAACCGACGGTGGCTCCGCCCCTCGGCGCCACCGCGCTCAGCGGTGAGGAACGGGGACGGCGCGGCATCCTGCGATACCAAATGGCGCCGACGAAACATCCATGGGTGTCATGTATTGGTGGTAACTCAGGATCAAGGCTCACTTCATGGCTTCGAGATTCAGGCTGATTGGGTAGGCTTTACCAGCCACCGTGACCTTGAGTGAAGAGGCATCTGTGAACGCGTGGTGATCACAGGTGTCGGGATCCCACCACCGCACCTCACTAAAGCCGGCCATCCTGAACAGACCCGTGAGCCAGGCCTCATTGAAGACTGCATAGTGAAAGTTGTACGGGTAATCCTGCCCCCCGAAGAGTGGGAAGATGATGCGTTCCAAGCTGCGGCCGTCGGCCTCATAGATGCGCACCAGCGCATCGAAATCGGGCACGGCCACCCGGCAAACACCCCCTGGCCGCAATATCCCATGAACGACCTCGAGGACGGAAACAACGGCCTGATGCGGCACGTGTTCGAGGACATGCGACATGTACACGAGATCGAAGGATCCAGGCGGAATGAACTTGACCTCGGCCAGTTCCTTCACGACGAAGTGCACGTGGGGCAATGCGCGGGCATCGATGTTGACGAATCCCTCGGCATCGATCGTCCCACACCCGAGATGGAGTAGCCGACTACCATCTTTGGCGCGTGGCAATCGTCCATTCACCACGCCCCACTTGACGCGATTCCCGTAACGTCGGAATCTTTTCAAGACTTTAAGAACGATGCTCATCTCGGCACACAGCTCCGTGATCGGTCAATGACGCGGCCCCGACGGTTTGGACGGTCGAACGCCTTGGACGAGTGGGGCCAAGTAGAAACAACGGCGGGACAGTACACGGTTAACGAAATCATGGGTTTATCGAGTTAACTGTCGAACTCCAGCGGCCTAGACCAGACATGCACTTCTGTTCAGGAGCGCGCCACGGGATCATGACTGCTCGGACGAATGAATTAGCCGATAACCATCTTGATTCGCTCCGTTTGTCGCAAGGCAGCCGGAGTTATTTCCCGGCCTTTGGCGTGGTCAGAAACGCTCTAGATAAGTGGACAGGCCCAGCGTCTCGGCGAGCTGGCGAATCGTCTCCGGGGACAGATTGCGCCGTACGTGATTGCCATCCATGTATAGCAACTCCCCGTTAAGGTAGGTCGGGCAGTGTCTTTCCGCACACATGACCAACACGGGTAGTATTACGTCAACCTGGGTGAAGGACGATGCGACTTCGGATAACGCTTGGTCACTGTGACGGTGCCATTCCCGAATCTGCTCCGCATCCAGATTGCGATATGGATGTTCACAGGTAGCGCGCAGCAGCAACCCGAGTTCAGCCAAGGCGCAGTCGTTAAGATTGCGATTCGGGCGTGGCACCTCTCCGAGTAGCAGCACATGCCGATTTTTCAGATCGATACTAGCCAACGTTGCCCTCAAGGCCTGCGCGCTCAACACAGCCCCAACAGCCCCGGAGCGTTCAGTCAGTTCTGCGGATGCCTGTAGATTATCCCGAACGTCGTCCGTGTACAGCATCCGCACGTGCCCTGACCAAGCCGCTGCCATCACGATCAACCTAACATCGGAGTTATCCGCAAGCCACGCCAAGGTGAGACGATGGCGGAGCGTGCAGTCCTCGGTAAAACGCGGGAACCGGGGATAATCTTCACGCACATCCCCGCTGCCCAGGTAGGGTGGACAATTCTCTGGGGCAATGATCAACGACATACCGCGGTCGCGAGCCAGTTGGTGGAACACTGGGGCCCAGTGTAGCGAGTGGCTATCTCCCCAAATCAGTCCCTTTACACGAGCGCCGTCCCACGGCTCGCCCACGACGCAGAAAGACTGATCGAGCCCCGGAAACAACCGACGCTCTTCGGTACAAGACCAGCTCCACATCGCCTTTGCGTCGCTGATGGCTTTAGCTGAGTCTGTAAAGCGCGTAGGGAACCCATGTGCGGCATGAACAACGAGTGCTGCCACGACCGTGCAGGCCATCGCCAAATTGCCAATTGCCAGCGTTCGAAGGGGTAACTGCCGCCAATAGCGAAACTTCTCCTCGACGAACCGCCAAGACAGATAGCCGGCGCCAATACTCACCAATACCAACGCCGCGACCTCGTACTGGGCAAACTCACGTTCGGAAACATAAATTCGGTAATAGACCACGATCGGCCAGTGCCACAGATACGCAGAATACGAAAATTTGCCGATCAGAACCAGCGGGGGCCACTTCAGCAGCCGCGTGCCGATGGTTTCTCCGGAATGCACCGACACAATCAACAGTGCCGCCCCAATTACCGGGAAGAGCGCGCGCCATCCGGGATACGGTTGATCAGGGCCAACGAAGAGCAACCCATAAACAATAAGCGCGCTTCCGACAAGAAATGACACGTTGGATACAGCAGCATTGCGACAACGCCCCAATGACAAAAAAACCAACATCCCACCTACAGCCAACTCCCATGCCCGTGTCGGCAATAGATAAAATGAAAAGTTTGGGTAACGACTACTCGCCAACACACTCAGCGACAAAGAAAAGACAAACACCATCGCCGTCAAAATAAAAATACCACGCAAACGCAGAACTCGATAGCTCAGCACCAGCAATAGGGGAAAGAGCAGATAAAACTGCTCTTCGACAGCCAGCGACCACATATGCACCAGTGGCGAGATTTCGGTAGACTGGTCGAAATAGCCGGAGCGCATTGAAAACCAGACGTTGGCGAGAAACAGACTGGCGTATATCGTAGCCTTGGCCAATTCAACATACTTGTCTGGAGCGAGCATCCAATAACCGAATGCCAGCGTAACAAGCATCATAAGTAGCGCGGCCGGAAGCAATCGCTTGACCCTGCGCGCATAGAACTCCACGAAGGAAAACGACCCTTGATGAAGCGCAATCACAATGATCTTGGTGATCAAAAAACCAGAAATGACATAGAAGATATCAACACCAACAAAACCACCTGGCAGATCAACACCAGCATGAAACAAGATCACCGCAAGCACGGCCACCGCCCTCAGACCATCGATCTCGGGCTTATACTTCAGGTGTGGTAGATGATCGAGCCGCATCAACATGAGAATTCCTGCGCCGTCATATTATTTGAGCAGCAGACATGGTCTCTGTAAGCCACCAAGCCGCGATCACCAGCTTATTTCGACTCTATACCAGAAAATACATAAAAGCGTGGACGGCGTGAACAACAACGCTCACCTCGTAAACCCAATGACGGAATATCCAGGATTCATTAAGCCCAGCCAATATGAATAATGCATTCAGGCATTCGGCCCGTTCAGTAGAGCAATTTTTTTGCGAAGTTCATCGCCCACTTCCACCGGGCATACGGAATGGCGTCCAGATTGATATCACTCACAGCATGGCGTGCAGCGCGCAACAGCACCTGATCCCGATCAGCCACCTTGTTCCTCAACTGCACCACACACTCTTCGAAGAACCCCAAAGTGTCATAGTGCGTCGACAAGCCGCCACCAAGGTAATCGACCAACACGGCGTCATGGACCACGAACCGATTACCACCCGTTTGCAGCTTCAGCAACGCCTCATAATCCGACGCGATACGCAAGCCAGGATCGAAGCCGCCGGCCGCCACCAGTGCAGCGCGCGGAAAGAGCACGCCGGGCGTCGGCACGCTCATGCGTTCGTGTAATTCGTCAGGAAGCGGCCGCCAGACGAAACCACGGTCACTGCACATCCGCACTGAGAAGCAATGCACGGGCATGGATGACGCGTCCCCGGCATCCAGCGCACGATCGAGCGCCTGGATCGCCTCGCTGGCCAACGTGTCGCCGCAATTGAGGTAAGACACGTAATCCGTGTCCGCCATATCTAACGCCTTGTTGTAAGCGTCGTAGACACCGTTATCCGGTTCGCTGATGCTGCGCGTCACCCTGGCATCCAGACGTATTTGCTCCGCCGTTCCGTCGGTCGACCCACCATCGACCACGATCCAGTGGATCCCCGCGGGAAGCGTGGACGGCAAACTTTCTGCCGTTTTTACGAACAAATCCCGGCAATTGAGCGCAACCGTCAGGAGCGTCAGAGTCTTCCGGCATCGCGCCGAAGTAACGCCCGTCACCGATTCATCCATGCGACAACTCCATTTAACGCCAGCCCGAGCACTCCCCGGAAAGCATGGCCCGGCGGTTTGGTTTTTGCACAGCCCGTGCACCAAGGCACCGGACTCAACCGGCCTTGCCCGCCAATTCGTTCAGCAGCCCGGCGAAGCGAGCCGAAATCACCCGTCGATCGAACTGTTCGAGATACTCGCGATCGGGTTCCAGCGCCGGCGCAGCCGCCCGCCGCAACACATCCTCCAGCGCCCGCTCGCACGCATCCACATCCTCTGCCGGCACCACCACGCCTATCCGTGCGTGCTCGATGATGTCCTGGGTGACGCCGCGATCGCACAGCGCGAAGATCGGCCGCTGCGCGGCGACGTACTCGAATAGCTTGCCGGGGATCACGCCGTCGGAGGTCTCACCGGTATCGACGATCAGCAGCAGGTAGTCGCAATTGACCTGGGCGTCCATGGCCGCCTGATAGCTGACGTCACCGGGGAATTCGAAGTGCTCGCCGATACCGTATTGCCGCAGGATCTGGTCGTAACGCGCGCGAATCTCGGGTGCCACACCGCCGAGGATGCGCACCCGTACCGGCGCGACCAGATCCGGGGCGCGGCGGGCGATGCGTCCGAGCGCCTCCGCGAACGGATAGCCACGGCGATTCTTGAACAGACGGCCGGTGAACACGAATTCGATGCGGCCGTCGTCCGCCGGGCGACTGCGCTGGCGGTCGGCGTAGATGTCGGTGTCGTAGCCGTTGGTCAGCGTTTCCCAGCGCGCGCCGAGCGTGGGATGCAACTTGCGCATGTAGGCGGTCTTGGGTTCCGACACGGTGATGATCACATCCGCGCGCCGCAACAGCCGCCGTTCCATGCGCAGTTCCAACTTCTGCCGCCACTGTGGCAGCCATTCGCGCAGCACGTCGCCGTACCATAGATCGCGGTAGTCGACCAGCCAGGGGATGCGCCGTTCGCCGCGCAGGTGATAACCCACCCAGGCGGAGCTGAACGGCGGCAGCGTGGTGTATACGGCGTCGATGCGGCGGCTGGCGACGATGCGCCGTGCCTCGCGCAACGCCGCGTGCGCCCAGGCGCGGTAGTTGTCCGGCAGGTAGACGTAGTGCTTCAGCAGGTGGCGGGTGAGGTCGTGCGCACGGTCCAGCCAGCCCTTGCTGGTGGCGCCGGGCGCCGCAGGCGCATGGGGAACGGCGGCGGACGAAGCCGTGCCGCTCGCCACGGAACCCGGCTGCGCCGGCCGCCCGAGCAGACGCTTGACGGTCAACGCGATTCGCTCTTCCAGATCGATCATGGGCAGACGCACCACTTCGGTACCTGCGGCGATCTCTCCCAACAGCGACGGGTCGTAGTTCGGCTCACTGCCGGACGGCTCCAGTGTCAGCACGATGCTATGCCAGCCATGCTGGCGCAGGTGCTCGACGAACTTGACGGTGCGGATGCGGCCTATGGTCTTGAGCGGCGGGAACTCGCCCGCCACCACCAGCAGTGTCTTGTCCGGCGCGCTCACCCGCCCCCCCGCGCATCGACGATTTCCTGGCAAAAGGCGTGAAAGCGTTGCGCCTGGACCTGCCAGCTCGACGCCCGCGCACGTTCCAGCCCGCGGTCCTCCAGCGACCGCCGCAACGCGTCGTCGGTGAGGATGCGCACCACCGCCCGGGCGATCTGCGCCGGATCGTCACCGTCCACCAGCAGGCCATTCTCGCCATCACGCACCGCCTCGACCGCGCCACCCGCACGCCCGCCGACCACGGCCTTGTGGCAGGCATTGGCTTCCAGGAATACCAGGCCGAAGCCCTCGGTATCGCCATCCGGCATACGCCTATTGGGCATGACGAACAGGTCGCAGCTCTGGTAATAGCGCGGCAGATCGGCCACGGACACACTGCCGGCGAAAGTGACCCGCTCGCGCACGCCGACACGGTCGACCAGCGTTTCCAGAGTGGCGCGGTACTCGCCGTCTCCCACCAGCACATAGTGCGCGTCCGGACACTGCGCCAACACGGCCGGCATCGCTTCGATCATGCGATCGAAACCCTTGCGCGCCACCAGGCGGCCCACCGACAGGATGACGCGCCGCCCGTGCAAGCCATGGCGCGCGAGAATGTCGTCATGCACGGCGCTGGGCGTGAAACGCTGGACATCGACGCCATTGTGGATCAACCGGATCTTGTCGCGGGCAACGCCCATCAAATCCTCCAAGGCATGCGCGGTGAACTCGCTCACCGCCACCACACCGTCCGCCTCGTGCAGATATTTGCGCCGCTTGCGGCCGAAGCGGCGATAGGGCATGTCGACGGTGATCTCCTCCCCGTGGATGTAATTGATGTAGGGAATGCCGAACACGCGCTTGCACAGGCCGCCGATCCAGGTACTGGAGGCGAGTTCACCGATGCACAGCAGATTGATGCGTTCCCGGCGGATGATGGCGGCAACCCGCATCAGCACCTTGAGGTAGATGGGCAGATCGATGGTCAGCACGCGCCACGCGGACTCCAGCGGATGCCTGGGTGGAATCGGCATCACCGGCGGCCGCAGCAGTTCGATGCGGTAGACGGCGTAGTCGACGCTGGCATCGTGCTCACGCCAGCCGTCGATCTCCTCCCGGGTCTGATAGTGCTTCCAGGGTGCGAGGATGCTGATACTGCCCGGTTCGGCGAAACGCGCCAGGCTCTCGTAGACGATGGCGGAACCGCCGTTGATCGGCGCAAAGATATTCGCCACCAGCAAGCACCTGACCTGTTCGTGCTGTTTCATGCGGCGTGGGCCTGTGGGCAGACGTCGGTTGATCGATGGTGACGATGCGCGCTGGAACTACTTGCGCGCGAGCACGACATGCTGATCGGCAATATACGCGAAAGCCCGCTCGGAGTAGGGTCTCAGGGCATAAAACAGCCGGCCGGGCAGCGATCGGGCTTGCGGATTCGCCTCACGGCTGCGGATGCGCACCTCGCGAAACCGGTCGCGCACCAGTGCACGCAGTTCGGGCAGAGATACCAGGCGCTTGCCGACATAGCGCCCCTTGCCGGCCAGACGGCAGACCGGATCGATCAACGGGCGCGGCAGGAACGTGAGAAACCAGATGCCGACATGCGGCTCCGGGCACACCACGGAATAGCGGTTGGGCGAGTTGAGCAGGAACACCCCTTGGTCGCGCAGCACGCGATGGGCCTCGCCCAGATAATCCGGCTGACTCGATACGTGTTCGATGACGTCCGGCGAGTACACGAAGTCGAAACTGGCGTCGGCGAATGGCAGAGCCTCCGCGCACCCGGCGATGAGCAGCGCTTCCAAGCCGGTCTCCTGCAACAGTTTCTTGGCCAGCACCAGCTCGATCAGGGAAATGTCGACCCCGACCACGCGTCGTGCCCCCTGTGCCACCAAGGTGGCCATGGCTTCGCCCGAGCCGCAGCCCAGGTCCAGTGCAATGCCATCGCGCGGCACCGCACATCCGGCCATGGCCAGCATGTCGAGCAAGCGCCTGGGCGCACGCTCGCGCAACGCGATGCGATGGCGAATGTGTTTTTCGACCGCCTGGGTGTCGTGGCCGTCGGGTGCCAGCTCGCTCTCGAAATGGCGCACCAACGCGGCGTGGTCCATGCGCCCGGCGGCCTCGTCGATGGCCAGGGCGAGGCGGTTCTCCGCCTCGCGCGTCATGTAGGGCGGATCGAACAGGCGGAAATCGTAGATGCCGGCGATCACCGGATAGACATGTCCGCAGCGTTCGGAAACCAGAGCGCCATCCGCGCGCGGCAGCAGGCGGCTGCCATCGCGCGGGCAACGCAGCAGGGCGAGGACATCAGCCGTCATTGGTGAATCTCCAGGTGGTGGCCGCGCCCGCCGGCTGCGCCAGGGTCAGCTCCAGCATCAGTGCGTCGGCGAAGAACTTGGCGGCCCAGTTGGGGTACTGCCACGGATGGTAACCGCCGTTGACCGGATGCGAGCCCTTGATGCCGCCCCGCTCGGCGGGTTTTCCGTCCAGCCTGTGCGTGCGCTTGACGAAGCCGAGGATGCGCTGCACGGCCTCGCGGTAACGCGCCTCGCCGGTGATCTGGTGCAGACGCGCCCAGTTGATGGCGAGCTGGCAGTCGCCGGTCAGACAGGACCATTTCACCGTCGGGCGCCAATCCTGGTCGAACCGCCCAGGCAAACGGCCATCCGCCGGCAGGCGCTCGACCAGTGCGTCCGCCATGCGCCGCGCCGCCGCGAGGATGTCCTCGCGCTGCGCGTAGGTGCCGATCTCCAGCAGGCCGCGCATCGCGTAAGCGATGGTGTGCGTGAACGGCTGGTTGTTGTCCTGCAGGCAATTTTCTGCCAGCCAGCCATTGTCGCGCTGCATGGTCAACGCCCACTCGGCGTTACGCACGGCGGCGCGCAACAGCCGCTGCTCACCGGTGATGGCATGCACGCGCAGCAGACCGAAGGCGCTGCGCGTGTTGTAGGTATTGACCGCCTTGCCGGTCATGGGCGAGCCGTAACGTCGCCAGCAGCCGTCCTCGTCCTGCACGTCGCACAGCCAGTTGGCGGCGCGTAGCGCCGCCTCGCGATAACGCTCCACCCCCTCCTCCTCAAAGCCCCGCGCCCAGCCGAACAGCACCTGGCCGGTATTGAAGATGGTGGGTTGGTCGGAATCGCCCAACGCGCCGGCCAGCACGCCGCCCTCGGGAAGCTGGATGTCGCACTCCCAATCGAGCATGCGGCGGGCACGCGCGCGTGGCGTCTGTTCACCGGTGAGCGCGGCGTAACTGTAGAAGGTCGGAATGATGTAGCCGGTGGTCTCCGGATACGAGTTCGCCCAACGTCCGCTGCGCACCAGATAGGTCTGGGCGACACCGCCATCGGCAGTGGCATCCTGGGCGCGGCACAACCAGTCGATGGCGGCATCCAGATGGCGCCGTGCATCCTGCGGCGCCTGATCGAGCAAACCACTTTGCTCGGCCAGGACGCGCCCTTTCTGTTTCACGGTTTGGATCAGTGTCTTCATGCGTTTCGCCGTTGGCTGACTGATGGGATCGGGCGTGCGAGGCGCGTGCCGGGATCACGGCGCGCCACGACGGCCTTGGCCGAACGCGCCGGTCACGGCACGTAAGTTTACGATGCCGTGTGACAGCGCATGATGTCCATGCGTCCAGCGCGTCGATACGCCAACGCGGGCCGGTGTCATCAGGGCGTATCGAACAGCTTGCCGCCGGCTGCCGTCCAGGCGTGCAGTTCCTGCGCCATCAGTTGCGCATCGAGCAGCATCAGACGGGTGTTGCCGACACGCCGCGCGCGCATCAGGCCAGCGCGTTGCAGCCGCTCGACCAGACGGTGTTCACGGCGCAAACGGTTGGCATGCTCGCTCAACACCTTGACCGGCACTTCCAGGCGCCGGCCGTCGTAGTCGATCACCACGCCGCGCAGCGGTTCGGCCTCGTACAGCGGGAACGGCAGTGTATCGGCGATGCTGTCCTCCAGATAGTGCGTGTAGGTGATGGTGGAAAACGGCGCGTCCACGGTGAGAATCTTGCCCCCCCAGGCACGCAGCCGATCGAACGGCGAGTCCACGCCGAATGGTTTCAGACAGTGCTCATGGCCGTGCAGGAACTCCGCAGCACGCGGCCCGGCAGCGAGGATCGGGTGAGTCGGACTGAGGCTGCGCCGGGTATCGCGGCCGCGCCGGAACACCTCGGTCAACAAACCCATGCGCGAAGGGCTGCGCCGCACGTTCATCGCCTCACCCCGGGCGAGGAACTGAGCCGAACTCTCGTTCTGATACGTGAGCGAGGTCATCGCCAGCAGGCCATCCGCGCCCAGCACGGACTTCAACGTATCGATGAAATCCAACGGCCGCCCGACGAAGCCGTTGGTCGGAAGCCAGGAGGAATGCACCATCAGCACGTCGCCAGCGCGCACCCCCAGAGCGGCCAGGGCCTGCGCCAGTTGCGCGCTACCGTAGCTGCGGAAGGCACGAATGTAATGCTGCTTGAGCCAGGTCTTGATCTGCATGCGCGCATGAACGGATACGGTCGGGGCGCAATGCTAACGGACATCGCGGCGCGGCGCTTCCTGATCGACGGATCACCGCAGCCGGCGGTCAGGAGCGGCGGAGCCTGCCGCGCAGCATGTCCACCGCCTCCAGCAACAGAGGATGCCTGAGGACATACAGTGCGGCGCACCAGATGGCGAGCGCGCTCGCCAGGCAAAACAGCAGATGGAGCAGCCCGGTGTCCAGCGCCAGCACGACCAGGCCGCTGTACACGTAGATCGCCAGCACACCGGTGACGCCACCGGCGACACCGACCGCGTGCAGCATCGGACGCCACAGCGTGCCGGCAGCGAAACCCAGCCGGTGTGCGGCATAGCGCAGCGTCATCAGGCTGGTAAGCGCTTCCGCCAGGACATAGCCGGTCGCGGCCGCCATCACGCCATGCGGCGCGCCGAGCAGCAGGGCCAGCACCTTCAGCGTGGCGGCAACCGCGGCGATGCGCAGGACCAGCGGCGCCAGCCCTCGGGCGGTCAGCACGGCGTTGGTGAGCACGGCGGGCACGCGCACCGCGATGGCCAGCACCAGTACGTAGGCAATCGGCACCGCCGGTCCCCATTGGCCGCCGTACAGCAGACCGATCAGCACCGGCGCCAGCATGGCCATGGTGGCGAGCGCCGGCCAGGCGACGATCAACAGGTAGCCGAGTGCGCGCAGATAGGCGGCACGCACATCGGCGCCTTCGCGCTGCTGTCGGGAGAAATACGGCAGCCATACCGGCCTGAGTGCGTCGATCACGGCATATTCGAACAACTGGACGAAGCCCAGCGCACGATTGAAATAGCCGAGGGTGGTGAAGCCGAGCACACGGCCGAGTATCAGGTCGGGCGCAGCGTTGGCCACTTCGTTGGTCACGTTGGCCAGACCGATGCGCCCGCCGAACGACAGTACCCGTCGCGCTTCTCGCAGCGTGGGCATGCCGACGAAGCGCTGCGGCGTCGCGGACAGCGCACCGGCGACCTGCACCAGCACGCCCGCGACCGCCGCCCAGGCGAGGCTCATGTAGCCCAAGCCGGCATGGGCCAGGGAGACGACCACGACGGCATGCGCCAGGGCGCTCGCCACCCCCACCCGGAACATGTGCTGGAAGCGCATGTCCCGCCGCAGCAACGCCAGCGCGACGCTGCCGAACGGGATCAGCAAGAAATTCAGCGCGATCACGTGCAGCACGGCCTCGACGCCGCTCTCGCCATAGAATCCGGCGAGCGCCGGCGCAGCCAGATACACCACACCGCCGAGTGACCAGCCGATGGCCAGGGTGATGGTGAACGCGGTGCGCACCCGCACCCGGTCGATGTCCGGCTCCTGGATCAGGTAGGTGGTCACACCGAAATCGCGCAGCACGTTGGCGATGGCGACGGCCGCCGCGCCCACCGAGTAGATGCCGATCTCCTCCGGCGTGAGCAGGCGCGCGACGATGACGGTGGACACGAAATGGATGGCCAGCGTCACATACTTCTCGCCGCCGGACAGGGCGATGGCTCGGCGCAGGCCCGACATGCCGACTATCCCCGACCGGCGCGTCGCAGGCTCATGACGTCGGCGCCGACCAGCGCGGGCGCCAACCCGCCAGACTGGCCAGCAGGTAGACGAGCGGCCGGAGGTCGCGCGGGTGGGTGCGCCAGGCCTGCACCAGCGCGCGCCTGGCCAGGCTGGCGTCGCCGGCGCCGACGTGTTGCAGCGCGAACTCGGTGCGATATCGCGCCAGCGTGCGCCGAAACCGGCGCGCATCGACACAGCGCCCGTCGGCGCTGCACAAACCCCAGTCGCGCGCGGCACGCTCCAGCAGTTCGCTGCGGTAGTCGCGCAAGCGCAACACCCGGTTGCCCTGGCCGACATGCTGACGGTACAGCGTGTTCGGGCGACGGAGCATGAGAAACGGATAGACCCGCGCGATGCGCAGCCAAAGATCCCAATCCTCGCTGAACGGCAGGTTCTCGTCGAAACCGCCGCACCGTTCGAACACCTCGGCGCGGAACATGGCGGTGCTGGTCAGCATCCAGCAGTCGAGCAGGAACTCGTGGTAGATCCAGCCGGAGAAACGTGCATCGACCTCATCCGGCGGCTGGTCGCGCACGAACCCGGCCGGCTCGGGAAAGCGGCCGTCCGGGTCCGCATGCCAGGGCAGGAACGCCGCGAACACCACGCCAACATCGACATAACGGTCCATGCTCGCCACCTGGGTCGCCAGCTTGTCCGGAAACCAGTAGTCGTCATGGTCGAGCAGGCAGATCAGCGCGCCGCGCGCCTCGCTCAGGCCGCGGTTACGCGCCGCGCACACACCGGCATTGCGCTGGGCGATCAGACGTACCGGCGGGCCATAGCCGGCGACGATGTCGCGCGTCCGATCGCGCGAACCGTCATCCACCACCACGACCTCGAAGTCGCGATAGGTCTGCGCCAGCACGCTGTCCAGCGTCTCGCCAATATGGCGCGCGCCGTCATGGGTCGGGATGATGACGGATACCCGCGGCGCGGCACCTCGGCCGGCACGGCTAACGGTACCCTCCGCAGCGGACATCACACGTCGCGGCCCAGCAGGCGCTCCAGGAAGCGCACCGGTTTGCCGGTGTACCATGACCACGAACGCACCAATCGGCGCAAGGTCAGCGCGGCCTCGCCGTACGCCGCGCCCAGGGCCACGAGCTGCTCCTGCCACAACGCGTCGGCGGCCTGCTGCATCTGCGCCATGCGCTGGCGCGCGGATTGCAGTTCCGTAACCGCATGCGCAGATGCAGACAGCTCACGCAATCGGGCGTAGATCACCCAGGCGAGCTCGACGATCGGCCCGGCCGCGTCGGGCGGTGTGTCGCGCCGGTGATGACGCAGGTCGCGCGACAGGAAGGCCGCGAGGCAGTCGGCAGCCGGTTCCGGCGCGATTGGAAATGTCACGCCCAAGCGAGCGCCGGCCGCGGCCAGACAGGCACCGGGTGCCTCCAAGAAGTCATCGTAGTCGATGATCGCGCGAGCCTGATCGCGGCTCCAGCGTTCCGCTTCCAGATAGTGCAGACACCACAGCCAGTAAGCCTTATCGCGGGAAAAACCGTCACGCCGGTGCAGCGAACGATAAACCGCCTCGGGCGAGCGCAGCACGATCAGGCAACGAGCCGTCACCCCTTCCTCGCGCAACGACGTCAGCCACCATGGCAGCAGGCGGCACAGCCTGGGATCCTTGACCGCCCACAACGGTTCGTGGCCGAAATCGCGCCGCATCAGTGCGCGCAGCCGTCGGGCGTAAGGGCGCAGCACTTCGGCCTGCCACCAGCCGTCCACCGGCAACAGGATGTCATCCCAGGCCGAACCGAGCGCGAGCAGCGCCTCGTCGTTGAGGTCGGCCATGTCCGCATGTTCGAAATAGCCTTTGGCATTGACATCGGCATGACCGCGATACAGCCGTCGACCCAGAGGCACCCCGAGGCAGCGCAACGCGCCGGCGGTGGCCGAGGTGCCACCGCGATGCATGCCCAGCACCACCAATGCCGAGCGGCTTGCCACCGTGTCAGGGTTGACCGGCATCCGGCGCCGTGCGCTTCCTGCGCGCGCTGATCACCGGGGTTGGCTGTTTGATCAGCGTCGACATGATGACCGCGATCGCCATGATGTGGTACGGCAGATCGAAATAGGCCATGCCCAGGAAAGCCCCGGCCGTGGCATAGCCGACCACGCTGACCTGCAGCATGGCGGCGAGGTCGCCCGCCCACTTGAGCGACTCATCGTGCTTGGCGGCACGAATGATGCTACCGCAGCGGAACCAGGTCACGGTGAACAGCGACAGGAACAGGATCAGGCCGATGAATCCGTGCTCGCCGAGCACCTCGAAGTAGATGCTGTGGAAATCCACCACGTAGTTCGGGTCGGGCGCATACCGCATGTACACCGCGCGCGAGATCGGCTCGAAGCCGCCGCCGGTCAGACGGTCGGAAGCCATGTTGATGGCCATGTGCCAGGCGTTGATGCGCCCCATCGCCGAGGCATCTTCCTCGTAGGTCTTGATGGTGCTCATGCGCTCGTGCCACTCGGGCGGCATGAACGGGATGGCGACCAGCACGGCCATGACGATCAGGATCAACATGGCGACCTTCTGCCGGCTCTTCCACCACAGCATGGCGCCCATCGCCGCCAGGCCCACCAGGGCACCGCGCGAATGAGTGCCCAAGGTGGCCAGCAGCGTCGCCACCATCAGCACGATCATGCCGTGACGCACCCACTTGTTCTCGGTGTGGCTGCGCAGATACCACATCAGCGGCATGGTCACGATCATCGCCAGTCCCAGCTCATTGTTGCCGGCGATGAACGATCCCACCGGCCCCCAAACGCGCGAGTCTCCACCACCAGTCAGCGTGAACAGACCACCTTTGAGACCGTAGAAGCCGAGCGACAGGACGATAACCCAGACCAGCCATACCACGCGCTCGCGCGTGTTCACCACCGCCAGCGTCAGCAGCGTGAACAACTGGATCTTCATGACCTTGTCCCACTGGGCCCACGCCTCTTCCTGATGGAAGGCGAAGAAAGTGGTCACCGTCATCCAGATCAGGAACAGCACCAGTATCACCGTCTCCGCGGTGATCGGCAGTCGCTTGCGCTCCTTGGACAGGATCAGACTGGCGAAAGTGACCAAGGCGATGACATAGGCCCAGGGAAAGGTCACGGCGAAGCCGTAGGCCAGCTTGTGCGGATTCATGTAGCTGATCCACGACCACAGATACACGCCGATGTACGGCCGGGTGAGTGCCCATGGGATGGCGCCGAATACGATCAGCGCAATGGCGATGTCACGCATGTCGGCAACCCGTTGGAAGGGACGGCCCGCCCGTACATGTATGCGCTGTCGGTCCGATCCAGACCGTCGGCCTCATGTCGTTGCCCCGGCCTTCTGGCCATCCTGCGGCCGGCAGATCAGCCAGAACCCCTGCACCGCCAGATCATCGTCGCTCAGACCACGGAACCGCCGATCCAGGCACGCCCGCACCACCTGTACCGACGCCGCATCCAGTCGGGCGGTCGGCAACGGTGGGTCCATTTGCAATGCCGCCGCCCGTGCGGCGGTCAGATGATGCGACAGGCGCCAGCGGTTCGGCACCCCTTTGTAAGCGTACATCAGACTCCACAACCACCCCGGCCAGCACAGGAAATCCAGCGGATGACTGCGATGCAGACCGTGACTGCGCAGATCGACCAGGTGGATGGCAACGCCACCCGGACGCAACGCCCGATGCATGTCCGCATAGGTGGCATCGAGATCGTTGACGTGTTCCAGCACCGCGCGTGAATAGACCAGGTCGACGGCCCCAACCAGTCCCGACATGCCACTCGCGCGCACCAGGTATTCCACCTTGTCGGCACGCAAACCCGAGGCCGGATCGCCAGGTCGGACGAAGCAGGCGTCGGCACGCGCGGCCTGCTCGGGCGTCAGGCGCGCCAGCAGTTGCCGCAGCACGTCGACATTCTTGTCCGAAAGACGAACCAGCGGAAAACGATCGACGCACCAGACCTTGTCCGCACCATGTGCAAGCATCAGCAAGGCCACACCGGGCACGTCACCCGGCCCGTACTCCAGTGCCGTCTTGCCGTGCAGCCATTCCTCCACACCATCGCGCGGCACGCCCAGGCGATCGAAATAATCCGTAAACGAATCCATGAAATAGCCGGCAATGTCGTCGGCCACCTCCTCACCCGCGCCGCGCCCGGTCTGGCGGGTCAGACGCACGTACAGCGATGGCGCCATCCCGGCCAGCAGGTTGCTGGCCATGGCGTGGACGATCCGGGGCAGTTCCCGCCAAGCCGATTTCATCACCGGATGGGCTCCTCGCCGCCTGGCCGCCGGTTTCCGCGCGAGCGCGGCAACGGCGGGGCCAGCGGGCGTAGAGCCGGGTGCATACGGTCGGTGGTCATGGCATCGGTAGCGAGGCAAAGTTGCATGCGCCGGCAGCCGTCCGGCCGTTGGCATCGTGAGTCGCCAGTATCGGGGCGCGCAGCACCAGCACGCAACGGCCGCAGCCAAAACATCCGTGCCATGCGATGATTACGCCGTATGCACGATACCGTCCGAGGACGGTCCTGGAGTTCCTCATGCAAGATCCCGTTTCCGTCGCCATCGCCGAACAACTGCGCGAAACCGTGCGCACGCTGGCGACCATGAGCGAGGACCCCAGCCTGCACGCCGATCTGGCGCGGGTCACCTCGGCCTGCGTCAGCGCCCTGCGCAACGGCGGCAAACTGTTGTTCGCCGGCAACGGCGGCAGTGCTGCGGACTCGCAGCACCTCGCCGCCGAGATCGTCAGCCGCTTCAGCTTCGACCGGCCTGGCCTGCCCGCCTTCGCGCTGACCACGGATAGCTCGGTGCTCACCGGCATCGGCAACGATTACGGCTTCGAACGCATCTTCGCCCGCCAGGTCGAGGCGGTGGGCGCGGCCGGCGACGTGTTCTTTGGCATCTCCACGTCCGGTCGCTCCGCCAACGTGCTGGCGGCGTTGCGCACGGCACGCGAACGCGGCCTGGTCACCGTCGGCCTCACCGGAGGCGCAGGCGATGCCATGACACCCTGGTGCGATCATTGTCTGCGCGTCCCTTCGACTTCGACGCCACGTATTCAGGAAGGCCACATCGCGCTGGGCCACATCCTGTGTCTGCTGATCGAGCAACACCTGTTCGCATCCTGAGCCGGTTCACTGGCCACCCGGCACCGGACGATCCATGGACTTGCCGGTCAGGCGGGCGGTGATGGCAGCGCTCTCGCGCGCGCTCGCTTCCTGCGCGCGGGTGATCTGTTCCGTGGTCATGTTCAGCGCCAGCCGGTCGCGGTCGGCCAGCGCCGCCTCGTGCCCGTGCGCTGCGGCGATGTTGAGCCACTGGTAGGCGGACTCCTTGTCGCGTTGCGCGGCCAATCCCTCGCGGTACAGCAGGCCGAGCTGATACTGCCCTTCGATGTGGCCATGCCTGGCCGAGGTCTGGAAATGCTCCAACGCGGCGCGGTAGTTTTGCAGCGTGCCGCGCCCGGTCAGGAAAGCCATGCCCAGCAGGTATTCCGCGTCGACATGGCCGGCCTTCGCCGCACGCTCGATCCACGGCAGCGCATCCTTGTATTCGCCGCGCTTCCAAAGCGCCTGACCGAGATCGAACTGCGCCTGTACGTCGCCGCGCGCGGCCGCCTGACGTTTGCCGGCCAGTACATCGTCGTGCAGCGTGTCGGTCTGCGCGGGATAGTCGAGCGGCGAGGAGCGCCCCAGATACAGGCCGAGGGAAACCAGCGCAACCACCAGCAGCACGGACGCCACCAGCATGATCGCGCGCCAGCGTACCGGCACGGTCTTGAAATGCCGTTTGCACGACTCGCAGCGGTAGCGCACGTGCGCCTTGCCGCTGCTGCGCCGGCTGGATGGACGTACCCGGTAGCTGCCGCAATACGGGCACTTCGGCGCAGCCTGTTCAGGCGGACTGTCGTGAGGAGGCATGTCCGGCATCGGGTATCGGAATAGCGTCGAGTACGTTCACCAATTCGGGCGGAGCAGACCAGCCGGCGGGAAGCGAGCGCGTGGAGCGGGTCGGCGCTGCTGTGGGCCGGTCAAAACCGGCGCATGTTAATACGTCGCGCGCCGGACCGCGAGCGACCCGGCCACCATGCCCAGCGCGCTGGCGATGAAACCGGCGAACTGCGGCGGCAACGGCCCGTCCGCCGCCACCAGCTCGAACCCCAGCCACACTGCCAGACCGAGCAGGATGGATAGGGTCGCACCGGTGTTGTTGGCGCGCTTCCAGAACAGGCCGGCGACCAGCGGCACGAACGCGGTGGCCAGCGTGACCTTGTAGGCGTTCTCCACCATCTGGTGGATGGTTGCCTCGCTGTGCAGCGCCCACAGCGAGTACAGCACCACGCCGACGCTGAACACCGCGACCACGACGCGGGTGATCATCAGGAAGTGGCGGTCGGTCAGGGTGTCCTTGTCCAGAAAGCCTTTGATGATGTTCTCCGAGATGGTCACCGACGGTGCCAGCAGCGTGCCGGATGCGGTGCTCATGATCACCGACAGCAGCGCGCCGAAGAACACGATCTGTGCATACAGCGGCAGGTGCTGGCTGACGAAGGTGGGCAACACCAGTTGCGCATCCTCCTCCAGCAGCGCCGCGCTGGTGACCGGGTCCACCAGCGTGGCGGCATAGGTCAGGTACAGCGGCACCGCGGCGAACAGCAGGTAGGCGACGCCGCCGATCACCGTGCCCCACACCGCCACGGTCTCGTTCTTGGAGGTATTGGCGCGTTGGAACACGTCCTGCTGCGGCACCGAACCGAAGCCCATGGTCAGCAGGCCCCCGATGAAGGTGATGATGGCGGCCCACTCCAGCGCCGGCCAGAACTCGAACTTGCCGGCCGCCGCGGCGTGTTCGATCACCGGCCGGATGCCGTCGATCTGCGGCATGTCGCCGACCAGCACGCCGATCCACAGCAGGCCGACGACGATCACCGTCATCTGCAGGAAGGTGGTCACCGCCACCGACCACATGCCGCCGTACAGCGTATAGATCAGCACCACGCTGGCGCCGATCAGGATGCCCTGTTCCTGGGTGATGACGCCGCCGGACAGCACCTTGAATACCAAGCCGAGCGCGACCACCTGCGCCGACACCCAGCCGAGATAGGACAGCGCGATGGCCAGCGACATCGCCACCTCCACCTGGCGGTTGAAGCGCTTGCGGTAGAAGTCGCCGATGGTCAGCAACTTCATGCGGTACAGCGGCCGGGCGATGAACAGGCCGAACAGGATCAGCGCCAGCGATGCGCCGAACGGGTCGGAAATGGTGGCGCCGAGATTCTCGTCCAGGAAGGTGGCGGGAATGCCCAGCACGGTCTCGGCACCGAACCAGGTGGCGAACACCATGGCCACCACCACGATCATCGGCAGCGAGCGGCCGGCGGAGTAATAGTCCTCGGTGTTGCGTACCTTGGTGGCGGCATACACGCCGACGCCGATGGAAATGACCAGATAGAGGAAGACGAAGCCGATCAGCATGATGTGTATCCGTCAGAACGACATGAAAGATTCCATGATCCCGCGGTGGCGATGCGCATCACCCGGCACCCAGCACCATCCAGGCCAGACTCGCCGCCAGCAGCAGCACGATCGCCGCCAGCCAGCGGTTGCGTGCGCGCTGCTGGGCCAGCAACTGTTCCAGGCCGTCCTCCAGCACGCGCAGGCGTTCGCCGCGCAACGCCTGGTGTGCCAGGCGCGGCAACTGCGGCAGCAGCGTGCCCCAGTAGGGGATTTCGTCGCGGAAGGTGCGTGCCCAGCCACGCCAGCCCACCTGTTCGCTCATCCAGCGCTCCAGGAACGGCTTGGCCGTGGCCCACAGGTCCAGATCCGGATCCAGATCGCGCCCCAGCCCCTCGATATTGAGCAGCGTCTTCTGCAGCATGACCAGTTGCGGCTGCACCTCCATGCCGAAACGGCGCGAGGTCTGGAACAGGCGCAACAGCACCTTGCCGAATGCGATCTCTTTCAACGGCCGGTCGAATACCGGCTCACACACCGCGCGGATCGCCGCCTCGAACTCGTCGGCGCGCGTGTCCGCCGGCACCCAGCCGGCCTCCAGATGGGCGCGCGCCACCTGGCGATAGTCGCGGCGGAAGAAGGCGAGGAAGTTGCGCGCCAGATAATTCTTGTCGCCCTCGTTGAGCGTGCCCATGATGCCGAAGTCCAAAGCGATGTACTTGCCTTGGTCGGTCACCAGCACGTTGCCGGGGTGCATGTCGGCATGGAAGAAGCCGTCGCGGAACACCTGGGTGAAGAAGATCTCCACGCCGACGCGCGCCAGGCGCTTGAGGTCGATGCCGCGCCGCCGCAGCTCGTCCATGCGCGAGATGGGCAGGCCGTCCATCCAGGTCATCACCATGACCTCGGAGGTGCAGTAGTCCCAGTGCACATCGGGCACGCCCAACAGCGGCGAATCGAGGAAATTGCGCCGCAGTTGCGAGGCGTTGGCGGCCTCGCGCACCAGATCCAGTTCGTCGTCCAGATGTTTGGCGAACTCGCGCACCACCTCGCGCGGCTTGAGGCGCTTGCCGTCCCACCACAGCCACTCGATCAAGCCGGCAAAGGTATACAGCAAACGCACGTCATGGCCGATCACGCCCTGGATGTTGGGGCGCAACACCTTGACCGCGACCCGCTCGCCCGACTTCAGGCGCGCGCGATGCACCTGCGCCACCGAGGCCGAAGCCACCGGCTGCACATCGAACTCGGCGAACACCTCGCCGACCTCGCGCCCATAGGCGCGGCGCAGCACCGCCAGCGCCTGCTCGCTCGACACCGGCGGTACCCGGTCCTGCAGGCGCGCCAGCTCGTCGGCGATATCGGCCGGCACCAGATCGCGCCGCGTCGACAGCATCTGGCCGAACTTGACGAAGATCGGCCCGAGCGACTCCAACGCCAGACGCAATCGCTCACCGCGCGGACGCGACAGGTCACGCCAGAAGAACAGCGCCTGCACCAGCCAGCGCACCAGCTTGACCCGCTCATGGCCGAGGAAGAACTCGTCCAGGCCATAGCGCGCCGCGGTCAGCCAGATGCGGAGCAGGCGCAGGAAATACATCGCGCAGCGGATTCAGACGGCGCAGGCATGCGGCGTCACGAGTCGCCCCACGACGTGCTCAGCGCATCGAGCCGGGCCTCCAATCGGTCCGCGTCCTCGCGCAAGCGATCCACTTCGGCGATGAAGGCGTGGATCGCCGGCGGGTCGACCAGCAGCGCACGTTCATGCACCGCGTACTCGGCGACGTTGCGGCCGATCGACGTGGCGGCATGCCGTCGCCAGTCGTCACTGGCGCGCAGCCAGCCATCCACCCGGCTGGCGACGACATCGCCGAGCAGGGGCCGCAAGGTCAGCACCCAATCGAAATCGGCCAGGGCATGCGCGATGTCGGCCGCGAACAGACCGTCGCCGGCGACGTGGAACAGGTCGGCGGTGGCGCCGCCGGCCAGCCACGACGGCACGCTGGCCGGCGTCGGCGTCAGCGTCAGTGCCGGCAGCGCATCCTGGGCGGCAACCGCGAACGCGGTGACCTCGCCATCCCGCTCGATCGTCAGTTGCAGCGTCAGCAGCGGCAGGGACAGGCGCACGGTCTTGCCGACATGGCGGGCCAGCCGCGCGCGCGCCGCCGGCTGGCGCGCCAGCAGCGCATTGAGCGCGGTGGCCAGGACGGATTCGGGCGCGAGCGGGGACATGGGCGCGATTGTATGCGAAAGGTGGTAAGCACCATGCCGCCGGCATGGTCGACGCGATGCCCGCTTGGCAAAGCGCGCGCGCCTGCGCCACCATCGCCGCTCCGAGACCCGAACCGACGCTCACCATGTTGATCGACGGCCAGCCCACCCGCGCCATCCGCGTCGACGCCGACGCGGTGGCCATCATCGACCAGACCCTGTTGCCGCACGCCTTCGCCTGGCACCGGCTGCGCGACGAGGCCGACGCCGCGCAGGCCATCCGCGCGATGCGCGTGCGCGGCGCGCCGCTGATCGGCGCCACCGCCGCCT